>JANMSV010000173.1:0-3068 GCA_031389685.1 Betaproteobacteria bacterium
CGAGGACATCTACGAGCTGACCTACATCCGCAAGGATGGCAGCCGTTTCCCAGCGGTCGTTTCGGTAACGGCTCTTCGCGATGATCAAAATGAAATCATCGGCTACCTGCTGATCGGCACCGATAATACCGCCCGCAAGGAGATCGAGGCCGAGCAAAAGCTGCTCGGTCAGCGTCTGCGCGACCATCAGTTCTACACTCGCTCCCTGTTCGAATCCAACATCGACGCGCTGATGATCACCGATCCGTCAGGGATCATCACCGACGTCAACAGGCAGATGGAGGCGCTCACCGGTTGCACGCGCGACGAGCTGATCGGCGCGCCGTTCAAAAGTTATTTCACTGAACCGGAGCGGGCTGAGGCGGGCATCAAGCTGGTGCTACTTAAGAAGAAGGTCACCAATTACGAGCTCACGGCGCGCGACAGGGGCGGAAAGGAAACAGTGGTGTCCTACAATGCGACCACCCTTTACGACCGGGACAGGAGGCTACAGGGGGTGTTCGCCGCAGCGCGCGACATTACGGAACACAAACAGGCACAGACGCAAATTCTCAATCTGGCGTTGCATGACTCATTGACGCAATTGCCCAATCGCCGCTTGTTAAACGACCGATTGGGCCAAACGATGGCTGCCAGCCATCGTAGTGGTCGTTATTCAGCGCTGATGTTTCTAGACTTGGATAACTTCAAAACCATCAACGATACGCAAGGGCATCACGTTGGCGATTTACTGTTGATTGAGGCGTCACGCCGCATAAGCAATTGCGTGCGCAAGGTGGACGTCGTCGCCCGGTTCGGCGGCGATGAGTTTGTGGTGTTACTCAACGAGCTGAATACGGACAAAACAAAATCCACAACAGACTCCACCCTCGTCGCTGAAAAACTCCGCGCCATTCTGGACAAACCCTATGTCCTGACAATTACTCAAGAGGGAAAAGCGGAAACAACCATCGAGCATCGTTGCACCACAAGCATCGGTGTGGTGGTGTTCAGCAAGCACGAAGGAAGTCAAGACGATATCCTAAAGTGGGCTGACGCGGCGATGTATGAGGCCAAAGTAGCTGGGCGCAATTTGATTAGGTTTTATGATTCGAACGTGGGATTGACTGCTTAGGGTCGAAAGCGGACGTGCAGAGGGCATGCTCCGGTGCAGGGCAGAGTCGTCCTCCTGCCCTGGGCCGCTCAGCCGCCGAGCCGCTCGTCGGGCGGCGCGATCTCGGTGACCAGGTCGCGCACCAGCTTCTTGTTCGGCAGCGGCTCGATTTTCATGGTCCCTTCGCGCAGCCGCATGGTGCACGCGTACACCGTCTTGCCCCCGATCCTCACCATGCACTCCTTGCAACTGTTGGCGTTGGTGCACGAGTAGCGGATGGCGAGCGTCGGATCGCGGTGCGCGCGGATCCAGCGCAGCGCATCGAGCACCGACTGGCCCGGCTCGAACGGCACCTCCCAGGTCTCCTCGCGCGGCGGCTCGCCCGGCGCGCCGCGGCGGATGAGGAGCGTTGCGGTCGCGCTCATTCCGGCACCGCGCTCGACTCGATGCGCAGCGCGCCGCCTTCGAGCGAGATCGCCTGGTTGATGGCCCACTGCGGGTCCATGGCGGGGAAGTCCTCCCGCTGGTGCGCGCCGCGCGATTCGGTGCGCGCAAGCGCCGCCGCGGCGACGCATTCGCCGACGCGGGTCATGGTGTCGAGATCGAGCCAGTCGGCGAGCGCGGTGTCGTAGGCCTGGCCCGCCGCGGGCTTCACCGACGGCAGCTCGGCGCGCAGCGAGCGCAGCCTGCCGAGCGCGTGCTCGAGGCCGGCCTGCGTGCGGAACGGCCCGACGTCGTCCTGCATCACGGCCTGCAATTCTTCGACCATCGCCGCGGGGTTGAAATCGGGTGCGGCGCGGCCTGCGACGAGGCGCTGGTTCTCTTTCGCGAATACAGAAGCATCCACCCTGGAAACTTCTCGGCGCGCATGGTCCGCGGCGCTCTCTCCCGCCACGCGGCCGAATACCAGCGCCTCGGTGATCGCGTTGCCCGAGAGCCGGTTGGCGCCGTTGGCGCCGCCCACCGCCTCGCCCGCGGCGTACAGACCCGGCACGCGCGTTGCCATCTTCGCGTCGACCCGCACGCCGCCCATGTGATAGTGCGCGATCGGCGCCACTTCGATCGCTTGCTTGGTGAGGTCGATGCCGTTGGCCGCGAGGCGATCGATCACCGGCCCGCCCGCCGCTCGCAGCTCGGTTTCAGAGCAGTGCTCGAAGGACAGCCAGGCGCCCCCGTGCGGCGAGCCGCGCCCGGCCGCCACTTCCATGACGATGGCGTAGGTGGCGACGTCGCGCGTCACCACGTAGCGGCCCTCGTCGCGCGAGCCGTAGCGGTGGATGAATTCCTCGCGCCGGCCGTTCAGCAGGCGCCCGCCGAGCTTGTAGCGGAACGGGTCCCACATGATCGGGTCCATGCCCACCAGCCGTGGCGCGAGGTGGCCGATCGGGAAGAACTGCACGAACTCCATGTCGATCAGCTCGGCGCCGGCGCCGAGCGCCAGCGCGTAGCCGTCGCCCATCATGTTGGCCGAGGCGCTGTTGCGGCGGTACATGCGCGTCAGGCCGCCGGTGGCAAGCACGGTCGCGCCCGCGGCGATGCTCACCGGCTGCCCGCTCGACAGATGCAGCGCGCTCGCGCCGACGCACTCGCCGTCGCGCAGCGCCAGCGCACTCACCAGCAGGTCGCCGACGTGGCGGATTTCCGGGATGCGGTTCAACTGCGCGCGCAGCGTCTTCGACACCGCGGGCCCGGTGTTGAGGAAATCGACGTACACGCAGCGCGCCCGGTCGTGCCCCGGGGCAAAAGCGCGCTTGAAGGCGCCGTTCTCGCGCGCCCAGCCCACGCCCCAGGCCTCCATCTCGCGCATGCGCGCCGGGCCTTCCTCGCACAGGAGGCGCGCGATCGCGGGGTCGCACAGCCCGCGGCCCGCGGCAATCGTGTCGGCATAGTGGTGCTCGGGATGGTCGAGCCCGCCGTCCTCCAGCGCCACGGCAACCGTCATCTGCGCCATCACCGTGGCGCCGCCGCGGCCGAT
>JANMSV010000188.1:0-4675 GCA_031389685.1 Betaproteobacteria bacterium
GGCCTGCTGGAGTCCGGTGCGCTGGTGACCACGTTCAGGGAGAACCTGGGCCGGATCTGCGCCGCCAACCTGCGGCAGGCGCACCAGCGCATCGAGCAGGGACACACGATCGGCAAGCTGGTGCTGGAAGGTTTCTGAGCGGTTTGACTTGCGTCAAGCCGCGAGTCGCGGCAAGGAGTACAGCTTAGGCGTCGACTTCCCGCAAGGAGCGTCGTCGTGAGCCCCGCCGCCCCGATCCGCACCCCGACCGAACTCTACGCCCACGCCATCGCCATCGAGCGCGAAGCGGCCGAGCGCTATGCCGAATTCGCGCAGCGCATGTCGGACCTGGGTGACGAGAACGTGGCGGCACTGTTCCGCCAGCTTGCCGTATTCGAGGCCGAGCACCTCGACACGCTGGAGGCGAGGACCGCGGGCCTCGAAGTGCCGAAGATCGGTCCCGGCGAGTACGCCTGGCTCGACGCGGGCGCGCCGGAAACCGCGGCACGCGAGCTGGTGTTTCGCCTGCTCACCCCGCGCCAGGCGCTCGCCATCGCCCTGGACGCCGAGCGGCGCGCGCAGCAGTTCTTCGCCGACGTGCGCGCCACCGCAACCGACCCGGCGCTACGCGCCTTGGCCCAGGAAATGGCCGCCGAGGAGCAGGGACACATCGCCATGGTGGCGCAGGCGATCGAGCGCACGCCCGAAGGGCGCGTGGACTGGAGCACCGTGTTCGGCAAATAATCCGAAGCTTGCCTGGACCACTAAAGGAGATTTGCCATGCGCCTCATGCCCCGCAAACCCGTACCCAGCCTCGAATTCGACACCCTCGGCGGCGGCCTCTGGTCGCTCGCCGCGCAAAAACCGAAGAACTTCACGATGGTGGTGTTCTATCGCGGCCTGCATTGCCCGATCTGCCGCAAATACACCAGCGAGCTGAACGGCATGATCGGCGAGTTCGACAAGCGCGGCGTGTCCACCGTGATCACCAGCAACGACACCGAGGAGCGCGCGCAGCAGACCAAAGACAGCTGGGGCATCCCGAATCTCACCATCGGTTACGGCGTGCCGGTGGAAAAATCGCGCGAGTGGGGCCTGTACGTTTCCACCAGCAAGGGCAAGACCTCCGCCGGCATCGAAGAGCCGGCGCTGTTCGCCGAGCCGGGCCTGTTCCTGGTGAAGCCAGACCAGACGCTGTACTGGGCGAGCATCTCCACCATGCCTTTCGCCCGCCCGCACTTTCCCGAGATTTCCGCGGCGATCGATTTCGCCGTCAGCAAGGACTACCCGGCGCGCGGCGAAGCCTGAACGTGAGGGCCCTGGTTCTCGCCGCGCTTCTCCTCGACCAGGCCCCGGGGCTACGGCGGCAAGGCGATGAGCGTGGCGCTACCGCGCTGACGCGTTGACTCAGCGCGCCTCGGCGCCGTAGATCTCGGTGGTCGGGAAGAACGCGAACCAGCCGAACCAGTAGGCGAGTTCGCCCGGCAGGCGCGCCAGGCGCGCTCCGCCCGGGCCGATGAGCGCCTCTTCGGTGACTTTCCACGCTCTGCCCCGCTCGTCCAGCAGCGCGTCGCGTGTCTGCCCTTTGAAGCGCTGCGCGCCGCGCGCGTAGGCGCGCGTCTCCCCGATCAGTCCGCGGCTCGCGACTTCGTTGCGCAATTCGGCGTCGATGCTGAACTCGGGCGTGATCGGGCCGCTGCGGTCGTCGAGCGTAAATTCCTCCAGCAGGGTGAGCCGCGTCGCGGTGGGCATGGCCAGCAGCATCTCGGCGGTCAACTGGCGCAGCACCCGGGGGTGGGCCCGGATCGCGGCGCGCGCGGCGTCGATGGTGAGGTCGTTGGCGAATCCCGCGCCCCAGTCGGCGGGCAGCGCCATGCGCCCTACCGCGTCGCGGTACTGCACGACGAGCGCGCGCCCGGCGAACTCGTCGTTCAGCACGCCCCCCGCGCGGTTCAGCGCTTCCAGCGCGTAGGCCTTGGCGCGTCCCTCAATTACCAGCGTGAACACGCGCGCCTTCTCGTGCAGCGCGCGGCTTTTCTGCCACACCGGGAACATGGTGCCGGAGGAGGCAAAGTACGCGCCGTAGGCGGCGCCGGCGTTGTAGGGCCGCTGATGGCCGGTGTCCAGCGCGAGCACTTTCGTGTGCGGATGCTGCCGGCGCCATTCGCCCCAGGAAGTCACCACCACTGGCAGGCGCTGCAAACGCGTCCCGCTGCCGGCGAGCGGCCCGATCACCGGCTCGCCCGAGAGGTGGTTCCACAAGGTGTTCGTCTGGCGGTCGTACATCAGCTTGTTGGAGCGAAACAGCAAGCCCGAGGAACCGAATTCGAAGCGCCGGCCGCCCGCGCGCGCATCGAACAGCACGCCCGAGCCGCACAGCGTGCAGTAGGCAAGGGCCACCGGCACGCCGCCCACCACGTCGTTCGCCATCTCGTGCCAGTCGAGGATGCGCAAGGGATAGGCGCGTGCTTCGCCGCCGAGGCTCACGCCGAACACGGCGTCGCCGTCCTCCAGCCAGCGCGCGTCGGCGACGCCGGTGGTGCGTGGATTGACCAGCGCGGGAATTCCGTCCACGCGCACGCCGCCCCATTGCACTTCCTCGACGCGCATCGTCGCCTGCATGCCGTCCTGCAGGAAAGCTCCGAGGCGCGGATCGATCGGCGCGTGCAGGCGGCCTTTCCATCCGAGGTAACCGGGCGGCGTGCCCGATTCCGGGTGCTGCCCGACCCACACCACCATGTCGGTCCAGTCGAGCGCCGGCGCCTGCAACCCGGCGAGACGCTGCAGCGTCTCGCCGACCCGCAGCAGCTCGTCACGCCCGCGCATGAAGCGCATCCCGTCCACCAGGGGCGCGATGAAGCGCCGGTCCTGCGCCCGGGCAATGTCGCGCAGCGCGGTTTCGCGCACCGCGGGCTCGGCGCCAGGCAGCAGCGCTTCCAGCGCGCGGCGCGCATCCGCCTCGGCGAGCGGCGCAGCTGCGCAGGGCGCGGCGAGCGCCAGCGCGAGGATCAGCGTGGTTGCGGCGCGAACCATCGTGTGCGGATCCAGTGGTCCAGGGACAACATTCCCGGGCCATGGAAAACAGTCACTAGAAGAAGCAAACCCCAATAAAAGTGCGACATCAGCGCGGCTTCATTCCCGCCCAATACGTGCCAGAAGGAAATCACGGCCATCACGTTGACCACGGAAAGCGACAGCGCGGCAAAGCGCGCTGCGAGCCCGAGCGCGAGCAGCGGCGCAAAGAACAACTCGCCGAAGGTGCCCACCCAGGCCGCGAGCTCGGGCGACAGCAGCGGCACGCGGTACTCGTTCGCGAACAGGTACAGGGTGCCGTCCCAGTTGCCGATTTTCAGCAGGCCGGAGCGGAAGAACACATCCGTGATGTAGAGACGGATGGCGAGATCCAGGCCGTGGCCCGCGGTTTGCAGCCAGCCGATGGCGCGCTCGATCAGGGGAGCGATGTTTTTCATTGGGCGATCACTCCTGTTTGCACCCACGTCGCCAGCGCGACGCGCGCGACGAATGCGCCATCCGCGGCCACAGCGGCCTCGAGCGCCGGGCCGAGCGCCTCGCCCGCCTGCAGGCGTTCGAGGAAACGGTAGTCGCCGGGACGCAACGAACAGACTTCGACGCGCCAGGCCGGGCGGTGAAGCAAGATGCGATCGGGCCCGGCGCCCAGATCCACCGCGGTGTTCTCGCTGCCGTCCTGATGCGCTTCCCACAAGCGCGCGAGCGGCCAGGAGGACTCGAGCAGCGCGCAGGCCGGCGCCAGCCGCAGCTCCGTGGGGCGCGAAAAATCGAAAGGACTGGCATCCGCCGCGTAGTGGGCGCGATGCGTGAGCCACTCCATGTGCGCGACATCCGGAAGGTAGGGTAGATCCTGCGTCTGCGCGTAGTCCTGGACGAAGCGCGCTAACTGCGCGCCGTACTCGTGCAGGTCACCGCTGGCCGACGGGTGGGCGCGCGCATAGTTGCGCGCCATCGCGTCGAAGAATTCCGCGCCGACGATCTTGCGCACGATGGGATAAGCGCCGGCGAGCGCCGCGTTCCAGTTGCCGAACACGTTGGCGCGATACACCGCCAGGCGCGGCGAAACAGGCGCTGCGCCGAGCAGCGCGGCGCCGAAATCCCGTTGCAGCTCAAGCAGCGATGGCATGCAGGGAATCCATGCGCGTCTGCGCCTTGGCGGCTTCCGCCAGCAGCACCTCGAGCGCCGGTACGTCGGTGTCCCATTCGATCAGCGTCGGCACGGGGCCGAAGCGCTCCAACGCCGCCTCGTACAGCCGCCACACGGGATCGGCGACGGTCGCGCCGTGAGTGTCGATCAGGCAGTGTTCGCCTTCGAAGAACCCGGCGAGGTGGATCTCCTCTACGCTCTCCGGGTCGAGTGCGCGCATCTGCGCGAGTGCGTCGCGCCCCAGGTTCACCTGGTTCACGTACAGGTTGTTGACATCCAGCAGCAGTCCGCAGCCACTGCGCCGCGCGAGCGCGGCGAGGAACTCGCCCTCGCTCATCTCGCTCGGGCCGGGTTCCAGATAAACCGAGATGTTCTCCACCAGGATGCGCCGCCCGAGGAGATCCTGTAACTGTCCTACGCGGCGGGCGACCAGCGCGAGCGCCTCCTCGGTATGGGGCAGGGGCAGCAGGTCGTTGTAATGGAGGCCCGCGGCCGCGCCCCAGCACAGGTGCTCGGACA
>JANMSV010000238.1:0-3471 GCA_031389685.1 Betaproteobacteria bacterium
CTTGCGCAGCACGATCAGATTGTGGTGGAAGGCGATGCTCGCGAGGCCGAGGTCGAGCGTGCCCGGTGCAGGCTCGAGAAATTCGGGCAGGTTGACGCTGTCGGCGTAGTCCTTGAACCAGCGCATGCAGGACTGCGCGTAGCCCGGCGTGCCCACCGGGCCGCCGCCGTAGGCCGGCCAGTAGGAGGTCTGCACGTCCTCGACGATGTAGGTGCCGCCATCCTTCAGCAGCGGCCAGAGGATGCCGAAGGTCTCGATCTGATGCGCGTTCAGGTGGCTGCCGTCGTCGAGGATGAAGTCGAACGGCCCGAGTTCCTGTGCCAGCGCGGTGAGCTTTGGCGCATCGACCTGCGAACACTGGAACACCCGCACGCGGCCGCCCGAGAGCGCGGTCTTGTCGTACAGGTCGATGCCGGTGATGCGCCCGCGCCGGAAGTAGCTCTCCCACATGCGCAGCGACTCCCCGCCCAGCGCGCCCGCGTAGCCGCCAACGCCGATTTCCAGCATGCGCACCGGCTTGCCGCGCCAGGGGCGCATCAGTTCCTGGTACACCGGCGTGTAGTCGTGCTCGCCGTACTTGTCCGTGCCATAGAGGGCGGCGAGGAGGTTGAGGTCGCACCGCAGCCACCCGGCAAGGCGCGCAAATCGCCGCAGCATGCGCTCCAGGCGCGAGCTGCGCGAGGGATCGGGCGGCAGGTTGCGCCGCAGGTTGAGCACCAGCTGGCTGAGGCGCGTGCCCACCTTACTTCGACAGCACGCGCATCGCGCGCTCCAGGCCCGCGAGCGTGGTCGGGTACATGCGGCCGTTCATCAGCTCCTTCATGACCTGGATGGACTGGCGGTAGCCCCAGATCTCCTCGGGCTCGGGGTTGAGCCAGACGCACTTGGAGTACACCTCGGCCACGCGCTTCACCCACACCGCGCCCGGCTCCTCGTTGAAATACTCGATCGAGCCCCCGGGCTGCAGGATCTCGTAGGGGCTCATGGTGGCGTCGCCGACGAAGATCACCTTGTAGTCGTGCCCGTACTTGTGCAGCAGGTCCCAGGTGCGCGTGCGCTCGGCATGCCGGCGCCGGTTGTCCTTCCACACGAAGTCGTACAGGCAATTGTGGAAATAGAAGAACTCCAGGCGCTTGAACTCGGTCTTCGCGGCGGAAAACAGTTCCCCGGCGAGCTTCACGTGGTCGTCCATGGTGCCGCCGATGTCCATCAGCATCAGCACCTTCACCGTGTTGTGGCGCTCCGGCCGCATGTGGATGTCGAGGTAGGCCTTGCGCGCGGTCTGGTTGATCGTGGTGTCCAGATCGAACTCTTCCGGCGCGCCTTCCCGGGCGAAGCGCCGCAGCCGCCGCAACGCGACTTTGATGTTCCGGGTGCCGAGCTCCACCGAGTCGTCCAGGTTCTGGTACTCGCGCTGGTCCCAGACCTTTACTGCGCTGCGAGTGCGGCCCTGGTCCTGGCCGATGCGGATGCCCTCGGGGTTGTAGCCGTAGGCGCCGAAGGGCGAGGTGCCGCCGGTGCCGATCCATTTCGAGCCGCCCTGGTGGCGGCCCTTTTGCTCCTCCAGGCGCTGCTTGAGCGTCTGCATCAGCTTGTCCCAGCCGCCGAGCGCCTGGATCTGTTTTTTTTCTTCTTCGCTCAGCGTCAGCTCCACCTGCTTGAGCAGCCACTCCAGCGGGACCTGCGCATCGATGCCCGGGATGGTTTCCACGCCCTGCCAGAACTCGGAGAAGGCGCGGTCGAACTTGTCGAAATTCGCTTCGTCCTTCACCAGCGCGATGCGCGAGAGGTAATAAAAGTCGTCCACCGACGGCCCGATCACGCCCTTGTCCATGGCCTCCAGCAGCGTCAGGTACTCCTTGATGGAGACCGGGAGCTTGTGGCTCTTCAGTTTGAGGAAGAAATCGATGAGCATTGCGCTAATCTTACGTAAGAATCACCCAGGAGGCATTTTCCCCTTGTTGACGGTAGGCCTGGTCCTCGAGGACCCCGAGGCGCCGCGGACGGTTTACTATGACCGGCTCTGCGACGCGATCCGCCGCGACCGCCGCTTCCGCGGCGCCGGGGCCCGGCTCGTGATCCCGGCGGAAGACACCGCCGAGGAAACCAACTGGCCGCGCTACGGCAACCGCGAGAGCGCCTACGTACGCGGCAGCGGGCACGACCTGTCCGAGGGCGGCGCGTTCATGCGGTACCTGAACGAGATCGGCGCCTATGCGGCCGCGCATCCGGAGCAGGCGGTGCTGGTGGTGAGCATGCACCCCTTCGTGCGCCTGCCGAATGTGTTCCGCGCCTACGCCAATGTGCTGGTCGCCGACGGATCGCTGGCCGGATTCGAGCGCGCGCTGAATCCGCGCACCATCAGCATGCCGGCACTGCCGATGGTGCAGCCGGCGCCGCAAGGGGGGCCGGAGCGCGACATCCTCGCCTCGTTCCAGGGCGCGCCATCGCACCCGGTGCGCCAGGCGCTTGCGGCGCTGTCGGGCGAGCCGGGGTTCGTGGTGCGCCTGGTCGATCCGCGGCAGCACACGGGGCGCATCGACGCCGAGCGCGGGACCACCGACCGCGCCTACGAGGAACTGCTCGACCGCTCGCTGTTTTCCTTCGTGCCGCGCGGCGACGCGCTGTTTTCCTACCGGTTGCTGGAGGTGATGGCGCGCGGTTCGATCCCGGTGATCCTGTCCGACGGCTGGGTGCCGCCGTTCGACCGGCTGATCGACTGGGACTCGATCGCGTTGCGCGTGCACCACGACGCGGTGGCGCAGATCCCGGGCATCCTGGGCGCGCTGCGGCAGGACGAAATCAAGCGCCTGCAGGCGTGCGTGCGCCGGGTCTATGCGGAGCGGTTTTCCGGCCTCGGCGCAATCGTGGAGGCGATGCTCGCCGAGGCGGAGCGGGTGATCGAAGGCGCCTAGGCGCCGCGCCCGGGTGGCCTCGGTTTCCCTCAGTTTCCCTTGGCGCGCGTCATGAACACCAGCCGCTCGAACAGGTGCACGTCCTGCTCGTTCTTGAGCAGCGCGCCGTGCAGCGGCGGGATGATGGTCTTGCGGTCATTGGAGCGCAGCGCCTCGGGCGAAATGTCCTCCGCCAGCAGCAGCTTCAGCCAGTCGAGCAGCTCCGAGGTGGAGGGCTTTTTCTTCAGGCCCGGCACCTCGCGCAGCTCGAAAAACACCTCCATCGCCTCGCGCAGCAGCGCCTTCTTCAGCTTGGGGAAGTGCACGGCGACGATTTTTTCCATCGTCTCCTTGTCGGGGAAGCGGATGTAGTGGAAAAAGCACCGGCGCAGGAAGGCGTCGGGCAGCTCCTTCTCGTTGTTCGAGGTGATGAATACGATCGGCCGCTGCTTCGCCTGCACCAGCTCGCGCGTCTCGTAGACGTAGAACTCCATGCGGTCGAGCTCGCGCAGCAGGTCGTTCGGGAACTCGATGTCCGCCTTGTCCACCTCGTCGATCAGCAGCACGCAGGGCTGGT
>JANMSV010000093.1:0-11989 GCA_031389685.1 Betaproteobacteria bacterium
GCACTTGCCGCCGCCGTACTGCGCGAGCCAGCCGGCCCATTGCGGCCACCAGCTCCCCGGGTGCTCGGCTGCGCCTTGCAGCCAGGCGTCCGGATCCTGCGCATGACTTGCGCCCGCCCAATAGCTGCGGCGGTTCTTCCCCGCCGGGTTGATCACGCCGGCAACATGGCCGCTGGCCCCGAGCACGAAGGTCTTTTCCCCGCCAAGCAGGCCGAGCGAACGGTAGGCAGAGCGCCAGGGCACGATGTGATCCTCGCGCGTCGCCATGATGAAGCTCGGCCGGTCCACCTTGCCCAGGTCCACGGGCACGCCGAGGCTGGTCGTCGCGCCGGGCTCGCGCAGCCTGTTCTCGAGATAGGTAGTGCGCAGGTAGCTGCAGTACATCGGCCCCGGCAGGTTGGTGCCGTCCGCATTCCAGTACAGCAGGTCGAAGGCCGCGGGCGTGCCGCCCTTCAGGTAGTTGTTCACCACGTAGGGCCAGATCAGGTCGTTGGCGCGCAGGCTGGAAAAGACCGTCGCCAGTTCCACGGCGGGCAGGATGCCGCCGCGCCCCAGCGTCGCCTCGCGCTGGCGCACGCTGGCCTCGTCCACGAACAGGCCGATCTGGCCGGGCTCGGAAAAATCCAGCATGGTGGCCAGGTAGGTGGCGCTTTCCACCAGGTCTTCGTCGCCCGCCGCCAGCACCGCGAGCGCCGCGCCGAGCAGCGTGCCACCGACGCAAAAACCCAGGGCGTTGACGCGATCGCTGCCCGTGATGTCGCGCGCGACGCGCAAGGCCGTGAGCACGCCCATCTCGAGGTAGTCGTCCCAGGTGTGCGCTCCCTGCTGCGGCCCGACATTGCGCCAGGACACCATGAACACCGTATGTCCCTGCTCGACCGCATAGCGCACGAAGGAGTTCTCCGGCTGCAGGTCGAGGATGTAGTACTTGTTGATGCAGGGCGGGACCATCACCAGCGGGCGCTGCGCCACCTGGGCGGTGGCAGGGGCGTACTGGATCAGTTGCATCAGCTCGTTTTCCAGCACCACGCTGCCCGGCGTGACGGCGAGGTTGCGCCCAACTTCGAAGGCGCTCTCGTCCGTCTGGCTGATGCGGCCCTTGCCCGTGTCGGCGAGCAGCCGGGCGAGACCGCGCGCCAGGCTCTCCCCGCCCGTTTCCTGCATCGCGCGCAGGACCTCGGGATTGGTGGCCGCGAAATTTGCCGGGCTCATCGCGTCAACCCATTGCTGCACGGCAAAACGCAGTCGCTCCTTGGCCTGTCCCTCGAGTTCGGCGCCCTCCACCAGTTGCGCGAGGAATTCGCCGGCCAGCAGATAGGACTGCTTCAGGTAGCTGTAGTAGGCATTATCGCCCCATTCCTTCGCGGCAAAGCGCCGGTCGCCGGCAGGCGGGCGCGTTTGCGGCCCGGGGGTTTTCCCCAGGGCGAGCGCGTTCCACAACTGGCGCTGCTTGTCCAGGTACCCGGCCTGCAGCGTGCCAACGCGCGACGAATCGCGGCTCAGGCGCGCGAGGTAGTCCACCGGGTGCGGCTGGCCCGGCGCGCCGGCCACCATGCGCAGCCAGTTTTTCGCCATGTCGTTGCCAGCGTGCGCGATGGATGCGAGGCAGGCCTCAGGGGACGGTGGGGAATTCAAGCCGGGGTATTTTGCGCCGCACAAACTGACCGGTCAATCGCGCCCCGCCGGGGCGTCAATGGCCGTTGCTGACCAATACCCTGACCAGCGCGATGACCCCGACGCCCAGTGCGATCAGCACGGCCTGCGCCGCAGTGGCGCGCAGTTCCGGCCGCTTGTGCAGGCCCGGGATCAGGTCGGCCACCGCGACGTAGATCATGCTCGCCGCGACGATGCCGAGCAGGGTCGGCTCCCAGTCCTCGTATCCCGACAGCGTGAAGTAGCCCAGCACGCCGCCCACCAGCGTGCCGGCCGAGGACAGGAGATTCATGGCGAAGGCCTTGGCGCGCGAATAGCCCGAGTGCAGCAGCACCATGAAGTCGCCCACTTCCTGCGGAATCTCGTGCGCCACGATGGCGATGGCGGTGATCAGGCCCAGTTCGGGGCTCTGCAGGAACGCGGCGGCGATCAGGATGCCGTCGACGAAATTGTGCACCGTGTCGCCGACCACGATCAGGATCCCGGCGCGCACGTGCTCGTGGTGGTGGCTGGGTTCGGTGCCGGCCTCGTGATCGTGCGAATGGCGCCACAGCAGGAGTTTCTCCAGCAGGAAAAAACCGAGGATGCCGCCGAGGATCGCGCTCGCCGCCTGGTGCGCGTCGCCCGCCTCGAAGGCTTGCGGGATCACCTCCAGAAAGGCCGCGCCGAGCAGCGTGCCGATGGCGAAGGACACCAGCATCGGCACCCAGGAGGCGCGCAGAATCAGCGCGAAGGCGGCTGCGCACACGGACAGCAGCCCGCCGGCGAGGCTCGCCAGGACGATCCAGGTCAGGGTCATCGGGAGCGCGATTCCAACCAGACGAAGGCAGCGATGCGCTCACGCGTGCCGTCGCGGCGGTAGGAAGGAAAGCGTTGCGGGTCCGAATAGGTGCAGAACTCGCCGCCATAGACGCGCGTCACGCCGCGCGCCGCGAGCCGCTGGCGCGCCACCATGTAAAGGTCAAGCAGCCAGTGGCCGGGCCGGTTGCGCGCGAAGGCCGCTGCGGCCCGCGCGTCGCGCGCGAGATACGCGGCATGCACTTCCTCGCCCACCTCGTAGGCCATTGGCCCGATCGCCGGCCCGAGCCAAGCCATCAGCGTGCGCGGCGGGACCCGCATGGCATCCACGGTTGCTTCGATGATGCCGTTGCACAGTCCGCGCCAGCCGGCATGCGCGGCCCCGACCGCGCTGCCCGCGTCGTCGGCCAGCAGCACCGGCATGCAATCGGCGGCCTTCACCGCGCACACCACGCCCGGCACGTTGGCAAACGATGCGTCGGCCTGCACTTCGCCGGGCGTTTGCCCGGCATCCACGACCTGCGTGCCATGCACCTGCCGGAGCCAGACTGGCGCCCCCGGCAACGGCGGGTCGCCTTCGCCGCGCGTGCTCACCAGCGCGCGCACGCGCGCCGGTGCCGGCCAGTCGGGCACGATCATCGGCGCAGGCTCTTCAGCAGGCGCTGGAAATCGGCCGGCGGCTCCGCTTGCCAGGTCATGGTCTTGCCGGTGCGCGGATGCAGGAGTGCAAGCTCGACTGCGTGCAGCGCCTGGCGCCCGAACGCGATGCCGTGGCGCGTACCGCGCTGGTACGTGCCCTCGCCCACCAGCGGGTGGCGAATGTGCTGGAAGTGCACGCGAATCTGGTGCGTGCGCCCGCTTTCCAGCCGGCATTCGACCAGCGCCGCGTGGCCGTAGCGCTCCAACACGCGGTAGCGCGTCACGGCTTCCTTGCCGCGCCGCGTGACCGCCATGCGCGTGCGTGCGCGCGTATCGCGGCCCACCGGCGCGTCGATCACGCCGCTGGTGGGCGGATCGCCCTGCACCACCGCGAGGTACACACGGCGCATGCTGCGGCTCTCCAGCTGGCGCACCAGGCTCACTTGCGCCTCCACGGTCTTCGCCACCACCAGCAGGCCGCTGGTGTCCTTGTCCAGGCGGTGCACGATGCCCGCGCGCGGCACGCCCGAGAGGGCCGGGAAATGCGCGAGCAGTCCGTTCATCAAGGTACCATCGGGCACGCCCGCGCCCGGATGCACCACCAGGCCCGCCGGCTTGTCGATCACCACCAGGTCAGCGTCTTCGTACACCACGGCGAGCGGCATGCGCTGTGCCCGCGGCGCGGCGTCCGGCGCCGCAGGCGGCGCGAGTTCGACCCGCTCCCCGCCGCGCACCGCGAGGCGCGCCTCGGCGCGCGCGCCCTCCACGCGGATGTGCCCGGCAGCGAGCCAGACCTGCAGGCGGTTGCGCGAGTACTGCGGGAACATGCGTGCCAGCGCGAGGTCCAGGCGCATGCCGCCGAACTCGCGCGGCACCTCGGCGCTCATCGGCGCGACGAAAGACTCGTCCCAGTCCTGGTTGTCGTCGTCGCTATAATTCGCGCCCATGCGCTCCAGTGTACTTGCTCTCGCCACCGCCGCCCTGATCCTGGCCGGCTGCGGCACGACCTCCGAGGCGCCCGACGAGACCGCGGGCTGGTCGGCGCAGCGCCTGTACGGCGAGGCGCGCGACGCAATGGGCGAGCGCGACTGGCCCAAGGCGATCAAGTACCTGCAAAAGCTCGAGGCGCGCTACCCCTACGGCCGCTACGCGCAGCAGGCGCAACTCGAAATCGCCTACGCGCACTGGAAGGACAGCGAGCGCGCGTTGGCGATCGCGGCGACCGAGCGCTTCATCAAGCTCTATCCCAATCACGACAGCGTGGACTACGCCTACTACCTCAAGGGCCTGGTCAATTTCACCGAGGACGACGGGCTGTTCTCGTTCCTCGCCGATCCAGACATGGCCGAGCGCGACCCCAAGGCGGCGCGCGAAGCCTTCGCCGCGTTCCGCGAGGTGGTGACGCGCTTTCCAGAATCGAAATACGCGGCGGATTCCGCCGCGCGCATGCGCTACCTGGTGAACGCGCTGGCGCGGCACGAGGTCCACGTGGCGCGTTACTACATGAAGCGCGGCGCCTATCTGGCCGCGGCCAACCGCGCGCAGCAGGCGGTGGCCAACTTCCCCCAGGCGCCGGCCACCGAGGAAGCGGTGTTCCTCATGATGCAGGCCTACGGCGCGCTGGGCCTCGCCGACCTGCGCGCCGACGCCGAGCGGGTGATGCGCAAGAACTTCCCGGACAGCCCCTACTTCAAGGGTCCGGTGAAGCGCCACGTGGCCTGGTGGCGCATCTGGGATCCTGACTGGTGAAGCCTCAGGCGGGCTTGATTTTCTCGTCCGCGATGTAATCGCGGATCACCGCTTCCACGTCGGCGTCAGGCTTGAAGCCCAGCGCCAGCGCGCGTGGCGTGCGAAAGTTCACCGGCCAGGTTTTCACGATCGACTGGATGCGCGCATCGGCCTTGTAGACCACGCGCTTGGCCACCCCGTCGCCGGCGACTTTCTTCAGCGCCTCGACCATCTGCGCCACGCTCGCCGTGATGCCCGGCAGGTTCAGCCAGCGCTGCGTGCCCCAGGCCTCGGGCGCCAGCTCCCAGGCGTGGAGGAAGGCGTCGACCACGCGCCGCGGCGAGAGCAGCCAGACGCCGGTCTCCGGCGCCACGGGGCATTCGGATGCCGCGCCATTGAGGGGCTCGCGGATGATGCCGCTCGCAAACGACGAGGCGGCCGCGTTCGGCTTGCCCGCGCGCACCACGATGGTCGGCAGGCGCAGCGAGCGCCCGTCGATGTAACCCTTGCGCGACAGGTCGCTCACCAGGTATTCGCCGATCACCTTCTGCGTGCCGTAGGAGGTCTGCGGGTTGGCGATGGTGGCATCGTCCAGCACCGGCGGGAGGCTCCCGCCGAACGCCGCGACGGAACTGGTGAATACGAGCCTGGGCGGCCGCGTGCACTTGCGCATCTGCTCCAGCAGCAGCCGGGTGCCCTCCAGGTTGACGCGCATGCCAAGGTCGAAATCGGCTTCCGCCGCCCCGCTCACCACCGCGGCAAGATGAAACACCGCCGCGGTGTCCGGGGTGCACACGCTCGCGATCACTTTGGGATCCGAAACATCGCCCTGCACCGCTTTGAGGCGCGCGTCCTGCGGCAGCGCGGGCGGAAAGGCGCCGTCCAGGAGGGTGATGCCGCCGATCGCCTGCCCGCCGAGCTTGCCGCGCGCGAGCAAGGCCTGTGTGAGCCTGGAGCCGAGGAATCCGCCGCCGCCGGTGATGAGTATTTTCATGCGCCGATTCTAGCGAAGAACTCGCGCACCTCGGCGAGTTCGCGGGTCGGTTTCATCGGCGGCAGGCTGGCGCGCACCAGCCGCCCATAGGGCCTGCTGTACAGGCGCGGATCGCACAGCATCAGCACGCCGCGATCGGTCTGGTCGCGGATCAGCCGGCCCGCGCCCTGCTTGAGCTGCAGGATGGCCTGCGGCAGCTGGAACTCGGTGAACGGGTTGCCGCCGCGCGCCTTTAACGCCTCGATGCGCGCCGCGAGCACCGGATCATCGGGCGGCGCAAAGGGCAGTTTGTCGATGATCACGACCGAGAGCGCCTCGCCGCGCACATCCACGCCCTCCCGGAACGAGGCGCTGCCCAGCAGCACCGCGTTGCCCAGCGCGCGGAACCTCGACAGCAGCTCGCTGCGCGAGCCGGTACCCTGCACGAGGAGCGGAAAGTCGGTGCGATCGCGCAGCAGTTCGTGCGCGCGGCGCAAGGCGCGCAGCGTCGAGAACAGCATGAACGCGCGCCCGCGGCTCGCCTCCAGCACCGGCAAGGCCGCATTCACCACGGCTTCGGTGAACGCCGGATCGTTCGGGTCGGCGGGCATGTCGCGCGGGACGTACAGGAGCGCCTGGCGCGCGAAATCGAAGGGGCTCGGCCAACTGCGCGCCGCCGCCTCGCCCAGGCCCAGCTCGCCCTTGAAGTGCGAAAAATCCTCGCCCACCGACAGTGTTGCCGAAGTGAAGATCCAGGCGCGCGGCTGCTCCTCGAGCTGGCGGCGGAAAAGGTCCGCGCTGGAGAGCGGCGTGAGGTGCAACTGCAGCGCATGGCCGAACACTTCGACCCAGCGCACCTGCTGCGCACCCTCGGCGGCGGCGAGGCGTGCCAGCGTCGCACGCGCCTCCTGTGCGCGCCGCGCGCAGGAGGCGAGGCCCTCCGAGCGCTCGGCCTGCGCGTCGAGTGCCGCGGCAAATGCGCACAGGCGCGCCTCGAGCGCGGCGAGAGCGGCGCCGAACTGTGGCCGCGTCGCGGCCTGCGCCCAGGACAGGCGCGCACTCTCGACGTCGAAGGCGAGGCGCAGGTCGCGCGCCGCCTTGTCCATGCGGCCGGCGAGGGCGTCGAAGTCCGGGGCCGCGCCGCCCGCCGCGCGCAGCTCGAGCTGCGCGTCGCGCGCGAGTTCGATCAGCCGGCCGGTGGAGACGCTCTCGCCGAAGAACAGGCGCGCCGTGTCCGGCAGCTGGTGCGCCTCGTCAAAGATGATGGTGTTGCAGGAAGGCAGCAGCTCGGCCACGCCTTCATCGCGCAGCACCACGTCGGCGAAGAAAAGATGGTGGTTGACCACCACCACATCCGCGGCGAGCGCGCCGCGGCGCGCCTTCATCACGAAGCAGTCCTGGTAGCGCGGGCATTCCTGGCCCAGGCAGTTCTCGCGCGTCGAGGTGGCATGCTGCCAAACCGGCGCGTCGTCGGGCACGCCGGTCAGCTCTGCGCGGTCGCCGCTCGCGCTCAGCGCCGCGAAGCGCTCGATGCGCCGCAGCTGGGCCGCTTCCTCGCGGCTGCCGAGGCGCGCTTCCGCGGTGGCGCGCTCCAGACGGTGCAGGCATACATAGTTGGCGCGCCCCTTGAGCAGCGCGCGCACCGCGCCGGAGGCGAGCGCCGCGCGCACCGCCGGCAAATCGCGCTCGTAGAGCTGGTCCTGCAGCGTCTTGGTCCCGGTGGACACGAGGACCTTGCCGCCCGCGAGCAGCGCCGGCGCCAGGTAGGCCAGGGTCTTCCCGGTACCGGTGCCCGCCTCGGCCACCAGTGGCGCCGCCTGCTCGATGGCCTCGAGGATGGTTTGCGCCAGCTCGAGTTGCTGCGGGCGCAGCCGGTAGCCGGGAATCTGCGTGGCGAGCGGACCACCGTCGGCGAACAGTCGCTCCAGCGCGCGCGCGGCGGCGTCGCTCAGGGTCGAACCTCGATCGGGAGGCAAACGTAAGTGGTTGCTTTCACGCCCATATTAGACTATATAACTTTAGGTATGCGATTCAACTATTTGTATTTATTGTCTTTGGTAATTCCGATGGGCTGCTCCACCTTGCCCTTGGGGATGCCGAAAGCGGAAACGGGACCGGTCGGAGAACAACGCGCCGAGGCCCTGCTGCAGACCCTGCTCGCGCTCGGCCTGGACTACCGTTACGGCGGCGGGACGCCCGAAACGGGCTTCGATTGCAGCGGTTTGGTGGCGCATGTGTTCCGCGAGGCCTACGGGATCCGCCTGCCGCATAACGCGCGCGCGCAGAGCGAATACGGGGTGCGCGTGAGTCTAGCGGAACTGCGCGCCGGGGACCTCGTGTTCTACAACACCCTGAACCGCCCTTTCTCCCACGTCGGGATTTACCTCGGCGACGGTCGCTTCGTGCACGCACCCAAGACCGGCGCCCAGGTGAAGGTCGAGACCATCAGTGCCCGTTACTGGATGAAGCGTTTCGACGGCGCCCGCCGCCTCCAACCGCAGGCTCTTTAGCAACGATTCTCATTTGTATTGACTCTCTACATGAGAGTTACTATCATTTGACCCTCGTTACCATCTGAGACCCAAATGCCTGTTCTCAAAACGCTCGTCCTCCTCCCGGCCCTGCTCTTGGCCGGCCCCGCGCTGGCGCAGGACCAGGTCCTCAACCTCTACTCGTCGCGACATTACCAGTCCGACGAGGCGCTCTATTCAGGTTTCACCACGCAGACCGGGATCAAGATCACCCGTATCGAGGCGGGCGAGGATGCGCTTATCGAACGCATCCGTAACGAAGGCGCGCGCAGCCCCGCGGACGTGCTGGTCACCGTGGATGCCGGCCGCCTGTGGCGCGCCGAGCAGCTGGGCCTGTTCCAGCCCGTCAAATCCGCGCTGCTTGAAGCGCGCATCCCGCCGAATTTCCGCGAGCCGGGTGGCCAGTGGTATGGATTTTCGATGCGCGCGCGCGTCATCGCCTACAACAAGGCGCGTGTAAAGCCGGCAGAGGTGCCGACCTATGAATCACTGGCGCAAGCGAAGTGGCACGGCCGCCTGTGCGTACGCTCTTCCAGCAACGTCTATAACCTGTCTTTGATGGGCGCTCTGATCGAGCGCCTCGGCGAGGCGAAGGCCGAGGCCTGGGCGGGCGCGGTGCGCGCCAACATGGCGCACGAGCCCAAAGGCGGGGACACGGACCAGATCAAGGGTGTGGCCGCGGGCGAGTGCGACGTGGCGATCGTCAATCACTACTATTACGCGCGCCTTGCGCGCTCGGCCAAGGCCGACGAGCGCGCGATTGCGCAGCAAGTCGGCGTGGTGTTCCCCAACCAGGCGGACCGCGGCACGCACGTCAACATTTCCGGCGCAGGGGTGATGAAAAACGCGCCGCACCGCGCAGCGGCGATCAGGTTTCTCGAATACCTCGCCGGCGACGACGCGCAACGCTACTTCGCCGACGGCAACAACGAATGGCCCGTCGTGGCCTCCGTGAGCGTGGCCAACCCGGTGCTCTCGCAGTTCGGCGCCTTCCGTTACGACACGGTCAACGTCGCGGTACTGGGCCGCAACCAGCCGGAAGCGCAAAAACTCTACGACCGCGTGGCCTGGAAGTAGCGCCGCGAGAGCGCGAGCAGCGGCACCAGGCCGACGGCGACGATCACCAGCGAGGGGACGGCGGCCTCGGCGAGGCGCTCGTCCTTGGCCAGGTGGTAGGCCTCGACGGCCAGCGTGTCGAAGTTGAAGGGCCGCAGCGCGAAGGTCGCGGGCAGTTCCTTCATCACGTCCACGAACACCAGCAGCCCCGCGGTGGCAAGGCTGGGCGCCAGCAGCGGCGCGTGCACCCGCAACAGGGTGCGCGACGGGGTCGCGCCGAGGCTGCGGGCGGCGTCCTCCATGCTCGGCGTGATCCTGGCCAGCCCGGCCTCCGTGGTCTGCAGCGCCACGGCGAGAAAGCGCACCAGACAGGCGTACACCAGTGCGGCGATGGTGCCGGTGAGCAACAGTCCGGTCTGCGCGCCGGTTGCGTCCTCGATCAGCCCGGCGAGCCAGTTGTCCAGCCGGCCCAGCGGCACCAGCACGCCGATTGCGATCACGGCCCCCGGCATTGCGTAGCCGAGCGCGGCGAAGCGGCTGGCCGTCGCGGCGACGCGGCTTTTCGACAGCCGGGCGGAGTAGGCCATGGTGATCGCCAGCAGCACGCCGGCAATCGCGGTGACGCCGGCAATCGAGCAGCTGTTGCCGACCAACCCGAGCAAACGCGCGCCCCAGCGCGCCTCTGGATCCGCCAGCGCAAGTTGCAGCAGGATCGCGCCCGGGATCAGGAAGCCGAGCAGCACCGGCATCAGGCAGGCGGCGGTGGCGAGCGCCGCAGGCCAGCCGCGCAGGCGCTGCGGCGGCACGGGCTTGGCCGGCGCGGCGGCGTGATACGCGGCGCGGCCGCGCGCGGCGCGCTCCAGCGCCAGCACGACGACGACGAAGGCGAGCAGGCAGCTGGACAATTGGGCGGCGGCGACGCTGTCGCCCATCGACAACCAGGCCTTGAAGATGCCGGTGGTGAACACCTCGAGCGCGAAGTAGGACACGGTACCGAAATCGGCGAGCGTCTCCATCAGCGCGAGCGCGGTGCCGGCGGCAATCGCCGGTCGCGCGAGCGGCAGCGCAATGCGCCAGAAGCCGGCCCAGGCCGAGTGGCCGGCGAGGCGACCCGCCTCGAGCGCGCTGCGCGACATGTCGCCGAACGCCGTGCGCGCGATCAGGTACACATAGGGATAGAGCGCAAGCGAGAGCACCGCGGCGGCGCCGCCGATCGAGCGGATCTCCGGGAACCAGTATTCGCGCGCCTGCCATCCGGTAAGCGCGCGCAGGCCGCCTTGCACGGGCCCGGTGAATTGCAGCCAGTCGGTGTAGGCATAGGCCATCACGTAGGCGGGCATCGCGAGCGGCAGTACCAGCGCCCACTCGAGGTGGCGTGCGCCCGGAAAGCGGTAGCTTGAGACCAGCCATGCCGAGAGCACGCCGATCGAGATGACGCCGACGCCGACCAGGCCGAGCAGCACGCCGGTGTTGGCGACGTACAGGCCCAGGACAGTGCCCGCGATATGGCGCCACGCGTCGCCCGCCGGCAGCAGGACGCTGCCGGCCACCCAGAGGATCGGCAGAGCCAGGAACGCGGCAATCCCGACCGAGAGCGCCGCCGCGCCGCGCCTAACTGTTTGATGATAAAGCATTCGTTATTCTAACAAGAACGATTCTTGTTCCGGAAAACTTTATATAATCGAGGCGTGAACCACCTCGAAGTGCACGGGCTGCACCACGGCTACAACGGCGCCGAAGTCGTGTGCGGGCTCGACTTCAGCCTGCCTAAGGGCGACATCGGCTGCCTGCTCGGCCCCAGCGGTTGCGGCAAGACGACGGTGCTGCGCTGTATCGCCGGCTTCGAGTCCGTGCGCGCCGGCCGCATCCTGCTCAACGGCGCGCTGGTGTCCGGCCCCGGGAACACGGTGCCGCCGGAACACCGGCACATCGGCATGGTGTTCCAGGACTACGCGCTGTTCCCGCACCTGCCGGTGGAAAAGAACATCGCCTTCGGCCTGCACCGCGCGCCGAACGCGCAGCGCGCAGCGCGCACGCGCGAGCTGGCGGAACTGACGGGCCTGGCGGACGTGCTGGACAAGTTTCCGCACGAGCTTTCCGGCGGCCAGCAGCAGCGCGTGGCGCTGGCGCGCGCGCTCGCCCCGCGCCCGGAATTGCTGCTGCTGGACGAGCCGTTCTCCAATCTGGACGTGGGCCTGCGCGAGCGCCTGTCGCTGGAGGTGCGCGAAATCATCAAGGCGAGCGGCGCCACCGCGGTGCTGGTGACGCACGACCAGCACGTGGCCTTCGCCATGGCCGACGAGATCGGCGTGATGCGCGCGGGACGCATCGAACAATGGGACAGCGCCTACAACCTGTATCACCAGCCCGCGAACCGCTTCGTCGCCGACTTCGTCGGCCAGGGCGTATTCCTGCCGGCAAAGGTGCTCAATTCGCGCCAGGTCGAGATCGAGATCGGCATGCTCGAGGGCAACATCCCCAGCGCCTGCCAGGTCGGCTGCGACGCCTGCGGCAAGGGCTGCCGCACCGATATCCTGCTGCGGCCCGACGACGTGGTGCACGACGATGCTTCGAGCCTCAAGGCCGAGGTGCTGCACAAGGCCTTTCGCGG
>JANMSV010000109.1:0-2704 GCA_031389685.1 Betaproteobacteria bacterium
GTCGGCAACAACCGCCCTGCTGACAACCGGGGAGTTGGTTTAACATCGGCACCCCGCCCGACGTACCCGGAGCGCCCCATGAAAACCGGTCTTCCCCTCGAAGGCGTTCGCGTCGTCGAGTTCGTGCACATGGTGATGGGGCCCAGCTGCGGCCTGGTGCTCGCCGACCTCGGCGCCGAAGTCATCAAGGTCGAGCCGCTGGAAGGCGACAATACGCGGCGCCTGGCCGGTGCCGGCGCCGGCTTCTACAGCATCTTCAACCGCAACAAGAAGAGCATCGCCCTTGACCTGAAACAGCCTGAAGGCAAGGCGATCGCGCTCAAGCTGATCGACAGCGCCGACGCGATGACGGAGAACTTCCGCCCCGGCGCGCTGGAGAAGATGGGGTTCGGCTACAAAGAACTGTCGAAGCGCAATCCGCGCCTCGTGTACTGCACGCTGAAGGGCTTCCTCTCGGGTCCTTACGAGCACCGCCCGGCGCTCGACGAGGTGGTGCAGATGATGGGCGGCCTCGCCTACATGACCGGCCTCCCCGACCGGCCGTTGCGCGTCGGTTCCTCGGTGAACGACATCATGGGCGGCATGTTTGCCGCCATCGGTATCCTCGCTGCGCTGCGCGAGCGCGAGAAGACCGGCCAAGGGAAATTGGTGCGCAGCGCGCTGTTCGAAAACACGGCGTTCCTGGTTGCGCAGCACATGGCGCAGCTCGCCATCACCGGCGAGGAGCCGCCCCCCATGGCGGTGAAGAAACCCGCCTGGGGCGTGTACGACATCTTTCCCACCAAAGACCATGACCGCCTGTTCGTAGGGGTGGTGACCGACACGCAGTGGGAGGTTTTCTGCCGCGAGTTCGGCGCTGCGGAACTCGCTGCGGACCAGCGCCTGCGCAGCAACGGCGATCGCGTGAAAGCGCGCGACTGGCTGTTGCCGAAATTACAGGAAATACTTCTCCGCTTCGACAAGAACGAATTGTCGTCAAAGCTGGAGTCCATCGGCCTGCCGTTCGCGCCCGTCACGCGCCCGCGCGACCTGTTCGACGATCCGCATCTCAACGCCGGCGGCATGCTCGAGACGCAGGACCCGCGCGGCACGACTTTCAAGGTGCCGGGCCTGCCGCTCGAGCTCGACGGCAAGCGCCTCGAGTTGCGCCGCCAGCCGCCGAAAGTATCGGAGAACGCGCGTGAACTGCTTGTCGGCCTTGGCTACGCGCCCGCGCGCATCGACGCGCTGATCGCCGACAAGGTCGTCGCCGCGCCCTAAGTCTTCAGCAGCGCGTCGATCCCCGCCTGCGCGATTTTCTCGTCCTCGTGCGATTGCACGCCCGAGACGCCCACGGCGCCGATGCAGCTTCCCTCGGCCATGATCGGTACCCCGCCCTGCACCGGGAGGATGCCCGGCATCTTCATCAGCTCCGGGCGCTCCCCGATGCGCTCCTGCCAGCTGCCCGAGCTGCGCCGGGACATGGCGGCGGTGCGCCCTTTCTCCACGGCGATCGTCGCATTCGCCGGCGTCGAGCCGTCCATGCGCGCGAAGTGCAGCAGGTGACCGCCGTCGTCGAGGATCGCGATCGTGACCACCCAATTGTTGCGCCGCGCCTCCGCGAACCCCGCCGCGGAAATCTTCTCGCAGTCGGCCAGCGTCAATTCCGGACGATGCTTCATTGCAGCGCCTGCCGGATCTGCTCGAGCGCGCCCGGGTCCTCGATGGTGGTCAGGTCGCCCGGGTCGCGCTTTTCCGCGAGTGCCTGGATCGAGCGGCGCAACACCTTGCCCGAGCGCGTCTTGGGCAGGAGCGTGACGAAAAACACGCGCCCGGGACGCCCGATGGCGCCCAGCTGCTGGTCCACCGTTTTCATGATCTCCCCCTCCAGGCGAAGCCGCGCTTCGCGCGTCGCGATGCTAGCCGGATCTTTCACCACGGCAAAGGCCATCGGCAACTGGCCTTTCAGCGCGTCGGCCACGCCCACGACAGCGCATTCTGCGATGTCGGGATGCATGTTCACCGCTTCCTCGATCTCGCGCGTGCCCAGGCGGTGGCCGGCGACGTTGATCACGTCATCCGTCCTGCCGAGGATGAAGTAGTAGCCCTCCTTGTCGCGGATGCCCCAGTCGAAGGTGGTGTAGACGAGCTTTTTCGTGAACGTCGAGAAATAGGTCTTCACGAAGCGCTCGTCGTCGCCCCAGATGGTGGTCATGCAGCCCGGCGGCAGCGGCGGTTCGATCACCACCACGGCCTTCTCGTCCGCCCCCGCCTCGCTCGCGTCTGCTTCGCGCAGCAGCTTCAGGTCATAGCCGTAGGCGGGAAACGACGGGCTGCCGAACTTGATCGGCGTGTTCTCGATCCCGGGCACGGAGGTCAGCACCGGCCAGCCGGTCTCGGTCTGCCAGTAGTGGTCAATCACCGGCTTGCCCAGGCCGTTGGCGATCCAGGCGTGCGTGGGCTCGTCCAGCGGCTCGCCGGCGAGGAACAGGTGCTTGAGGGAAGACAGGTCGTACTTCTTCAGGAACGCCGGATCGTGCTTCTTCAACACGCGGATCGCGGTTGGCGCGGAAAACATCACCGCCACCTTGTGGTCCTGCACGATCTTCCACCACACGCCCGCGTCGGGGCGCACCGGCACACCCTCGTAGAGGATGCTGGTCATGCCGGCGATCAGCGGCCCGTAGATGATGTACGAGTGCCCCACCGCCCAGCCGATGTCCGA
>JANMSV010000137.1:0-5707 GCA_031389685.1 Betaproteobacteria bacterium
TCGGCCCTGAATTCCGCCGTCTCACGGCTGGCGAGCAACATCTCGTTCCAGCGCGCATCGGGCTGCTCGATCATCTTCAACAACAGCGGCGCGTCCATGCGCGCGACCGAATGTTCCAGCACGTCGCCGATCCAGCGCTGCGCGCTCGCGGCATCCGTCACCAGCCCGGCCTCGATCGCGGCTTCGAGTCCCCCGGAATAGCTGTAGGCGCCCACCGGCAGCGTGGGACTCGCCAGCTGCAGGAGACGAGGATCAATGCTCGTGGTCATGGTCGTGATCGTGGTGGTCATGGATCTTCCCGCCATGCCCCATTTCGTCGTGCTGGTGGTGCCCGCCGGCGTACGCACCCGCCTCCGGCTCGAACGGCGCCTCGACCTCGCTCACCCTGGCGCCCAGCTTCTTCAGCATTTCTTCGAGCACGTGGTCGGCCGAAAGGCGCAGGAATCCCTCGCCCACTTGCACCGGCACGTGGCGGTTGCCGAGGTGATAGGCGGCTTTCGCCAGATCCGCCGGCGTCTTGCACTCGACGTGCAAGAGCTTTTCAGGCTCGGCCAGCACCTCGATCACGCGACCATCCGACGCCGTGACCAGGTCGCCGCCGCGCAGGATCTCGCCGCGCGGCAGCATGAGCGCTACCTCCTCGCCGGAAACGAGCTTGGTCCTGAGGCGGCTTTTCTGGCGCGCGTCGAAGGCCAGCTTGAGCTGGCCCTTCACCTCGAGCTTGTAGGCCGCGCGAGGAATCTTGAGCTTGGCTTTGATTTCGATCATCCACTCACCCTCTTCTTCCTCTGCGCGCTGCGCCGTTGCTTCAAGAAGCCCCGCACCGCGTCGATTTGCGCGTCGTCGAACAGCGCCGGCGCGTGGCCCACGCCCGCGAACTCCGCGCTCTGCGTGTCGGGCTTCCTGCGGCGCATCTCCTCCACCGTGGCCGCGAGCAGCACCTCGGAGTCGGCGCCGCGCAGCACCAGCACCGGGCAGCTCACCGCGTTCCACACCGTCCACAGGTCGACGCCGCGCAGGAATGTCGGCCCGATCGGCAGCTCCGGGTCGGACTGCATATTCCACTGCCCGATCGCCGGATCGAAGCGCAGGGTCCAGCGCCCGTCGGCCTCGCGGCGCCGCACGCTATGGCGGATGAGATGCTCCCACTGCGGCTCCGTCAGCGGTCCGACGCTGGCCAGCGCTTCGCGCAGGAACTCTCCCGCCATGCGCAGCGAGTCGAAGCCGCGCGGCCGCCCGAGGTGGCCCTTCAGGCGCACGAGCCCGTTCCACGGCACGAACGGGCCGACGTCGTTCATCACGAGGCGCCCGATCGGCGAACCGCGCTTCGCCGCGAGCAACATCCCGATCAGACCGCCCATCGAGGTGCCGATCCAATCGAGGCACCGCGCGCGCGACTCCCGCAAAAACCCTGCGCTGACCGGCGTGGTCACGCGCGCCACCAGCGCCGCCGCGTCGGAGAGGTAGGTGGAGAAGCTGTATCCCGACCTGTCCTCCAGCCAATCGCTCTCGCCGCGGCCGACAACGTCCATGCACACCACGCGGTAGTCCTTCTGCAGCGCATCGGCGAGGAAATCGAAATCCCGGCTGTTGCGCGACAGGCCGTGCACGCACATGACGACTTGCGGGTTGTCCTCGTCGCCCCAGTCCGTGTAGGCCACGCGGTGGAATCCCGCGGGCCCGAGGCTGAGGAAGCTCTGCTGCCGCATGCTCATGGGATCGAATTGTGCACCGTGACGACCTTCGTGCCGTCAGGAAACGTGGCTTCGACCTGGATGTCGGGGATCATCTCCGGCACGCCCTCCATGACCTCTTCGCGCCTGCGCGCACGGGCGTAGCGAGCAGCGCGCCGCGGCGCGTGCACAGAATCAATGCGTCAACGCACGCCGCAACCGCGCCACACCCTCGGCGAGCTTGTCTTCGCCCGCCGCGAAGCACCAGCGCACGTAGCCCTCGCCCTCGGGCCCGAAGGCCGCCCCCGGCGCGAGGCCCAGGCCGAAGTCGGCGACCAGTTTCTTGCAGAAAGCGAGGCTGTCGGTTACCCCTAGCACGCGGAAGAACGCGTACATGGTTCCCGAGGGCATCGCCACCTCCACCCCGGGCGTCGCCTGCAGTTCCTTCACCAGAAAATCGCGCGCCTTGCGAAAGCGCGCCAGCGTATGCGCGATCACCGGCTCGCCCTGCGTCACTGCCGCAAACCCGGCGCGCTGCACGAATACCGGCGCACAGGAAGTGTTGTACTCGACCAGCTTGGCGAGGTCCGCCTCGAGCGCGGCCGGCACCACCGCCCAGCCCAGGCGCCAGCCGGTCATCAACCAGCTCTTGGAAAAGGTATTGGTGCTGATCACGCGCTCGCCCGCTTGGGCGAGGTCGAGAAAGGACGGCGCGACGCCCTCGCCTTCGTAATACAGGCGCTCGTACGCGTCGTCGGCAAAAATCCAGATGCCGTGGCGCCGGCAATGCTCGAGGATCGTTTGCTGCGCCCCTCGCGTGATGGTCCAGCCGGTGGGGTTGTTGGGGGAATTCAGGTACAGGGCACGCGTGCCTGGCTTGAGCGCCGCGAGCAGCCGCTCGGCATCGAGCCGCCAGCCCCCGGGCGAGAACTCGAGCGCCACGGTGGCGACGCTCGCGCCGAGGATCCTGGGAATCTCCTGCAGGTTGGGCCACAGCGGCACCACCTCCACCACCCGGTCGCCCGGATCGAGCAGCAGCTGCGACACCAGCATCAAGGCGTTCACCCCGGCGCTGGTGACCGCGATCTCCTCGAACGCCGTCGGCCGGTGCAGGCGCGTAACGTAGGCGGCGAGCGCCTCGCGCAGCGAATGGATGCCCAGATTGTGCGAGTAGAACAGCTCGCCCGCCTCGATCGAGGCAATGCCGGCACGGCGGATGAAGTCCGGGGTGGGCTCGTCGGGTTCTCCCACCCAGAAAGGCAGCACGTCCTCGCGGCCGTAGCCCGAGTTCACCAGCTCGCGGATCTTCGAGGCGCCCAATGCGCGCACCGCGGCGCGCGCGCGAACGGGATCCGGATTCTCGGGTTTCATGGCGTCCCGGTATTGTAGATTGCTCCCCTCCCATGCCCGCCAACACAGTTTCGCTGCACAAATGGGCGCTCGCCGCCGGCATCGCCCTGATGACGGTGTGGGGCGTCAACTTCGCCGTCACCAAGGTGGTGCTGGCCGAGGTGGGCGTCGGCCCGTTCCTGTTCATCCGCTTCCTCGCCATGCCGCTGTTCGGCTTCGCACTGCTGCTCGCCGTCACGCGCCGCCATTTCCCCAGGTCCTGGCCCAGGCGCGAGGACCTGCCGCGCTTCATCGCCGCCGGGCTCATCGGCCACACGGCGCACGTCAGCCTCGTCATGTGGGGCATCAACCTGTCCACGGCCTTCTCCTCGTCGCTGGTGCTGACCAGCAGCCCGCTGTTCACGCTGCTGATCCTCGCGCTGCTCGGAGCCGAGAAGCTGCGCCGCCGCCAGCTCATCGGGACGCTGGTCGCGTTCGCCGGCATCGTGGTGTTCCTTTCGGACAAGTTCGTCGGCGGTTTCGCGCTGGCCGGCGCCGGCGACCTGGTGCTGCTGCTTGCCGCGTCGCTGTTTTCGCTTTACACCGTGATCACCAAGCCGCTGGTGGTGCGCTACGGCCCGCTCAACCTGATGTGCTACTCGCTGCTGTTCGGCGCGCCGCCGCTGGTGCTCGCGACGCTACCCGCGTTTCTCGATGCGCCGCTCGCCGCGGTCCCCGCCGGGGTCTGGTTCGGCGTGTTCTGGGCCGTGGCGGTCTCCTCCTTCCTCGGCTGGATCGTCTGGGCCTGGGTCAACTCGGTGCGCGGCCTCGCGAGGAGCGCGCCGCTGCAGTACCTCATGCCGCCGATCGCCGGGCTGGTCGCCTGGCTTACGCTGGGCGAGACTTTCACCGGGCTCAAAATTGCGGGCGCGGCCACCGCCATGGCCGGCATCGCCTGGGCGCAATCCGGCGCGCGCAGCGCGACGCCACCGGACGCGGGCTAAGGCTTGTAGCTCCGGAAGGCGGCGACGGCGCGCTCGATGCCGGCCGCGTCCACATCGAGGTGGGTGACCAGGCGCAGGCGCGCGCCCGGCAGCACGATGACGCCGTGCTTCGCCAGGTGCTCGACGAGGCCCGGCGCCGAATCGATGAACACCATGTTCGACTGCGGCGCGGGCGCGCCGATGCCCTTCGCCAGGCGCTCGGCGTTGGCGTGGTCTTCGGCCAGGCGCTCGACGTTGTGTTCGAGCGCGTACAGCCCCGCCGCGGCGAGGATGCCCGCCTGGCGCATCACGCCGCCGAGGATCTTGCGCGCGCGCTTCGCGCGAGCGATGAAGTCCTTCGAGCCGAGGAGCATCGTGCCCGCCGGTGCGCCGAGGCCCTTGGAGAGGCACGAGGACACCGAGTCGAAGTCACGGCACAGCTCCTTCACCGGCATGCCGAGCTTCACCGCGGCGTTGAAGATGCGCGCGCCGTCCAGATGGGTCGATAATCCGCGCCGCTTCGCGAGCCGCAGAGCATCCTCGAGGTAAGGGCGTCCGATGACTTTTCCCGAGATGGTGTTCTCCAGCGCGAGCAGCCGCGTGCGCGCGAAATGCGGGTCGTCGGGCTTGATCGCGCCTTCCACCTCGGCGAGGTCGAGCGTGCCGTCGGGCCGGTTGGCGATGGCCTGCGGCTGGATCGAGCCGAGCACCGCGCCGCCGCCCGCTTCGTAGCGGTAGGTGTGCGCCTCCTGGCCGACCAGCACCTCGTCGCCGCGCTGGCAGTGGCTCATCAGCGCGGCGAGGTTGGACTGCGTGCCGGTGGGAAAAAAAAGCGACGCCTCGAAGCCGAAGATTTTGGCGGCGCGCGCCTGCAGGCGGTTCACCGTGGGATCGTCGCCGAACACGTCGTCGCCGACTTCGGCTTCGGCCATCGCCCGGCGCATGCCGGCCGAGGGGCGCGTGTCGGTGTCGCTGCGCAAGTCGACCCACCCTGTTGCTGCCATTCCCCCCTCCTCTTGATACACTCGCCGTACAAGGACCATTTTCCGGAGGAGACCATGATAACCAAACGCAAGCTTGCCCTGTGCGCGCTCGTCGGCGGCGCATTCGCCGCGCAGCCCGCTCTGGCGCAGACCAACCTCACCATGTCCTCGTGGGTGCCGCCGTCGCACCACCTCACCAACACCGTGCTGGCGGGCTGGGCGGCCGACGTGGAGAAGGCCACCGGCGGACGCGTCAAGTTCGCCATGCTGCCCAAGCACCCCTCGGCGCCGCCCGGAACTTTCGACGCGGTGCGCGACGGCCTGATGGACCTGTCCTACGTCACGGCGAGCTACACGCCGGCGCGCCACATCTTCCCGCTGATGCCCGAGCTGCCCGGCGCGGGCGACACTTCGGTGGTGAACTCGGTGGCCTACTCGCGCATCCACTGGAAGCACTTCCACAAGTTTGGCGAGTACAACGGCGTGAAGCTGCTCGGCGTGTTCACGCACGGCCCGGGGCAGATGTTCACCAAGAAGACGATCGCCGGCATCAACGACCTGCAGGGCCTGAAGATCCGCACCGGCGGCGGCGTCGCCGAAGCGGTGGCCAACGCACTGGGCACCTCGGCCTTCGTCAAGACATCAAGAAGAACATGGTCTTCGGCAAGGCCGGCGACATCAACATGGCGCCCGGCCTCGTCAACCGCAGCACTGGCCTGCCGGACCCGAAGGGGATGGC
>JANMSV010000144.1:0-38254 GCA_031389685.1 Betaproteobacteria bacterium
TGCGCGCGCGCATGGTCGAATTCCAGGAGCAGACCGGGCACCTCTACAACCTCGAGGCGACGCCGGCCGAAGGCACGACGTATCGCTTCGCCAGGGAAGACCGCAAGCGCCATCCCGGCATCCTGCAGGCGGGCACCGAGAACATGCCCTACTACACCAACTCCTCGCAGCTGCCGGTCGGCTTCACCGACGATCCTTTCGAGGCGCTCGAGCGTCAGGAGGCGCTGCAGGCGAAGTACACCGGCGGCACGGTGCTGCACCTGTACATGACCGAGCGCATCGGCTCGGCCCAGGCGTGCAAGACGCTGGTGCGCCGTGCGCTGGAGCGCTTCCGGCTGCCCTATCTCACCGTGACGCCCACGTTCTCCATCTGTCCCGGCCACGGCTACCTCGCGGGGGAGCACGCAAGCTGCCCGCAGTGCAAGGCGGCGTGCGAAATCTGGACGCGCGTGATGGGCTACCACCGCCCGGTGTCCACCTTCAACCAGGGCAAGAAAGGCGAGTTCTACGAGCGCAGGTTCTACGAGGAAGCGAAGTGCTCCGCGTCGGTGGCCTGACGCGGCTCTCGGCCACCGACTTTCCCGGCCGGCTCGCCGCCGTGGTGTTCTGCCAGGGCTGCGCCTGGCGCTGCGGCTATTGCCACAACCCGCAGCTGTTGCCGCGCCGCGGGAAGGAGGAACTGCCCTGGGCGCGGGTCGTTTCGTTCCTGGAGCGGCGCCGGGGGCTGCTCGACGCGGTGGTGTTCAGCGGCGGCGAGCCGACGCTGCAACCCTCCCTGCGGCAGGCGATGGAGGAAGTCAAAGGCATGGGCTACCTCATCGGGCTGCATACGGCGGGCATCGTGCCGCGGCGGCTTGCCGAGGTGCTGCCGCTCCTCGACTGGGTCGGCATGGACGTGAAGGCGCCATTCGGGGAGCACGAGCGCGTGACCGGCGCGCGCGGCAGCGGCGCGCGCGCGCGCGAAAGCCGGGACCTGATCCTCGAGAGCGGCGTGGCTTGCGGATTCCACACCATCGCGGCTGAACCCGGCCAGGCGCGAGCGCAGACGCACCACTTCGCCAACGATCCGTAGCGCGGGCGCCCGGACGCCCTCCGCGGAAGCCCTTTCCGCAAGCGTCGCCAGCGTAAACTGACATCCGGTGCCGGACCGCCATGCGGAAGGGAGGGTGCCATGAAAGCCCGCAAGACGAAGCAGGGACTGACCGTGCAGGCGGTCGCCGGAACGCACGTCGTGCTGCTCGGCATGAACATGAAGCACGCGGACTGCGACGGGCACCTGGGTTTCGCGATCCACCGCACCGATCACACCGAGGACGAGGCGTACTGGCTGGAGGGAATGAAGACCTTCGAGGAGACGGACCCCGGATTCGCGCCGGGCGCCAAGTACCCGACCCACCAGCACCCGATCCAGGGCTTCACCTGGTCCGATTTCACCGCGAAGCCGGGCCACCGCTACACCTACCGCGTCCAGGCGCTGCGCGGCACGCCGAAGAAGCTGAAGAAGTTCAAGGAGGTCGCGGTCGAGGTGCGCACCGAGTCGAAGGCGGGGGGCGACCACGACGTCTACTTCAACCGCGGCGCCGCGGCCTCGCAGGAGTACGCGCGCCGCTTCGGCAGCCGCGCGCCCGACCCGTCGAAGCCGGCCGACCCGCGCTGGGCGTGGCTTTCGCGGGGCGCCATGGAGGCGATCGACTCGTTCGTCGGCCGCGCGCAGGACGGCCGCTGGGGCCTGCGGGTGGCGGCCTACGAGTTCCGTCTGGACGTCTTCGCCGACGCGCTCAGGCAGGCGCACGTGCGCGGCGCCGACGTCCGGATCCTGTACGACGGCGGCAACAACCCGCCCGACGAGCACGGCAAGGTCTTCCCGCGCGACGACAACCGGGCGACGGCGAAGGCGGCGCAGCTCGAGCCGCTGTGCATCGAGCGCATCACGCGCGCCGACGTGAAGAACCCGCCCATCGCGCACCACAAGTTCATCGTCCTGCTCAAAAACAAGAAGCCGGTCGCGGTCCTGACCGGCTCGACCAATTTCTCGCGCGGCGGCGTGTTCGGGCAGTCGAACCTCGTGCACGTCGTCGACGATCCGAAAGTGGCGGAGCACTACCTGCGCTGCTGGGACCTGCTCAAGGACAATCCCGAGTATCGTGGGCTGCGGACGACCCTCGCGGCCCTAGGCCCGGTGCCGTCCAGCAAGCCGCCGCAGGGCACGAGCGCGATCTTCAGCCCGCAGCCGACCCTCGACGCCCTCAAGTGGTACGGGCGGCAGGCGCACGCGGCGCAGGACGCGCTCTTCATGACCTTCGCCTTCGGGATCAACAAAGTATTCTTGGATGTGTACCAGAACGGCAGCGCGAAGCTGCGCTACGCGCTGCTCGACAAGCTGCTCGGGCCCGGCGTGCGCAAGGACAAGCGCGCCGCGGCCGAGGAGGAGATGAAGCAGCTGCGCATGATGAAGGAAAACCGCTTCGCCGTCGGCAGCCGCATCGCCGTCAACAAATTCGACCGCTGGGTCAAGGAATCGCTGACGGGGCTGAACCAGCACGTCCAGTACATCCACACCAAATTCATGCTCGTCGATCCGCTGGGCGACGATCCCGTCGTCGTGACCGGGTCGGCCAACTTCAGCGACGCGTCGACCACCGAGAACGACGAGAACATGCTCGTGATACGGGGCATCAAGCGGGTGGCGGAGATCTATTTAGGGGAATACATGCGGCTGTGGAACCACTACGCGTTTCGCGAGTGGGCTGCGAAGCAAAAGGAGACGGAGCCCGCGGAGACGGCCTTCCAGCACCTCGACACCAAGAACAAGTGGTGGCGGGGGTATTTCGGCGATACCGATCGCAGCAGGCAGCGGGAGTATTTTTCGGGTGCTTAGGCGTAGCCGGCTTCGCGCTGGTGGCGGATCGCGTGGACGAGCGCCCGATCGCCCGTCTCGTCGTAGGTATAGAGCGCCAGGTACCCGGTTCTTCCGCGTGAGATGACAAGCTCGCGCAGGCCGCGCTCCGCGGGACGCCCGATCTGCGGATGCTCGCGCAGCATGTCGATCGCGTCCATGATCAGGTTCGCCGTGCGCTCGGCTTCGCGCGGATTGTCCTCGAAGAGGAATTCGGCAAGTCGATCGATGTCCGCCAGGGCGCGCGCCGCGAACTCGACGACGGCCACGGTCGAGCCTCAGCGCTTCACGGGCTTGGGGCGGGCCAGCTTCTTTCCTGCGACCTTCGCGGCGAAATATTCCCGCATGTCCTCGGCCGCGTAGGCGACCCCCGTGCGTTTGTGCTCCGCGACCGAGGCGAGGGCGTCGTCGACAAAGCGCTTGCGCTTCTCGGCAAGGTTCGCCTGCGTCTCGATCGCCTCGACCATCCAGGCGTGCGGTGTCTTGCCGGCAGATTTGGCGAGGGGGGCAATACGCTCCTTCAGCGCTTCGGGAAGCTTGACGGTGGTGGAGGCGGGCATGGGGCGGTGCGGCGGGGCCTTTGCGGTAATACGAAGGTAACACCCGCACACGCGGGGGTCAACGCGCTGCGCGGCGGACTTCGCGCCTATCATTACTGCCGATGAGCACTCCGCAGCCCTTCCGCCTCGCCGTTCCCGACTCGGCGCTCGCGGAGCTCCGCGAGCGGCTCGCGCGCACGCGCTGGCCGGACGAGCCGGCGCTCGAACCCTGGTCCACCGGCACGAGCCTCGCGTACATGCAGGAGCTGGTTGACTACTGGCGCACCGCGTTCGACTGGCGCGCGCAGGAAGCGCGCCTGAACGCCTTCGAGCAGTTCACCGTCCCGATCCGCGGCATCGAGCTGCACTTCCTTCACGTGAAGGGAAGGAGCAGGAACGCGAAGCCGCTCCTCGTTTCCCACGGCTGGCCGGGATCGGTGTTCGAGTTCCTGCGGCTGATCCCGCTGCTGGCGGAGGACTTCACCGTCGTCGCCCCTTCCCTGCCCGGGTACGGGCTTTCCTTTCGGTCGGGGCAGAGGCGCTTCGCGGTCGAAGAGATCGCCGACCTCTATGCCGAGCTGATGAGCGTGCTCTGCTACGAGCGCTTCGGCGCCCAGGGCGGTGACTGGGGCGCGTTCGTCGCCTCGTGCCTGGGCCACCGGCACCCGAAGCGCATGATCGGGATCCACTTGAACCTCCTCGCCGTGCGCCGCGATCCGAAAGAGCCCGCGCGCACGCCCGAGGAAGCGGCCTACCTCGTGGAGCTTGCCCGCTGGCTGAAAGAGGACATGGGCTACCAGTGGATCCAGGGCACCCGGCCGCAGACCCTCGCCTACGGATTGACCGACTCGCCCGCCGGGCTCGCGGCGTGGATCGTCGAAAAATTCCGCGCCTGGAGCGACTGCGGCGGCGTCATCGAGAACGCGATTCCCCGCGACGAAATGCTCGCCGATATTTCGCTCTACTGGTTCACCGGCGCGATCGGCTCGTCGTTCTGGCCCTACTACGCGAGGATGCACGGGCCCTGGCCGATACCCGAGGGCTCGACCGTCGACGTGCCCGTGGGGTACGTCGAATTTCCGAAAGAGATATTGAAGCCGCCTCAGTCGCTGGCTTCGCGGACGTATACCGATATCCGGAGGTGGAGCGTGATGGAGAAGGGCGGGCACTTCGCGGCGATTGAGCAGCCGGAGGCGTTGGCGGGGGAGGTGAGGGGGTTTTTTGAGGGGGTGGGATAGAGGCCACGTCGACTGGTTACATCAGGGGTCGTTGCCGAAGGGGAAAAGGCCGCGGGGTGTGCGGCCTGGGTTTGCATGACAACTACGGTTCGAGGTCTATCGTCGTCGGCCGCGCGCGCCAGCCGCGCCCTGGTCCTCGCCAGCGGCGTCGCCTGCGAGTTCCACACCCTCAGTCGAGCAGAAAGCGCACCAGGTCGCGCACCGGCCTGATCTCGGCGCCGAAAGGCACCGGCTCGGAACCGCGAAAAAATAGTCCCCGGTCGACGTCGCCGCGCAGCGCGGCAGCGAGGTGATGGTCGATGCAGAACTGCCCGGCCTGCGGCAGCCCGTCGCGCAGGCCGCAGTGTGCGAGGCAATCCCAGGCCAGGGTGCACTGGCGCCGTTGCTTGGCGCGTTTGCGCAGTTGCGGCAGCTTGTCGAGATAGGCGGCAAGCCAGGGCGTGCGCACCGCGCGCGCCGGAAGCCCGGCGACGCTCATGAACACCACGATGTCCTCGGCGCGCGCGCCGGCGAGCACGTGCTTGAAGTTCGGATGCGCGTCGCCCTCTTCGGTCACCGCGAACGGCGTTCCCACCTGCACCGCCGAGGCACCGGCGTCGAGCGCGGCGCGCGCGCGTTGCGGCGAGTTGATGCCGCCGGCCGCGATCAGCGGCACGCGGTCGGCATCCACGCCAGCGTCGTGCAGCGCGGCGCGGATCTCGGGCAGCACGCGCTCGAAGTCGAAGCGCGGGTCGGCGACTTCCTCCAGGCTCGCGGCGCCCAGATGTCCGCCGGCATAGCGCGGGTGCTCCACCACGATCGCGTCCGGGGCGCGATTCTTGCGCAGCCAGCGGCGCGTGATGAGCGACGCGGCGCGCGCCTCGGACACGATCGGTACCAGCGCCACGCGCGGCCAGTCGCGTGCCAGGTCGGGCAGGTCGAGCGCGAGCCCCGCCCCGGCGACGATGGCGTCGGCGCCGGCGGCGCAGGCAGTGCGCACGTAGTCGGAATACTGGGACACCGCGCGCATCACGTTGACCGCGATCGCGCCGCGGCCGCCGCTCGCCTCGCGCGCCGCGCCGAGCTCGCGCTCGAGCGCGGTCAGGTTCGCCTGCTCGATGGCCTGCTTGTCGCGCGAGCGCCCGGTCGCCTGCATCAGGTCGGGATGCAGGCGGCGCAGATCGACGCTCGAGATGGTGCCCACGCAGTCCTCGCGCGCCACTGCGGCGGCGAGCCGATGCGCCGACACCCCGACCCCCATGCCGCCCTGCACCAGGGCTCGCCCTTCCCGGCCGCCGAGCCTCAGGATCGTCATTGCTCCGACAACGCGCAGGCCTGCGCGCCGAACCAGGCGAGCCGCCCGCGCAGCCGCACCACCTCGCCGACGATGAGCAGCGCCGGCGGCTTCACCGCGGCGCGGGCGGCCGCCGACGGCAGCGTGGCGAGCGTTCCCTCGATCACGCGCTGCTCCGGCAGCGTCGCCTGCTCCACCAGCGCCGCCGGCATGTCGGGGGCGAGGCCGTGCTCGATGAGGCCGGCGCAGATTTCGGCAAGGCCGCCCACGCCCATGTACACGGCGATGGTCTGCTGCGGCCGCGCGATCGCGCGCCAGTCGAGCTGCAGCAAGCCGTTCTTCTGGTGCCCGGTGACGAACACGCAGGACTGCGCGTAGTCGCGATGCGTGAGCGGGATGCCGGCGTAGGCCGCCGCGCCCGCCGCCGCCGTCACCCCGGGGACCACTTCGAAGGCGATGCCCTGCGCGGCAAGCGCCTCGATCTCCTCGCCGCCGCGCCCGAAGATGAACGGGTCGCCGCCCTTGAGGCGCACCACGCGCTTGCCCTCGCGCGCCAGGCGCACCATCAGGGCGTTGATCTCGTCCTGGCCGAGCGCGTGCCGGTCCTGCTCCTTGCCCACGTAGATGCGCTCGGCGTCGCGCCGCACCAGGTCGAGCAGCGCCGGCGCGACCAGGTGGTCGTAGAGCACCACGCTCGCGCGCTGCATCACGCGCAGCGCGCGCAGCGTGAGCAGCTCCGGATTGCCGGGGCCCGCGCCGACCAGGCTGACGAAGCCTGCCACCGGCGATGCCGCGTCCTCGCCCTCGAGCGTCTCCTGTAGCCGGCGCGTCGCCGCGTCCTCGGCCCCGGCGAGCATGAGTTCGGCGATCGGCCCGTCCATCACCTCTTCCCAGAAACGCCGGCGCGCCTCCGGATCGGGGTAGCGGCGCTTGGAGGCGGCGCGAAAGCGCCCGGCGAGCGCCGCCAGCCGCCCGAAGGCGAAGGGCACCGCGCCCTCGATCAGCGTGCGCAGCTTGCGCGCCAGCACCGGCGAGGTGCCCGCGCTCGACACCGCGATCTGCAGCGGGGGCCGGTCGAGCACCGAGGCCATGATGAAGCTCGAGCGCGCGGCGTCGTCGGCGACGTTCACCGGGATACGCAACGCGCGCGCCGCCACGGATACCGACTCGTTCACCGCCGCGTCGTCGGTCGCCGCAATGGCGATCTCGGCGCCGACCAGATCGCCCGGCTGGAAGCGCTTGGGCTCGTGGCGCAACGCACCCAGCAGGGTGAGCTCCGCGAGGCGCGCGCCCAGCTCCGGCGCCACGATCGTCACGCGCACCCCCGAGCGCAGCAGCGCCTCGGCCTTGAGCGCGGCGACCGGGCCGCCGCCGACCACCACGCCGGGCTTGCCCCTGAGATCGAGGAAGGCGGCGAAGTAGGCGCGGTCCGCAGCCGGCACGAGGCTCATGGCGCCCACTCTATTGCCGGCGCAGGGCGCGGCTTTGATCTAGGTTAAATGTAGCCCGCCGCCCTGCGGCACTCTTGCGGCATGCATCGAGTTACGGTTGTGCTGGCACTGTTGGTGGCCTCTGCGGCTGCAGCGGCAGACGATCCTGCGCCGGCGCGCCGCGCCGAGCTGCTGCACCTCGTGCGGCAGGACTGCGGCTCCTGCCACGGCCTGACGCTGAAAGGCGGCCTCGGCCCCTCGCTCGAACCGGCGGCGCTCTCCGCCAAGGACGCGGAACAGTTGAGCTTCGTGATCCTGCAGGGCCGGCGCGGCACGCCGATGCCGCCCTGGCGCGCCTACATTTCGGAACCGGAAGCGCGCTGGATCGTGGAACAGCTCAGAAAGGGACTGCCCAAATGAGGTTTCTTGCCATCGCAGCACTCGCGCTCGGCATCGCCGCCTGCGCCACGCCGCCAACGCGCGGCACGGGCGACCTCGGCCTGGTGGTCGAGCGCGCCGCCGGCCGCGTGATGCTGATCGAAACCAGTGGCCGCACCTCCCTCGGGCATGTCGGGGGCCTGGGCGACCTGTCGCATGCCTCGGCGGTGTTCTCGCGCGACGGGCGCTATGCCTACGTGTTCGGGCGCGACGGCGGCCTCACCAAGGTGGACCTGCTGCGCGCGCGCATCGAGCATCGCGTGATCCAGGCGGGCAACTCCATCGGCGGCGCGATCTCGCAGGACGGGCGCCTGGTGGCGGTGGCGAACTACGTGCCGGGCGGCATCCGCATCTTCGACGCGCAGACGCTCGAGCCGCTGTCTGAAGTCCCGACCGGCGCGAAGGTGGTCGGCATCGCCGACGCGCCCGGCAACCGCTTCGTGTTCAGCCTGTTTGAGGCGGGCGAGATCTGGATCGTGGACGCCTCCGACCCGCGCCGCCCGCTGGTGCGCAAGATCGGCGGCGTCGGCAAGCAACCCTACGACGGCTTCATCACGCCCAACGGCCGGCACTACATCGCCGGTCTGTTCGGCGAGGATGGCCTTGCGCTCGTCGACCTGTGGGAGCCGCAGGCCGGCGCGCGCCGCATCCTCGGCGGCTACGGCCGCGGCGAGCAGCCCCTGCCGGTGTACAAGATGCCGCACCTGCGCGGCTGGGCGGTCGCCGGGCGCTACATCTTCCTGCCCGCGATCGGCCGCCACGAGGTGCTGGTGCTCGACAGCGTCACCTGGACCGAGGCGGGGCGCATCGCCCTGCACGGCCAGCCGGTGTTCGCGGTGGCGCAGCCGGGCGCGCGGCGCGTCTGGGTGAATTTCGCCTTCCCGCGAAACGACGTGGTGCAGGTCATCGACGTGGCGGCGATGCAGGTGGTGAAACAGCTGCGCCCCGGGCGCGCGGTGCTGCACATGGAATTTACGCCGCGCGGCGAGCAGGCCTGGGTCTCCTCGCGCGACGACGGCGCGGTGCTGGTGTACGACACCGCCACCTACGCCGAGCTGGCGCGGCTTCCGGCCGAGAGCCCGAGCGGCATCTTCCTCGCCTCGCGCGGCGCGATGACCGGATTCTGAGATGCTCGACGCAACCGGTTTCAGCCTCCTCAACGCCTGGCAGCGCGGTTTCCCGCTGGTGCCGCGGCCCTTCGCCGAAATCGCAAGTGCCTGCGGGCTCGACGAGGACGACGTGATCACCCGCTTCGGGCAGCTCAAGTCGCGCGGCCTGATCGATCGCATCGGCCCGGTGTTCCGGCCCAATACGGTCGGCGCGAGCACGCTCGCGGCGATGGCGGTGCCGCCCGAGCGGCTGGAAACGGTGGCAGGGCAGGTGAGCGGCCATATGGGCGTGAGCCACAACTATGAGCGCGAGAACCGTTACAACCTCTGGTTCGTGGCCACGGCGCAGTCGGACGCGGCGCTGCAATGGACGCTGTCCTGCATCGAGCACGAGACCGGGCTGCCGGTATTGCGGCTGCCGCTGCTCGAGGAATTCCACATCGATCTGGGCTTCGATCTCGAGGACCATTCGGCACCGCGCGCACCGCCGCGGGGGCCGCTGGTGCCGTTGAGCGGGCCGCAGCAACGCCTGGCGGCGCGGCTCGCTGCGGGACTGCCGCTTACGCCGCGCCCGTTCGCCGACTTCGACCTGCCCGAGGCGGAGGTGATCGGCGCGCTCGAGCGCTGGCTCGCTGCCGGGGTGGTACGGCGCATCGGCGCGATCGTCAGGCATCGCCGGCTCGGCTACGAAGCCAACGCCATGGTGGTGTGGGATGTGCCCGACGAAGATGCGAGCGATGCCGGCGGCCGGCTCGCCGCGGATGCGGCGGTAACCCTGTGCTACCGGCGCGCGCGCGCGCTGCCCGGTTGGCCGTACAACCTGTACTGCATGGTGCACGGACGCGAGCAGGCGCGCGTCACGCAGGCGATCGAGCGCCTGTGCGCGCAGCACGGGCTCGCCGCGTTCCCGCACGCGGTGCTGTTCAGCAAGCGCTGCTACAGCCAGCGGGCCGCGCGCTATGGATGAGCTGGAGCGCGCCGTCGTCAACCGCCTGCAAGGCGGTTTTCCGCTGTGCGCGCGGCCGTTCGCCGCCGCGGCGCGGAAACTGGGCGCGGGCGAGGCGACCCTGATCGCGAAGCTGCAGGACATGCTCGATGCGGGCGCGCTCACGCGCTTCGGCCCGATGTACGACGCCGAGCGCCTGGGCGGCGCGTTCACGCTGTGCGCGATGAGCGTACCGGAGGCGGATGTCGAGCGCGTCGCCGCGCTGGTGAACGCGCATGCGGAAGTGGCGCACAATTACCAGCGTGCGCACCGCTACAACATGTGGTTCGTGCTCGCCACCGGCTCGCGCGCGCAGATCGCGCCGGTGATCGCCGCCATCGAGGCCGAGACCGGCTGCGCGGTGCTCGACCTGCCGCGCGAGCAGGAGTACTTCGTGGAGCTGAGGCTTCCGGCGTGAACGCGCTGGACGAACGGATCGTGCGCGCCACCCAGGCCGGGCTGCCGCTCACCGCCGAGCCCTGGCTCGCGGTCGCCGGCGCAGTCGGCATTTCGCAGGAGGAATTGTTCGCGCGGCTCGAGGCGATGCTCGCCGACGGCCGCCTGCGGCGCATCGGCGCGGTGCCCAACCACTATGCGCTGGGCTACACGGCCAACGCGATGTCGGTGTGGGACGTCGCCGACGAGGCCGTGGACAGCCTGGGCGCGGAGGTCGGCGCCCTGAGCTTCGTCAGCCATTGCTACCGCAGGCCGCGCCGCCTGCCCGCGTGGCGCTACAACCTGTTCGCCATGGTGCACGCGCGCAGCAGGGCGGAGACCGAGGCGCGCATCGCCGAAATCCGCGACGTGCTGGCGCCGGCATTGCGCGCGAGCGACGTCCTGTACAGCACGCGCATCCTGAAGAAGACCGGCCTGAGGCTCGCCTAGGATGTTTCGCGTTTCGCGCTTCATGCACCAGATCCTGCACCCGACGCCGGTGCGCCACGCCGCGCCGCCCGGCCCCGCCGGGCCCGCTGGCCCTGTGGTGATCTGGAACCTGGTGCGCCGCTGCAACCTCGCCTGCATGCACTGCTACTCGATCTCGGCCGACATCGACTTCCCGGGTGAGCTCTCCACCGCGGAAGTGTTCCGCGTCCTGGAGGACCTCAAGGCGGCGCGCGTGCCCGCCCTCATCCTCTCGGGCGGCGAGCCGCTGCTGCGCAAGAACTTCTTCGACATCGCCGCGCGCGCCAAGGGGCTCGGCTTCACCACGGCGCTGTCGACCAACGGCACCCTGATCGACGTGCCGCTCGCGGGCCGCATCGCCGCCGCGCGCTTCGACTACGTGGGGGTGAGCCTTGACGGGCTGCGCGACACCCACGACCGCTTCCGCAGAAAGCAAGGGGCGTACGACGGGGCCCTGAACGGCATCCGTCTGTGCCGCGACATGGGAGTCAAGGTCGGCTTGCGCTTCACGCTCACCCAGGACAACGCCGCCGAGCTGCCGGCGCTGCTCGACCTGGCGGAGGCCGAGCGCATCGACAAGTTCTACCTCTCGCACCTCAACTACGCCGGCCGCGGCAACGTCAATCGCAAGCACGACGCGCAGTTCCGCGCCACGCGCGCGGCGATGGACCTCCTGTTCGAGCGCTGCTGGGAGCATGCGCAGCGGGGCGCGGACAAGGAGTTCGTGACCGGCAACAACGACGCCGACGGCGTCTACTTCCTGCGCTGGGCGCGCACGCGCGTCCCGGGGCTGGACCAGAAGCACCTGCGCGCCAGACTCGCCGAGTGGGGCGGCAACAGCTCGGGCGTGAACGTCGCCAACATCGACAACCTCGGCAACGTGCACCCCGACACGATGTGGTGGGACTGCACGCTCGGCAACGTGCGCACGCGGCCCTTCGGCGCGATCTGGCAGGACACGCGCCATCCCATCATGGCCGGACTCAAGGCGCGCCCGCGGCAGGTGAAGGGACGCTGCACCAGCTGCGCTTACTTCGACGTCTGCGGCGGCAATACGCGCGTGCGCGCGATGAAGGTGACGGGCGATCCCTGGGCCGAAGACCCCGGCTGCTACCTGGACGACGCCGAGATCGCCGCATGAGGTGGTTGGTGCTCGCTGCGTTTCTGCTTCCGATGCCGGCCTGGTCCGCGGATCTTTATCGCACGCACTGCGCGAGCTGCCACGGGGAGGGCCGCCTCGGCGGCATGGGGCCGGCGCTGCTGCCCGAGAACCTCTCGCGCCTGAACAAGCCCGAGGCGGCCAGGATGATTCGCGACAGCCGGACCGGCGTGCAGATGCCGGCGTTCGGGCAACGGCTGCGGGACGCGGACATCGCCGCGCTGGTCGAGCTCATCTACACGCCGCTCGTTCCCGCGCCGTCGTGGAGCGAAGCCGACATCCGCGCCTCGCGCGTCGTGCGGCACGCGCCCGGCACGCTGCCGGCCAAACCACAGTTCGACGCCGATCCCCTGAACCTGTTCGTGGTGGTGGAAGCGGGCGACCACCACGTGACGATCCTCGACGGCGACCGGCTGGAACCGATGCACCGCTTCGCGTCGCGTTTCGCGCTGCACGGCGGACCGAAGTTCACGCCCGACGGGCGCTACGTCTATTTCGCCTCGCGCGACGGCTGGATCTCCAAGTTCGACCTGTGGAACCTGAAGACCGTCGCCGAGGTGCGCGCCGGCATCAACACGCGCAATGCCGCGGTGTCCGCCGACGGCAGGTACGTGATGGTGGCGAATTACCTGCCGCAGTCCCTGGTGCTGCTGGACGCGGAGCTCGACCTGGTGAAGGTCCTGCCCGCGCCCTCGCGCGTCTCCGCCGTGTACGACGCGGCGCCACGCCGGAGTTTCATCGTCGCGCTGAAGGACGTCCCCGAACTCTGGGAGATTTCCTACGACCCGCGCGCCGAGGCCATTGCCACCGGGCTGGTGCACGACTACCGCATGCGGGAGGGCAGCTTCGTGCCGGGCTTCCTCAACCCGCGGCGCACGCGGCTCGAGGAGGTGCTGGACGACTTCTTCTTCACACCCGATTTCCGCCAGGTGGTCGGCGCCAGCCGCGACGCCAAGCGCGGCCAGGTGGTGCACCTGGACGTGCGCCGCGCCATCGCCAGCGTCCAGCTTCCCGGGCTGCCGCACCTCGCCTCGGGTATCTCCTGGGAGCGCCGCGGCCGGCGCGTCATGGCCACGCCCAACCTGCGCCAGGGCCTGGTGAGCGTGATCGACGTCGCCGACTGGACAACCGTCGCCCAGGTGCCGACGCTCGGCCCCGGCTACTTCCTGCGCAGCCACGAGAACACGCGCTATGCCTGGGTCGACTCGATGATCGGCCCGCGCGGCCGCGACACGCTGCAGGTGATCGACAAGGACACGCTCGAAGTCGTCGCCCGGCTCACGCCCGAGCCGGGCAAGACGCTGGGGCACGTGGAATTCGACCGCACCGGCCGTTACGCCCTCGCCAGCCTGTGGGAACAGGACGGCGCGCTGATCGTATTCGACGCGCGCACGCTGGCCGAGGTGAAGCGCATCCCGATGCGCAAGCCCGTGGGCAAGTACAACGTGTACAACAAGATCACGCGCCCCGAGGGCACCAGCCCGTGAACCGGCGCCAGCCGCAGATCAAGCTGCAGGCCTTCCTCGCCAACCTGCCGATGTTCAGCGAGATGAACGGCGCGGACCTGGACCGCATCGCGGCACACACCCTGCCGCACTACGCCGAGAAGGGCCAGTCCATCTGCCAATGCGGCGACCCCTGCACCGGCTTTCACCTGGTGGTCTACGGCCAGGTCAAGCTCGGCTTCACCTCGGCGCAGGGCATCGAAAAGGTGGTCGAGATCGTGCGCCCCGGGCAGAGCTTCGGCGAGGCGCTGATGTTCCTCGACGCGCCCTACATCGTGTTCGCGCAGGCGCTGTCCGATTCGATGCTGCTGCACGTCGCCAAGCAGGCGGTGTTCGACGAGCTGGCGCGCGACCCCGGCTTCTCGCGCCGCATGCTCTCGGGGCTGTCGCGGCGCCTGCACGGCCTGGTGCGCGACGTCGAGGCCTACACCCTGCGCTCCAGCCAGGAGCGCGTCATCGGCTACCTGCTCGCCGAACTGCGCGACGACGCCGACGCCAGCCCGGTCGAGGTGCACCTCAGCGCGGGCAAGAGCGTGATCGCCTCGCGCCTGAACATGACGCCCGAGCACTTCTCGCGCATCCTGCACGAGCTGGGCAACGCCGGCCTGATCGAGATCCACGGCCGCACGGTGCGCATCCCGGACCTCGAGCGTCTGCGCGGCTACCGCGTCTGAGACCTAAGGAAACTCTGAACAAGTCTTCGCGAATCGTGTCTGATGTTGGCGACCCGGCGGAAATGATGACCGAGAATGGAAAGTTCCATGGCGGCGGGTGGCTGAGTTTTCCGGTCCGGGTTTCCCGGTCCGTTGACAGTAGTACAGAAATCTGTATAGTTATTTCCAATGAAAACCACGCTCGATCTCAACGACGCCCTGCTCGCCAATGCCAAGTCTCTCGCGGCGCGGCAGCGCAGCAGCCTGACGCGCTTGATCGAAGAAGGTTTGGAGCTTCGTCTGCGGGCGGGAGCCCGGCCGGTCGGCGCAAGAAGGAAGGGCGCGCCAACGGTGCCGGTGTTCTCAGTCAGAGGAAAACGCAAGAGCGGCTTGGTGGCCGGTCTCAATCCCTTGAGCAACAAGGCCATGCTGGAAGCCGTGGACGACGACACGGCCCGTTGAACCGAGATGATCCCGGACGTCAATGTTCTGGTCGCGGCCTCGCGCGGCGATCACCCGCACCATCGGATTGCACGATCCTGGCTGGATGATGCATTGGCCGCATGCGCCGCGGGCGCAGGCCTCAAGCTGCCGCTGATGGTCGTGGCCAGTTTTTTGCGACTGGTAACGCATCCGAGGATCTTCGTGACCCCCACCCCGGTCAAGGAAGCGGTCATTTTTGTCGACGCGCTGCTTTCGGTCTCCGGCGTTGATATCCCCGTGGCGGGGGCCGAGTGGCCGCTTCTGCGCCATCTTTGCCTTGAGAAGCAAGTCAAATCCAACAGCGTTCCGGACGCCTGGCTGGCTGCCACCGTGATGCAACTGGGCGAGCATCTGGTGACCTTTGACGCGGATTTCAAGAAACTGCTGCGGCGCGAGCGCTTGACCGTACTTGCGGTTTGAGTTTGCGGCGCCGTCTCGAGGTCACGCCCAGTTCCGGCGGTCGACAAACGTGCGAGGCTCGAGGGGGCGACCGGCCGGGAACCGGCGTGCCTCGCGATGCGAGCTCCAGAGCAGGACCGGACCGACGAGATTGTCGACGATCCAGGAAAGCCCACCCAGCTCACGCTCAATCTCGAGTCGGAGTTCGCGGATGCGATCGCTGACCGCCTTGTTCGACGCGCGCAGGTACTTTTCCATGGCCCACAGCGCGGCGCCGTAGCCCGACCGAAGCTCCCCGGCCAAGATTTCCATCCTCGCCTTCACCCGCGGATCGCCATCGTTCCGATACCGCTTCCACCCGTCGAACATCGTCCGCATCATCCGATAGAGGCTGGGACCGTTGCGTTCGAAATCGAGCCGGAATGCGCGATCCAGAAAGGTCTTCGATTCGTCGCGCGAGATGGCGGGGTGGCGGAAGTTGAATTTGAACTGACCATGAATATCGGCCAGGTCGACCTCGCGCAGCAACCGGCCCTGCGCCTCGACCTCTTTGTAGAGCGGCGTTCCCGGCAGGGGTGTGTACAGCATGAACTGATGGCAGACGGCGTCGTGTGCGACCGCGCTGTCGATCTCTTCGTCGATGTTCCCGGGCGAGTGATGCTCGAGACCGATGATGGTCGATCCGTGGATGCAAATGCCGTGCTGTTGCAGTCCGCGCGTCAGCTCGAGCGTGTCGGTCCCCTTGAGCTTCTGATAGCCGGCTCTGCCCGATTCGAGGCCGAGCCAGATCCATTCCACGCCGAGCTCGACGAGCTGCCGGACGCTGTACTTCCGGATCGCGTTGGCCGACGAGAACACGTAGAGCGACCACGCTTTCGCGTGCTCCCGCATGCAGTCGAGCAGCTCGAGGGCGCGCTTCTTGTAGAGCAGGAAGTTCTCGTCCATGATGAAGAACGCCTTCACGTCCAGCTTCTTCTCCACCTCGCACATGACGCGGAACAGGTCGGCGCCACGCTCGTAGAAGTTGACGAACCTGCCCTTGCCGCCGAAGAACGCCGATGTCGCGCAGAAGTTGCAACCCATCGGGCAGCCGACCGACGGAATGATCGTCGCCGACGGAACGGTTCCGCCGCGCGCGCTCGGCAGACCCATCAGGTGGAAACCAAAGGACGCGCGAATGGCCGGGTGCGCGATCGGCTGGTCGAGCCTCTCGCCGAGGAACGCCCGAAGCCAGGCGACGCCCTCGCCCTTGACGATGTGATCGGCGTCAATCAGCCGCTCGATACCGGGAATGGCGGCTACATGGCCACCGACGACGATCGTCGATCGCGGCGCATGCTTGCGGATCAGCCGGCACATCTCGCGCACCTTCCCGACGTTCACGATGATGCTCGAGATGCCGACAATGTCGTAGTCCTGCGTGGTGAGTTCGTGAACAAACTCCTCGCGAGTCGGGAAGTCGAGCAGCGTAGACGGGGCCGAGATGTTCTGCTGGATGAACATCAGGCCCCAACTGCGGTGGAACATGCGAAACGAGAATGGTCCCTGCTCGCGCGTCACCTGGTTGTGGTACAGCTCCAGCGGATTGATCGCGCGACTGCCGTACTCGTCGTCTTGCGCGAACGGCTTGAAGACGGATGTCAGGAGGACGCGAGCTCGAGTTCCCTTGGGGTGCTGCATCGGAAGCCCATACCTTCTTCGCGGCCCGCCGCGGCCGCAGCGAAACTATTGACATTGCACACTTATTGCGCGCCCCCTTTTGATCTAGATCAAGACTTGAAGACTTGGAGCGCCGATTGATTGAAACACGGCACTGCGAGCTGCGGCTGCCGGACAATCGTCGCATGGAGCTCGTGTGTCCTGCCGGGAGCCTTCCGGCACTGAAGGCTGCGGTCGACAATGGCGCCGACTGGGTGTATCTGGGTCTGCGCGACGATACCAACGCGCGCAATTTCCCGGGCCTGAATTTCGACGCCGCCGCGCTCGCCGCAGGGCTCGCCTACGCGCACGCGCGCGGCCGCAAGGTGCTGGTGGCGATCAACACCTATCCGCAGGCCGCCAACTGGGCGCGCTGGACCGCAGCCGTGGACCGCGTCGCCGCGCTCGGGGTAGATGCAATCATCGTCGCGGATCCCGGCCTGCTGCGCTACGCGAGCCGCACGCACCCGACCCTCGAGCTGCACCTGTCGGTGCAGGGCTCAGCGACGAGCTACGAGGCGATCAACTTCTTCCACCAGCAGTTCGGCGTGAAGCGCGCCGTGCTGCCGCGCGTGCTGTCGCTCGCGCAGGTCGCGCTGGTGGTGCGCCATACGCCGGTCGAGATCGAGGTGTTCGGCTTCGGCGGGCTGTGCGTGATGGTCGAGGGACGCTGCGCCCTGTCCGCCTACGCCTGCGGCGAATCGCCGAATACCGCCGGCGCCTGCTCCCCGGCTCGCGCCGTGCGCTGGAAGGAAACGCCGTCCGGACTGGAATCGCGCCTCAACGGGATACTGATCGACCGCTATGCGCCGGGCGAGCGCGCCGCCTACCCGACCGTGTGCAAAGGCCGCTACGCGGCCGGCGGCGAGACCTACTACGCGTTCGAGGAGCCGGCCAGCCTGAACACGCTCGAGCTGCTGCCCGAGTTCGGCCGCATCGGCGTGCGCGCGGTGAAGATCGAAGGCCGCCAGCGCAGCCCCGCCTATGTCGCGCAGGTGACGCGCGTATGGCGCGAAGCGATCGACGCCTGGAAGGCGGGCTCGTTCGCGCCGCGCGCCGCCTGGCTCGCGGCGCTCGACCGCCACGCCGAGGGCAGCCAGCACACCCTCGGCGCGTTCTCGCGGCCCTGGAAATGAAGCTCGCCCTCGGGCCGCTGCTTTACTACTGGCCGCGCGCTGAGGTGCTGCGCTTCTACGAGGAGATCGCCGCGTCGCCGGTGGACACGGTGTACCTGGGCGAAGTGGTGTGCTCGCGCCGCCAGGAGGTGGCGTTCGAGGACTGGCTCGCGATCGGCGAGCAGCTGGCGGCGGCCGGCAAGGAGGTCGTGCTTTCGGCGCAGGCGCTCACCGAGTCCGAGGGCGACCTGAAGCTCGTGCGCCGCGCGGCCGCGAACGGGCGCTTTCGCGTCGAGGCCAACGACTGGGGCGCGGCGCGCGTGCTGTATCGCACCCGCGGCTGGGTCGCCGGCCCGCACCTCAACGTCTACAACCCGCAGACCCTGGCCATCGTGACGGAGCTGGGCGCGACGCGCTGGGTGGCGCCCATGGAGGCGACGCGCGGGATGGTGGCCGGCCTGCTGGCGCAGCGTCCGGCGGGACTCGAAGCCGAGGTGTTCGGCTATGGCCGCATGCCGCTTGCGTTCTCCGCCCGCTGCTTCACGGCGCGGCGCATGAACCGCCAGAAGGAGGACTGCGGCTACGCCTGCATCGACTTTCCCGACGGCATGGCGCTCGACACGTGCGAGGGCAAGCCGTTTCTCGCCGTCAACGGCGTGCAGACGCAATCCGCGGGCGTGTATTGCCTGGTCGAGGAGCTGCCCGCGCTGCGTGAATCGGGCGCAGACCTCCTGCGCATCAGTCCCCAGTCGCAGGAAACGCCGCAGGTGCTGCGCGTGCTGCGCGCCGCCTGCGAGGGAGGACTCAGCCTTTACGACGCACGCAAGGCGCTCGCCGCATTCTCCCCGGGCCGGCTGTGGAACGGCTTCTGGCATGGCCGGCCGGGCATGGAAGCAGCGTGATTCCGCTGCTGCCGGGCAAGCTGCGCGCGGCGCTGCAGCCGCTGCGCGGCAAGGTGCTGCGCCTCGAACTCGCCGGATTGGGCATCGGCCCGCAGGTCACGCTGGACCTCATCGGCCTGCGCCCGGCATTCGGCCCGGCCGATGTCACGGTGCGCGCGAGCCTGTCGGACTACTTCGCGCTGGCGCTGCGTCGCGAAGACCCGGATACGCTGTTCTTCTCGCGCCGCCTGGTGATCGAGGGCGACACCGCACTCGGCGTGGCGCTCAAGAACGCGCTGGACGCGCTCGGCTGATTCAACCCAGCTTCAGGATCCAGTCCACCAGCTTTTTCACGTCGGCGTCCGGCACCGCGGCGTTGGGCGGCATGGGGATCGGCCCCCACACGCCGCTGCCGCCCTTCTTCACGTTCTCCGCCAGCTTGGCATCGGCGCCCGCCTGCCCCTTGTACTTCCTGGCGATGTCCTTGTAGGTGGGACCGACCGCCTTCTTGTCGACCTGGTGGCAGGCGAGGCAGTTGTGCTTCTTGGCCAGCGCCTCGTCGGCCTGTGCCGGGACGGCGATGACCGCGGACGCAGCGACCAATACTCCAGCGAAAATCTTCATGCCGTGCATCTCCTAGTAAATGTCGTGCCGCGTATTGTAAACGTTGAAATGCCCGGTCGGCGTGATGAGGCGCGGGTCCTTGATCACGGCCTTGAGCTTGCGCGTCTTGTCGTCGACCACCACCAGCGCGGACTCCTGGTTCTTCGCGCTCCAGACCGCGAACCAGACTTCGTCGCCCGCCTTGTTGTACTCGGGCTGCACGATGCGCTTGGCGCCCTCACCGAGGCCGGCCCAATCGCCGATCGGCAGGATGACCGCCGGCTGGTCGAGCTTGTTGATGTCGAACACCGCGACCGATTGCGCGATCTTGGAGTCGGGATTGAGCGGCGTGTCCACCCATAGGTTCTTCGACTTGGGGTGGGTCTTGATGAACAGATTCCCGCCGCCCTGGCCGTCGAGGTACTGCACCACCTTCCAGGCGTTCTGCTTGTGCTTCACCGGGTCGGTGCCGATCAGCGCGACCTTCTCGCTGCCCAGGTGGCCCGTGGCCCAGACCGGACCAAATTTCGGATGCTTGAAATTCGCGCCGCGCCCCGGGTGCGGGATCTTGTCCACATCGATCAACTTGACCAGCTTGCCCGCCTTGGCGTCCACCACCGCGATCTTGTTCGACTGGTTGGCGGCCACCAGGAAATAGCGCTTGGTCGAGTCCCAGCCGCCGTCGTGCAGGAACTTCGCCGCCTCAATCTCGGTCACCTTCAGGTTCTTGATGTCGGAATAGTCGACCAGCAGGACCTTGCCGGTCTCCTTGACGTTCACCACGAACTCCGGCTTGAAGTGCGACGCCACGATAGCGGCCACGCGGGGCTCGGGATGGTATTCCATGTCACCGACCGTCATGCCGCGGGTGGAGTCGATATGCAGCGGCTCGAGCGTATCGCCCTTCATGATGGTGAATTGCGGCGGCCAGTAGGCGCCGGCGATCGCGTACTTGTCCACGTAACCCTTGTACTTCGACGTGTCTACCGAGCGTGCTTCCAGGCCGACGCGGATTTCCGCGACATTGTCGGGCTTCTCCATCCACAGGTCGATCAGGTTGACCTTGGCGTCGCGCCCGATCACGTACAGATAGCGCCCGGACGCCGACACGCGCGAAATGTGCACCGCATAGCCGGTCTTGACGATGTTGATGATCTTCTTGGTGTCGCCGTCGATCAGCGCCACCTCGCCGGTGTCGCGCAGCGTCGTGGAGAAGATGTTGTCGATGTTGTAGTTGTTCTCCTTCTTCTTCGGCCGCTTGTCCGGGGCGATCAGCACTTTCCAGGTGGCCTTCATCTGCGCCATGCCGAACTCCGGCGGCGTCGGCGGCTCCTGTTGGATATAGCGTGCCATCAGGTCGACTTCGGCGTCGTTCAGGTCGCCGGCGGTGCCCCAGTTCGGCATCCCGGCGGGCGAGCCGTACTTGATGAACACCTTGAGGATCTCGGTGCCCTTGGCCATGGTGATGTCGGGCGTCAGCGGCTTGCCGGTGGCGCCCTTGCGCAGCACGCCGTGGCAGCCGGCGCAGCGCTCGAAGTAGATCTGGCGTCCCTTGACAAACTCCGCCTTGGTCATCGGCGGCGCCTTCGGATCGATGTTCTGGTGCATGTCCTCCTGCGCCAGCGGCGAGCCGCCCGCCTGGTAGCGGATCTCAGGGTCGGTGACCGGGGCACGGCCGGGCTGTGTCGGCTGCGCATAGGCGGTGGCAACCGCAAGCGGCAGCGCGAGCCACGCAACGGCGCTCACCAGGTGGAATCTGGGATTCGTCACAATTTCCTCCGTCGATGAAGTGAACCTGTCAATGCCGCTAGGGTGCGCCGCAATGCGACCCGAAACTTTGATCCATCTCAAGTACAGCGCTCGATCAGCAGCTCGAAGGCGCCGTCGGCGCGCTGCGCGCCGCTGTAGGAAAAGCCGCGCTCGCGCAGCAGCGCATACAGCGGCACCGGCTCGTGCGGCAGGATGGCGCGCAGCGGCTCGCCCGGCGCGCGCTCCAGCGCCTCGAAGATGCGCACGATGGGCTCGGGCGGCTGCATCCCGCGCAGGTCGAGCGCGCGCGCCGCGGTCGGCGGGCGCCAGGCGCGCAGCGCAGCCGCATGGCGCGCGCGCAACAGCGCGGCGAGCGCCTCGAACGCGGCGACGCAGCCCTCGGGGTCGTGTTGCGGCGCCGCGGCGCCGAGCGTTTCGAATTGCTGTCGAAGCCCCTCGTGCTGCTCGATCAACCCGGCGCAGCCGTCGCGCAGCGCGGCGAGGCGCGCACGGTAGGCGGCCCAGTCGCCAATGCGCGCTGAGCGCAGTGCGGCTTCGATCAGTGCATCCGCGTCCTGCTCCATGGCATCACCATCTCAATGCGCGCCGCGGACTCCCTTGATGTGGGTCAAGTAAGACGGCTGTGCGCGTAAGCCGCGGCCGCGACCAGCAGTGCGGCCGCCGCGGCATGCGCGAGCATTGCGGCGAGCGGCTGATAGAACTGCGCCGAGGCGATGCCGGCGGCGGGCGCGGCGAGCGCGATGCCGAACAGCGCGAGGCGTTGCGGCGCGCGAGCGAGCTGCAGCGCGAGCCACACCGCCCCGGCGGCGAGCGCGAACCCCAGCGCCGTATGCGCGCCTAGGGCCCAGGCCTCGAGGTCCTTGGCGAAGATCGCGAGCCACGCCCCCAGCGCGCATTGCGCGGCAAGAAGCGCCGCCGCGGCGTGGCCGATGCGGCTCGCGCGCCGCGCGGCGCGCCCTTGCGCGCGCCCGAGCGCCCAGGCGAAGGCCGCGGCGAGCGCGAGGCCGCCGAGCAGGTTGCCGGCCGACGCCGCGGGCGGTGGCTGCTGCCCGGCACCGATGCCGAGTACGGACAGGAATACCGTCAGCACGAGGACGGGCAGCGCTTTGCGCCAGGCGAGCCAGAGCAGCGCGAGGGCCGCGAGCACCTCGAGCGATGCGGCGGTGCGATGCACGCCGCGCAGTGCAGCCAACAGGCCGGCGCTGGCCGCCTCGGCGCCGAGCCGGATCGCCACGCTGAGCACGATCACCAGCAGCACCAGGCCGAGTCCGGTCGCGGCGGCCAGGGCAAACCTGGGCTCAGGCGGCCGTGCGTTCATGTGCGTGGTAAAGCGCGACGACCAGCAGCAGGACGGCGCCGGCCTGGTGCGCGGCAGCGAGTGCCACTGGCACCCCGAGCAGCAAGGTCGAGATGCCGAGCGCCGTTTGCAGGAGGAACGCGGCGAGCAGCGCATGGGCGCTTGCGCGCCGGCGCCCCGCCCACCAGGCGAGCGGCACCAGCAGCGCGAGCAGCCAGAAAAACGCGCGGTGCACGAGCTGCACCGCCGCCATGTTGTAGCCGAAGTTGCGCCACCACGGCTCCAGCAGCAGAACCTCCGGCGGTACGAGGTGGCCATTCATCAGCGGGAAGGTGTTGTAGGCGGCGCCCGCGCGCAGGCCCGCCACCATGGCGCCGCTCAGGGCCATGAGGAACACCAGCGCCGCCAGCGTCACGGCGAAACGGCTGCGGCTGCCGGCGGCAGGACGCAGCAACTCCAGCGCGATCCAGAGCTGCGCGGCGATGATGGCGAGCGCGACACCCAGGTGCGCGGTGAGGCGAAACTGGCTCACGCGCGGGTCATCCACCAGGCCCGACTTCACCATGTACCAGCCGAGCGCGCCCTGCAGCGCGCCGAGCGCGAACACGCCCCACAGCTTCCAGGCGAGCGGCCGCTCGATGCGGCGCCGCAGCAGGAACCACAGGAAAGGCAGCAGGTAGGCGAGGCCGATCAGGCGGCCGAGCAGCCGGTGGAAATACTCCCACCAGAAGATGCGCTGGAAGCCCGCGAGGTCCATGCCGATATTCACCAGCCGGTACTCGGGCGTCGCGCGGTACTTGGCGAACAGCGCCTCCCAGTCCGCCGCGGACAGCGGCGGCAGCGCGCCGATCAGCGGCTGCCACTCCACGATGGACAGGCCGGAGCGCGTCAGGCGGGTGACGCCGCCGACGACGACGATGGCGCAGACCAGCGCGGCGCACAGCAGCAGCCACGCGGCCACCGCGCGGCGGTCGCTAGGTGTCATGGGGTGGCGAGTTTGCCCCGGGACACAGCAAAAAGCTTGATAAAAATCAAATTCGGCACCCCGCACCCCTGCTTTACTGCCCCCTGTCGCAACATATCAGGAGGCCGAGATGACCGCCGAACACATTGAAGACGAGGTGCCCGAGGAGCCGGTCCCGGCGATGCAGCAGCTGCTCGACAATCCTTTCCTGCTGCTGTTCCTGGGCATCGCCATCCCAACGGTGTTCTACATCGTCTGGGGCGTGATGGAAATCGTGTCTCTGCCGATCGCAAAATAAGGGAGCCGCCATGAGCGCAATCCTGCCTCCGCAGGACAAGTTGTGGTGGAAGCAGCCGCTCGATCGCGTCGAGCTGCTGTGGATCGTGGTGGCGCTGGTGTGGTGCCTGATCATGTTCTTCATGATGCCCTACTGGCACATCTACGGGCAGCAGAACCTGTCCAACGAGGCCTACCGCGCCAAGCCCGAGGACTTCGTCAGGAAGACCGAGGAGATGATCGCCAAGTACAAGGTGCGCGAGGACGGCGGCGCTCTCAAGGTCCCGGTGGTGCGCCCGCCCGCGGGCAGCGACGTGTACCTGATCGCGCAGCTGTGGCGCTGGTACCCGATTCTCGAGCTGGAGTCGGGCAAGTCCTACCGCATCCACCTCATGTCGCTCGACTGGCTGCACGGCTTCTCGCTGCAGCCCGAGAACATCAACATCCAGGTGCACCCGGGTTACGAGCACGTGATCACCGTGACGCCCACCAACCCGGGCACCTACGCAATCATCTGCAACGAGTATTGCGGCATCAACCATCACACGATGGCGAGCCGCCTGTACGTCGTGAAGTAAGGGAGCCGCCATGAGCGTGAACCGGATGTTCAGGACCTGCCCGTCGAGCGGGCTGGTGTTTCACGAGCCCGCGGAAAAGCTGATGCGCTGGAACGCCGTCGCCGCGGTGGTGTCGCTGCTCATCGGCGGCCTGCTCGCCATCGGCGTGGTGCTGACCCGCTGGCAGGCGGTGCACCTGCTGCCGCCCGACATGTTCTACCAGGTCCTCACCGCGCACGGGCTCAACATGCTCGTGTTCTGGATCATCTTCTTCGAGATCGCGGTGCTGTACTTCGCCAGTTCGACGCTGCTCAAGGCGCGCCTCGCCACGCCTGGCATGGCCTGGGCAGGGTTCTGGATGATGGTGCTCGGCGCGCTGGTCAACAACTACTCGGTATTCCGGGGCGACTCGAGCGTCATGTTCACCTCCTACGCACCGATGGGCGCGCACCCCACGTTCTACCTGGGGCTGATCCTGTTCGCGGTGGGAGCGCTGATCGCCTGCTTCGTGTTCTTCGGCACGCTGGTGGTGGCCAAGGCCGAGCGCACCTATGTGGGCTCGGTGCCGCTGGTCACCTTCGGCGCGATCACCGCGGGCATCATTGCCGTGTTCACCATTGCCGCCGGCGCCATCATCCTGATCCCCACCTTCCTCTGGTCGGTGGGCCTGGTCGAGCACATCGATTCGCTGATGTACAAGACCGTGTGGTGGGCCTTCGGCCACTCCTCGCAGCAGATCAACGTGGCCGCGCACGTTTCGGTGTGGTACGCGGTGGCGGCGATCGTATTCGGCGCCAAGCCGCTGTCGGAGAAAGTCAGCCGCGCCGCGTTCCTGCTGTACATCCTGTTCCTGCAGCTGGCGAGCGCGCACCACCTGCTCACCGACCCCGGCCTCACCTCGCACTGGAAGATCTTCAACACCAGCTACGCCATGTACCTGGCGGTGCTCGCCTCGATGGTGCACGGCCTGACGGTGCCGGGTTCGATCGAGGTGGCGCAGCGCGCAAAGGGCTACAACCACGGCCTGTTCGAGTGGCTGAGGAAGGCGCCGTGGGGCAACCCGGCGTTCTCCGCCATGTTCATGTCGCTCATCGGCTTCGGCTTCCTCGGCGGCATCTCGGGGGTGATGATGGGCACCGAGCAGTTGAACCTCATCATCCACAACACCATTTACGTGCCGGGGCATTTCCACGCCACCGTGGTGGTGGGCACCACGCTCGCCTTCATGGGCCTCACCTACTTCCTGATCCCGGTGCTGTTCCGCCGCGAGCTCGCCTTCCCCGAGATGGCGAAGTGGCAGCCCTACGTGTTCGGCCTGGCCATGATGGCGGTGTCGGTGTTCCTGATGGGCGCCGGCACCCTCGGCGTGCCGCGCCGGCACTGGGACATCGGCTTCGCCGGCAACCCCTTCGCGCACGAGTTCCCGGGCGCCGCCTGGCTGATGATGGCGCTCGCGGGCATCACCGGGCTGGTCGCCATCGTCGGCGGCGGCATGTACCTGCTGAACACCGTCTGGTCGGTGTTCCTCGGCAGGAAGATCACCACGCCCGGCTTCCAGCACGTGCGCGCGAAGGACGGCATCGCGCCCGCGCCGCGGCCGGTGGCGGCGGCGATCGCCGCGCACCATCCCGGCGGCGGCGCCGGCGGCCTGGTGGCGCCGGGAACCTTCGTGCTGGCGATGGTGTTCCTGGTGTCCTTCGTCCTGTATTACTTTATCAACTGGAAATACCTGTCCACGGTCTGGCCGCTGAAGTGAAGCAGGTTCTCAACCTCTTCAAGCTCAGGATCGGCGTCGCGATCGCCTTCGCCGCCGCCGCGGGCATGGCGGTCGAGTCGGGATCCGGGCCGGGCGCCACCGCCTCCCTGGTCCTGCTGCTCGCCGTGCTGGTCGCTTCCGCGGCTGCCGGCGCGTTCAACCAGTACGTCGAGCGCGACCTCGACGCGCGCATGGACCGCACCCGGAACCGCCCGTTCGTCACCGGGGCGCTCAGGCACGGACCCGCATGGCTGTGGCTGATCGGCGCCATGCTCGCCGCTTCGGTACTCGCCGCCGCGGTCGCCGCCAACGCGCTCGCGGCGCTCTACGTGTTTCTCGGCGCCTTCACCTACGGCGTGGTGTACACCGTGTGGCTCAAGCGCCGCACGTGGTGGAACATCGTGGTCGGCGGGCTGGCGGGCAGCTTCGCCGTGCTCGCCGGCGCGGCCGCGGTATCTCCGGCACCGGGGCCCGAGGCGCTGGCGCTCGCGGTGGTGCTGTTCCTGTGGACGCCGCCGCATTTCTGGAGCCTCGCCATCGCCTACCGTGAGGACTACGCCGCGGCACAGGTGCCGATGCTGCCGATGGTGGTGGGCGATGCGCGCGCCGCGCGCGCCATCTTCGCCAGCGCGGCCCTGCTGGTCGCCGCATCGTTCGTGCCCGCGGCCTTCGGCCTGGGCTGGCTCTATCTTGCCTGCGCCGCCGCGGGAGGGATCCTGTTCCTCCTGCGCTGCAGGACGCTCGTGCAACTGCCGGGGCGCGACACCGCGCGCGCCGCGTTCCTCGCCTCGCTCGCGCAACTCGGCGCGGTGCTGGCCGGAGCGATGCTGGATGCCGCGCTTACTTAGCCTCGCGCTGCTGCTCGCGGCCTTCGCCGCCCAGGCGTTCGATGAGAAGATCGCCCTGAGGGAGAGCCAGGCCGCCATCGGGCGCGCCGTGGGCGAATACGCATTTCGCGATACCGACGGCAAGACGGTACGGCTGTCGGATCTGCGCGGCAAGCCGCTGGTGGTGAACTTCATCTACACCGGCTGCTTCCAGGTGTGCCCGGCGAGCACGCAGTTCCTCGCCAAGGCGGTCGCCCAGGCCGAGCGCACGCTGGGGCCAGGCACGTTCCGCGTGGCCACCATCGGCTTCAACCTTCCGTTCGACACGCCGCAGGCGATGAAGGATTTCGCGCGCAAGCACGCGCTTGCCTCGCCGCACTGGCTGTTCCTCACGCCCGAGGCCGAGACACTGGCGCAATTGGTCGCCGAGTTCGGTTTCCGCTACGAATCCAGCGCGGCGGGCTTCGATCACCTGCTGCAGGCGAGCATCGTCGATGCGCAGGGCAGGATCTACCGCCAGGTGTACGGTGACTCGTTCGACGTGCCGCTGTTCGTGGGACCGTTGCTGCAACTGGCGCAGAACGCGCCGGTACCGCAGGGCAACCTGCAGGCGCTGTTCGAGCAGGTGAAGCTGCTGTGCACGGTGTACGACCCGGTCGCGGGGCGCTACCGGGTGAATTACGTCATCGTCGCGGAGCTGCTGGTCGGCGCGAGCGTGCTGCTCGGCGGCATCGGCTTCCTGCTCGTCGAATGGCGGCGCCGGCGGCGCGCCGCAGCGCCCGTACATTTTTGACGCACATCAAACATGCCGGGGCCGCGCCGCCCTAGCATGCGTCGGTGATCCGCCGTATACACCTGATTGGTCAATGGTTTTTCCTCCGGATGGACGGCCTGTTCAACCTGGCCTTCGGCGACCGGCTCAACCCCCTTTACTACCTCGGCCCGATCGCCTATTTCCTCATCTGGCTGGTGGTGGCGAGCGGCCTGTACCTGTACGTGTTCTTCGAGACCAGCATCACCGGCGCCTACGACTCGGTCGAGGCGCTCACGCACAATCAGTGGTACGCCGGCGGCATCATGAGGAGCCTGCATCGCTACGCCTCCGACGGCGTGGTGCTGGTCATGCTGCTGCACCTCGCGCGCCACTGGTGCTTCGACCGCTACCGCGGCTTTCGCTGGTTCTCCTGGGTGAGCGGCGTGGCGCTGCTGTGGCTGGTGTACGCCTCGGGGATCAACGGCTACATGCTGCCCTGGGACCGCCTGTCGCAGTTCGTGGTGGTGGCCACCGCCGAGTGGCTCGACTGGCTGCCGCTGTTCCAGGGCGCGCTGGTGCGCAATTTCATCCTGCCGGAAAACGTCAACGACCGGCTGTTCTCGCTGCTGTCCTTCATCCACATCGGCGTGCCGCTGGTGGTGCTCGGCGTTCTGTGGGTGCACACGCAGCGCGTGCCGCAGGCGCGCACCGCGCCGCCGCTGCCAGTCGCGCTCATGCTCAGCGCGGCGCTGGTCGTGCTGTCGCTGCTCAAGCCCGCGCTCAGCCAGCCGCGCGCGGACCTCGCCGCCGCAGCCAGCGCGCTGGACTTCGACTGGTTCTACCTGCCGGTGTACGCCCTGCTCTACCGCAGCTCGCCGGGGGACCTGTGGCTGCTGCTCGGCGCGGCCACGGCGCTGTTCGTGCTGCTGCCGTGGCTGCCGCCAAAGAAGAAAGCCGCCGAGCACTTCATGCTGGTGCGCCCGGACAACCGCATCGTCGCGGTGCGCGAAGGCGAGACCCTGCTCGATGCGGGCCTGCGCGAAGGCGTGAACCTGCCATTCGAGTGCCGCCACGGCGGCTGCGGGCAATGCAAGGCGACCCTGGCTTACGGCGAGGTGGACTACGGCGCCTACCAGCGCGACGCACTGCCGCAAGCCGAGCGCGAGGCCGGCAAGGTCCTCACCTGCTGCGCCACGCCGCGCGGCGACCTCGAGATCGAGTACCTGCCGCTGCACGCGCCCGGCAACATCCGGCCCCGCGTCTGGGGCGCGGTGGTGGAAAGCATGGACCTGCTCACCCCCGACGTGATGCGCGTGATGCTCAAGCTCGACGCTGACGAGCGCATCGCGTTCTACGCCGGCCAGTACATCAACGTGCTGCTGGAGGATGGCGCGAAGCGCAGCTTTTCCTTTGCCACCGCGCCGCAGGTGAACGAGCGTATCGAGCTGCACATCCGGCGCATCGCCGGCGGGCGCTTTACCAGCCACGTATTCGAGCGCATGCGTCCCGGCGACGCAGTGCGCTTCGAGGGACCGCTGGGCGCGTTCTTCCTGCGCGAGGATTCGGACAAGCCCATCATCTTCGTCGCCGGCTCGACCGGCTTCGCGCCGGTGAAGAGCATGCTCGAGTACGCCTTCAGCCGCGGCCTGCGGCGCAGGATGCTGCTGTACTGGGGCGTGCGCAGCCTCAAGGACCTCTACCTCGCCGATCTGCCGCGGCAATGGGAACGCGAGCACGACAACTTCAGCTTCGTGCCCGTGCTCTCCGACCCGGCGCCCGGGGAGCCCTGGGAAGGCCGTCGCGGCCTGGTGCACGAGGCGATCCTCGCCGACTTCCCGAGCCTCGCCGGGCACCAGGTGTACGCCTGCGGCTCGGTGGGCATGGTGGAGGCCTCGCACCCTGCGTTTCGCGCGCGCGGACTGGCGCAGGACGACTGCTTTTCCGACGCCTTCCGCCCCTCATCGCAGCGGCCGCCGGAGATGGCGCGGCTCGGAGGCACGGCATGAAGCAGCTGCTGCGCATCGGCGCCCAACTCGCCCTGTACGTGCCGCTGATGGCGTTGATCGCGGTTTTCTCGACCGAGCCGCGCTTCGCGGTGCTCGGCGCGGATGAAGCGCTGCTGCGCCTGTCGTTCATCCATGCCGCCGAGCGCAAGGCGCCGTGCCGCGAGCGCAGCGCCGCAGAGCTGGCCAGGCTCGCGCCCAACATGCGCGCGGCCCTGGACTGCCCGCGCGAGCGCGCGGTCCTGCTGGTGGAGCTGGAAGTCGACGGCCAGCTCGCCTTGCGGCGCGAAGTGCTGCCCGCGGGACTGAAGCGCGACGGCAATGCCACCGTGTACCACCGCCTGCCGCTGCCGGCGGGCCGGCATCGCATCGTCGCCCGGCTGCGCGACCGTCCCGGGGAGGGCTTCAATTACCTGGGCGAGGCGACGCTCGATTTCGCGCCGGGCGCGGCAGTGCTGATCGATTTCTCGGCGGCCAAGGGTGGCTTCGTTTTCCGCACTTAGAATGAATACGCGTTCACTCTCCGCTGAGGCCGGCGTCGCGCTGCCAACGGCGCGCTACACGCTCGCCGCGCCGGCCGACGCGCGGCGCCGCCTGGCGGCCGGCTGGCTGTGGCTGGCCATCGCGGCGCTGCTGGGCTCGGGGCTGTTCTCGATCCTGCTGGTTCTGGCGCGCGCGCCTTATACCAAGGACTGGTTCGCGTTCGCCGATTTCTTCCGCGTCGCCCTGGTCGTGCACGTGGACCTGTCGGTGCTGGTGTGGTTCTCGGCGTTTGCCGGCGCACTGTGGAGCTTGAACGGCAGCACGCGCTTCCTCGGCCTGGGCTGGGCCGGACTGGCGGCGGCCGCAGCGGGAACGCTGGTGATGTGCGCCGCTCCCTTTATCGGCAACAGCGCACCGGTGATGAGCAACTATGTCCCGGTCCTCGACGGTCCCGTGTTCCTCGGCGGCCTGGTGCTGTTCGCCCTCGGCGGCGCGCTGCTGGTTCTGCGCGCGATGCTCGCCGCGCCGCGCGTGGGCACCCGCCCCGACGGCGCCGCGGCGCTGCGCTTTGGCCTCAACGCGGCGTCGGTGTCCGCGGCAGTGGCGCTGATCGCCTTCGCCTGGTCCTGCCTTGCCCTGCCCGCGGGGTTGGACGGCAAGGCGTATTACGAGGTGCTGTTCTGGGGCGGGGGCCACGTGCTGCAGTTCACCTGGACGCTGCTCATGTTCGCCGCCTGGCTCGCGCTCGCCGAGGCAAGCGGCGCGCGCGCGCCGCTGTCGCCGCGCGTCGCCATCCTGTTGTTCGCCATCGGCCTGGCAGCGGTATTCGCCACGCCGCTGATCTATCTCGCCTACGACATCGTCTCGGTGGAGCACTACCGGCTGCAGACCTGGCTGATGCGCATCGGCGGCGGCCTGGCGATCGTGCCGTTCGCCTTCGCGGTCTTGTACGCGCTGGCCACAGCGCCGCAGCCGGACGCGCAGGCGCGGCCGCTGCGCGCCGCGCTCGCCTGGTCGCTGGCGCTGTTCGGCGCCGGCGGGCTCATCGGCTTCGCCATCGACGGCAGCAACGTGAAGATCCCGGCCCACTACCACGGCGCCATCGTCGGCGTGACGCTCGCCTTCATGGGACTGACTTACCACCTGCTGCCGCGCCTGGGTTATGCGCGGCCCGAACCGCGCCTCGCGACGCTGCAGCCGTGGCTGTACGGCGCTGGGCAACTGGCCCACGTGCTCGGTCTGGTGTGGTCGGGCGGCTACGGCGTGCAGCGCAAAGTGGCCGGCGCCGACCAGGCGCTGCACGGCGCCGAACAGATCGCCGCCATGGGACTGATGGGGCTCGGCGGCCTCGCCGCGGTCGCCGGCGGACTCATTTTCGTCATCCTCGTACTGCGCTCCCTATGGACATCGTCACCTTCACACTCGTAGCCATCGCGCTGTATTTCGGCGCCGACCGGCTGCTCGACTGGATCGAGCGCAAGCGCGGCGCGCGCTTCGAGAACCGGCAGGTGATGTTCTTCGCCATCATGCTGCCGCTGGCGCTGGCCGCGTTCTGGCTGATGCGCCTTCTGTCGGGGCCGGAGCCGTGAGCGCCGCGCCGCGCGAGCGCCTGGCGGCGGGCGTGCTCGGCAAACTGCCGTTGTTCCAGCAGGTCTCGCGGCAGCACTTCGCCGAGGTGGTGCACAACGCGCGCACGCTGCACTTCCAGCGCGGGCAGTTCGTGGTGCAGCGCGGCGAGCGGGTCCCGGGTCTGCTCGCCGTGGCCTACGGCATGGTCAAGCTTGCGCTGCGCAGTGCCTCGGGCACCGAGCGGGTGTTGCGGCTGGTGGGGCCGTCGCAGACCTTCGGCGAGGTCGCGCTGTTCCGGCAGCAGCCGCTGCCCCTCGACGCGGTAGCCGTGGTTGACACCGGGCTCGTCCTGGTGCCGGCGGCAACGCTGCTCGCGCTGATCGACACGGACGCGCACTTCGCGCGCGGCCTGGTGGCGAGCCTGTGCCAGCTCATACACGCGATGGTCAGCGACTTCGAGGCCACCACCATGCACGGCGCCACCGAGCGGCTCGCGGCCTACCTGGAGTCGCTGGCCGGGTCGCCGGGCGCGGCCAGCGTCACGCTGCCCGCCGCCAAGAAGCTGATCGCGGCGCGGCTCGGGATGACCAAGGAGACGTTCTCGCGCGCGCTGCGCGAACTGGCGCAGGCCGGGCTGGTCTCGGTGGCGGGGCGCAACGTCGCGCTGCTCGACCGCGCACGCCTGGCGCGCGCCGGGCAAAGCGTTTGACCTGGGTCAAGCGCCGCGGCGGCGCCCGGCGTACGCTGGATGAGGCCCGATGAAAATTCGCACCTTCCCACGTCGCTCGGAGGGAACGACATGTTCAAGCACATCCTGATCTCCACCGACGGCTCCAAGCTGGCCACCAAGGGCGTGAAGGCCGGCGTGAAGCTCGCCAAGGCGCTCGGCGCGAAGGTCACCGCCGCCTACGTCATCCCGCCCTTTTCGCCGCCAATGTACGGCGAGGCCGTGGTCTACGTGCCCGGGGTTTCGCCGCAAGACTACAAGCGCATCTCCGAGAAAGCGGCACGCAAGGCGCTCGCCGCGGTCGAGATCGAGGCGCAGACCGCGGGCGTGCGCTGCGCGACGCAGTTCGTCAGCGCGAACCACCCCTGGCAGGGCATCCTGCGCGTTGCGCGTGCGGCGAAATGCGACGCCATCTCCATGGCCTCGCACGGGCGCGGCGGGCTGGGCGGGCTGCTGCTCGGCAGCGAGACCATGCGCGTGCTCGCGCATTCCACGCTGCCGGTGCTGGTGACGCGCTAGGCGCTTTTCCAGGGCGGGCCGACGCCCACCGGCGCCGGAGCGAGCTGCACGATGCGCGCGAACAGCTTCTGGTAGTCGCGCTCGTCCATGCCTGCCACCGGGTCCGCATTCGCCGCGAACGCGTCCGCGATCGCCGCCCAGTCGGCCGCGGTCAGCCGCTGCGCGGCGAGCGGCAGCAGCTCCTGCTCCTCGCAGCGCATGTGCCGCCAGTGGAATTCGGCGTAATCGTCGACGGTGACGGCGAACGCCGCGCTGCCCTGCGGCCAGGTCTGCTCCAGGGCGAGCACCGCGCGCTCCAGGTCGCGCACGCGTTGCGCCCCTTCCCTGTGCTCGGCCTGCAGCTTGCGCACCAACGGCGCAGCCTCGGGCGCGCGCTGCACGAGGCGGGCGAACAGATGCTGGTCCTCCTTCGGGTGGTGCAGCCGCTCTGGAAAGGTGTCGATGTAGTAGAGCATCGCGCGAAACACGGCGAAATCCGGGCGCAGCTTCGTGTCCTGCGCCAGGTGCGCCAGCTGGCGCAGCCCGCTCAGCACGGCGCTGATGGAACGGTGCTCTTCGCGCAGCTTGCGCAGGGCCTCCTGCATCGCGGTTCCACTCAGCTCAAGCACAGCAGTCCCGCGCGCACCGCGGCGCCCACCTCCGCCGAGCGCGCCAGGCCGACGACCCCCATGCCGAGCACCAGAGCGCCCGCGAGGATGCGCAGGCGCGGATGCCGCGTCCAGGCGCGCAGGCGCGACGCCGCCGCGCCCGCGGCGAGCAGCCAGGGCAGCGTGCCCGCGCCGAACGCGAGCATGGCGAGCGCGCCTTGCGCGGCGCCGCCGGCGAAGGTCGCGGCGGCCAGCGCCCCGTACACCATCGCGCAAGGCAACAGGCCCCACAGCGTGCCTGCGCCGTAGGCCGCGAGCGGTGCCTGCGAACCGAGCAGGCGCGCCGCCGCCGGCTGCACGCGGCGCCACAGCGGCGCGCCGAGCCCCTCGAGGCGCCCGAGCAGGCGCCCCGCGCCCGCGAGGTGCAGGCCGAGCAGCAGCAGCATCGCGTTGGCGAGCACGTAGAGCGCGGTTTGCGCGGGCAGCGCGCCGGACATGAACTGCGCGGCGCCGCCGACCGCGCCTGCGGCGGCGCCGCCAAGCGCGTACGCCGAGATGCGTCCCGCATTAAAGGCGAGCTGGCGTCGCCACTCCGGCGCCGCGCGCCCGGCCTGCACGATCGGGATCATGCGCCGCGCAGAGAACGCCGCGACGATGCCGCCGCACATGCCGGCGCAGTGCAGGCCCGAGGCCAAGCCGAGCACCAGGAACACGCCGGGCAGCGCGGGGTCCACCTCAGATCACCTTGGAATACTCGGCGCGCGCTTCGCGCTCGCGCAGGTAGCGGTCGAACACCGCGCACACCACGCGCACCAGCAGCCGCCCCGTGGGGCTGACCACGATCCAGTCGCGCTGCAGCTCGAGCAGTCCTTCGGCCTCCAGCCGGCGCAGGTCGCGCAGCTCCTGCGCGAAGTAGGTGGCGAAATCCAGCAGGTAGGCCAGCTCGATCGATTCGATCGACACGCGGAAATGGCAGCTGAGCGCCTGGATCACGGCGCGGCGCACCAGGTCGTCCTGCGTCAGCTCGATGCCGCGCGCCACCGGCAGGCGGCCCGCGTCGAGCACACCGGTGTAATCCTCCAGGCGCTTCAGGTTCTGGTAGTAGGTAGGACCGACGCGGCCGATCGCCGACACGCCCAGGCCCAGCATGTCGCTGCCCGGACGCGTCGAATAGCCCTGGAAGTTGCGCTGCAGGCGCCCCTGCGCTTGCGCGATCGCCAGCTCGTCGTCCGGGCGCGCGAAATGGTCCATGCCGATATACAGGTATCCGGCGCGCGTGAGCCGCCCGATGGCGAGGCTGAGGATCTGCAGCTTGGTCTCCGCCGCAGGCATGTCCGCCTGGGCGATGCGGCGCTGCGGCTTGAACACTTTGGGCAGGTGCGCATAGCTATACAGCGCGATGCGGTCCGGGTCGAGCGCGATCACCTGGTCCAGGGTGCGGTTGAAGCCGTCCAGCGTCTGCTTGGGCAGCCCGTAGATCAGGTCCACGTTCACCGAACGGAATCCCGCAGCGCGCGCCTCGCCGATCACGCGGCGCGTTTCCTCCTCGGACTGCAGCCGGTGCACGGCCTTTTGCACCTGGGGATCGAAGTCCTGCACGCCCAGCGAAATGCGGTTGAAGCCCAGCCCGGCGAGGAACGCCGCGGTCCCCGGCGCGACGCGGCGCGGATCGACCTCGATCGAGCATTCGAACCCCGGGGCGTGCGTGAAGCGCCGCTCCAGGCTGTCCATCAGCGCCCGCATTTCCTCCTGCGAGAGGAACGTCGGCGTCCCGCCGCCCCAGTGCAGCTGGCAGATCGAGCGCTCGGCGCCGAGCAGGGGTTCCAGCAGGGCCAATTCCTTCTCCAAGTACTTGATATACTTGGCCGATTGAGAACGATCCCGCGTCACCACCTTGTTGCAGGCGCAGTAGTAGCACAGCGTGTCGCAAAACGGCAGGTGCACGTACACCGACAGCGGCTGGCTGATGCCGCCAATGTTGCGGCGGGTCAGCCACTGCCCGAATTGAGCCTCGCCGAACGCCTCGACGAAGCGGTCCGCGGTGGGGTACGAGGTATAGCGCGGCCCGCTGACGTCGTATTTGCGGATCAGCACCGGGTCGATGACCAGTTCCGAGGCGGGATAATGCATCTGGCCACACTATGGCCGCGGGGAGGCGGCGCGCTTTGATGTTCGTCAAAGGCAGTGCTTTTCAGCACCGGGCAGTGGTCGCCGCGGGCGCCGCGGCGCTCGGCGCGCTGCTGCTCACCAACGTCTACGCTTTCGCCGGCGGCATGGCAACGCCCTGGCTGCTCGGGGTGGTGGTGCTCACCGACATGCTGGTCGTCGGCGTGGGCATCGTGGTGGCCGCGCGCGAAGTGATGATCGCCGACCAGCGCATGGATGCCAGCCAGGCGCGCCTGGACGCCATCGTGGACTCGGCGATGGACCCGATCATCACCGTGGACGAGGCGCAAGGCATCGTGCTGTTCAACCGCGCCGCCGAGCAGGTGTTCCGCTGCGCCCGCGCCGAGGCCCTGGGCGCGCCGCTCGAGCGCTTCATCCCGCAGCGCTTTCGCGCCGCGCACCGCGGCCACGTGGGGCAGTTCGGGCGCACCGGCATCACCAGCCGGCGCATGAGCGAGTCCACCACGCTCTGGGCGCTGCGCGCCGACGGCGAGGAGTTTCCCATCGAGGCCTCGATCTCGCAGGCCGGCGCACCGGGCAGCCGCTACTACACCGTGATCCTGCGGGACATCACGCTGCGCAAGCGCAGCGAGGACACCATGCTGCGCCAGCAGCGCGAGTTGCGCGAGCTCTCGGCGCGCGTGGTCGAGGCGCGCGAGGAGGAAAAGACGCGCATCGCGCGCGAACTGCACGACGAGCTGGGGCAGCTCCTCACCGCGCTGAAGATGGACCTCGCCTGGCTGCGCGAGCGCCTGCCCGCGGGCGGCGGCGAGCTCGCCGCCAAGGCGCAGGGCATGGGCCAGCTCCTGGACCAGACCGTGGCCTCGACGCGGCGCATCTCGGCCGATCTGCGCCCGCTGATGCTGGACGACCTCGGCCTCGCCGCCGCGCTCGACTGGTTGACGCAAAATTTCTCCAAACACACCGGCATCGCAACCGACCTGGTCATTGACGACGCCGTGGCACAGGTACGCGAACCGATTGCCTCTGCCCTATACCGCATCACCCAGGAATCGCTTACCAACATTGCCAAATACGCCAAGGCTACCGGCGCCGAGATCCGTCTGGAGCACGACGAAGATTGGGTTGAACTTACGGTGCGCGACAACGGCCGTGGCATCAAAGCGGCAGATCAACACAAGCACGGCACCTTCGGGCTGAGGGGGATCCGCGAGCGTGTGTCCCTGCTCGGCGGCAGCGTAACCATCGTCGGCGAACCGGGGCGGGGCAGCGAAGTGCGTGCGCGCGTGCCGCTTGCGGCTGCCGGCGCAGAGGAGAACGGGGCATGACGCGCATCCTGATTGCCGACGACCACGCGATCGTGCGCGACGGCCTGCGCCGCATCCTCCAGGGCGCGGCGGGAATCGAAGTGGCGGGCGAGGCGGTGAACGGCGACGAAGTCATGGCGCAGGTTCGCGCGGGCGGGTTCGAACTGCTTCTGCTCGACATGTCGATGCCGGGGAAGAACGGCATCGAACTGATCAAGTGGGTCAAAGCCGCGCGTCCCGGGATCGCCGTGCTGGTGCTGTCGATGCACCAGGAGGAACAATACGCAGTGCGCGCAATCCGCGCCGGCGCCTCCGGCTATGTGACCAAGGAAACCGCCTCGGCACTGCTGGTGGCGGCGATAGGCAAAGTGGCCGATGGCGGCCTTTACATCAGTCCCGGGGCTGCCGAACAGCTTGCGCTCACGCTCAGACCGCAGGCCGACAGCCTCCCACACCAGGCCTTGTCCGACCGCGAATATGAGGTATTCGGCATGCTGGTGGCGGGGGCCACCGTATCCGACATCGCCGCGCGCCTGCATCTGAGCGGCAAGACCGTCAGCACCCACAAGGCACGGATACTCGAAAAAATGCGCATGGACAACGTCGCCGACCTGGTGCGCTACGCCGTGGCGCACAAACTTGGTGACGCGCAAGACAGCTAGACCCGAGCCAATCCATTTCTGTAGGCATCGCCCTACCCCGCTTCCGTAGGCACCGACACCTTGTTTCAGAGCGCGCCTATGGTGGATAGCGCTCGCCGCGTTCCATACTTGGAGCAACAAGTACATCTGGCGGTTGGAATGGATTTGGCGCCGCAGGGGATAACGTTGATGGTATTTCTGGTGGAAGATTCGCCGGCGATCCGCGCACGCCTGGCGGCGACGATCAGGGAAATCGCGGGCGCCCAGCTGGTGGGCGAAGCCGGCACAGTCGGCGGCGCGATCGAGGGCATACGCTCGACCCATCCGGGTGCGGTGATTCTTGACCTGCAACTCGAAGACGGGAGCGGCCTAGAGGTGCTGAAGGCCGTGCGACCGACTGCCCCGACGATGCATGTAGCAGTACTCACCAACTACGCCACCGATCAGCACCGCCGCGCCTGCATGGATGCCGGCGCCGAATTTTTTCTCGACAAATCCTCCGAATTCCCGCGGGTCCGGGAAATCGTTCAGAGGTGGGCTGACCACGGCGACGACGCAGCGCTGGGTCAATAGGTGGAACCGGACTCATGAATAATGACCATGGAGCACAAAATGAACGCCGCAATGTCTTACTTTGACACGCTCGATTTTGGCAGCATCGACGCAGAAGCGCCCGGCATGCAGGAGCGTGAAGGCGCCTGTTTCCCCGTGCGTGAACTGACGCGATTGCTGCATATCGACGACCCTGACGAAGCGTGGCCTACTCGCACCGCATTCGCCCTG
>JANMSV010000217.1:0-5673 GCA_031389685.1 Betaproteobacteria bacterium
AGGATGTTGTAGGTGCGGCAGGCCGCCTGCAGGTCCATCACTTCCAGGCCGATGCGCGCGCGCACCAGTGCGCCGGTGAGCCGCGGGTGCGGAAAGCGCAGGCGGCTGCCCGTGCCGAGCAGCACGACTTCAGGTTTCAGATCCGCGATCTGCGCGAAGTGTTCCTCCGCGAGGCTGTCGAAGCCCGCCACCGGCCAGGGCAGGAGCCGCTCGGGCAGCACGATCAGCGCGGTGTCGTGGCGCTGGCCGTTCACCAGAACATAGCCCTCGCCGTAGCCGGTGAAGGCATGCACTCGGGTGGGAGCGGAGGCGTGGAGTTTCACTGCTAGAATTCTACAATGCGTGAGTTTTCAAGGATCAAGCGCCTTCCGCCCTACGTCTTCAACATCACCAACGAGTTGAAGATGGCGGCGCGCCGCCGCGGCGAAGACATCATCGACCTGTCGATGGGCAATCCCGACGGGCCGACGCCCAGGCACATCGTCGACAAGCTGGTGGAGGCGACGCAGCGCCAGGACACGCACGGTTACTCGGTGTCCAAGGGCATCCCGCGGCTGCGCAAGGCGATCTGCGACTGGTACCAGCGCCGCTATGCGGTGGCGTTCGACCCAGACAGCGAGGCCATCGTCACCATCGGCTCGAAAGAGGGCCTCGCGCACCTGATGCTGGCGACGCTGGACCGCGGCGACACGGTGCTGGTGCCCAACCCCTCCTACCCGATCCACATCTACGGCGCGATCATCGCCGGCGCCGATATCCGCTCGGTGCGCATGACCCCGGGCGTGGATTTCATCGCCGAGGTGGAGCGCGCGATCCGCGAACTGATCCCGAAGCCGAAGATGCTGATCCTCGGCTTCCCGTCGAACCCGACGGCGAAGTGCGTCGAGTTGGGGTTTTTCGAGCGCATCGTGGCGCTGGCGCGCGAGCACGACATCCTGGTGGTGCACGACCTGGCCTATGCCGACATCGTGTTCGATGGCGCCTGGGCCGGCAATCAGGCGCCCTCCATCATGCAGGTGCCTGGTGCGCGCGACGTGGCGGTCGAGTTCTTCACCATGTCCAAGAGCTACAACATGGCCGGCTGGCGCGTCGGCTTCATGGTCGGCAATCGCGACCTGGTGAACGCGCTGGGGCGCATCAAGAGCTACCACGACTACGGCAGCTTCACGCCGATCCAGGTCGCCTCCATCGTCGCGCTGGAAGGCCCGCAGGACTGCGTCGAGGAGATCCGGCTCAACTACCAGCGGCGCCGCGACGTGATGGTGAAAGGCCTGCACGACATCGGCTGGATGGTGGAGACCCCGAAGGCCTCGATGTACGTGTGGGCGCAGATTCCCGACTATTACGCCGCCATGGGCTCGATCGAGTTCACCAAGCGCCTGCTCGAGCAGGCGAAGATCGCCGTATCGCCGGGCATCGGCTTCGGCGACCATGGCGACGACCACGTGCGCATCGCGCTGATCGAGAACGAGAACCGGCTGCGCCAGGCGCTGCGCGGGGTGCGGGAGATGTTCCGCAAGGACGGCTTGCTGCGCGGAGCAGCATGAAACCGATCCACGTAGGGCTGCTCGGCATCGGCACGGTCGGTGGCGGCACCTGGGACGTGCTCAAGCGCAATGCCGGCGAGATCCGGCGCCGCGCGGGCAGGGCGATCCGCATCACGCGGGTGGCCGACAAGGACCAGAAAAAGGCGCGCCGGCTGGTCGACGGCAATGCGCAGGTGCACGGCAATGCCCTCGAGGTGGTGCGCGCGCCGGACATCGGCATCGTCGTCGAGCTGATCGGCGGCACCGGCATCGCCAGGGACCTGGTGCTGGAGGCGATCGCGCACGGCAAGCACGTGGTCACCGCCAACAAGGCGCTGCTCGCCAGGCACGGCAACCGGATTTTTGCCGCCGCGCAGAAAAAAGGCGTGATGGTGGCGTTCGAGGCTTCGGTCGGTGGCGGCATTCCGATCATCAAGGCGCTGCGCGAGGGGCTGGCGGCCAACCGCATCGAATGGATCGCCGGCATCATCAACGGCACCTCCAACTTCATCCTCTCGGAGATGCGCGACAAGGGTCTCGCCTTCGCCACGGCGCTGGCCGACGCGCAGGCCAAGGGCTATGCGGAAACCGATCCGACCTTCGACATCGAAGGCGTCGATGCGGCGCACAAGCTCACCATCCTTTCGGCGCTCGCCTTCGGCACGCCGATGCAATTCAGCAAGGCCTACATCGAAGGCATCGCCAAGCTCACGCAGGAAGACATCGGCTACGCCGAGCAGCTCGGTTACCGCATCAAGCTGCTCGGCATCACGCGCCGCGCCGCGCGGGGCATCGAGCTCAGAGTGCACCCGACGCTGGTGCCGGCGCGGCGCCTGATCGCCAACGTCGAAGGGGTGATGAACGCGATCCTGGTGAAGGGCGATGCCGTCGGCGCCACCATGTACTACGGTGCCGGCGCCGGCAGCCAGCCCACGGCGAGCGCGGTGGTCGCCGACCTGGTGGACGTGACGCGCCTGATCACCGCCGATCCAGGGCATCGCGTGCCGCACCTCGCGTTCCAGCCCGACCAGCTCTCGGCGACGCCGATCCTGCCGATCGGCGAGGTGCAGACGTCGTGCTACCTGCGCATGCGCGTGCTGGACCAGCCCGGCGTGCTGGCGCGCATCACGCGCATCCTCGCTGACTCGAAGATCTCGATCGTCGCCATGGTGCAAAAAGAGCCCGGCGAGGGCGAGAAGCGCGTCGATGTCGTGATGCTCACGCACCGTGCCATCGAGAAGAATGTCAACGCTGCGATGGCGCGCATCGAGAAATTGCCGACGGTGCTCGGCAAGGTGACGCGCATCCGGCTCGAAGAACTGCTGTAGTGCGCTACGTGAGCACCCGCGGCGGCGCGCAGCCGCAGCGCTTCTCCGACATCCTGCTCGAGGGCCTGGCGCCCGACGGCGGGCTGTACGTGCCCGAGTCCTACCCGAAGGCCGATCTCGCCGCCTGGCGGGGCCTCGGCTACCCGGAGCTGGCCACGGCGATCCTGCAGCAATTCATGGACGATGTGCCGGATCTCAAGGCGCTGGTCGGCAGGACCTACACCAGGGCGGTGTTCGGCAGCGATGACATCGCGCCGCTGAAGACCCTCGAGCCGGGCCTGCACCTGCTGGCGCTGTCCAACGGCCCGACGCTCGCCTTCAAGGACCTGGCGCTGCAGCTGCTGGGCAATCTCTTCGAGCAGGTGCTCGGCGCACGCAAGGCGACGCTCAACATCCTCGGCGCCACCTCGGGCGATACCGGCTCCGCTGCCGAGCACGCCATGCGCGGCAAGCGCGGCATCCAGGTGTTCATGCTCTCGCCGCAAGGCCGCATGAGCGCCTTCCAGGCGGCGCAGATGTACTCGCTGCAGGACGCCAACATCCACAACCTGGCGGTGAAGGGCGTGTTCGACGACTGCCAGGACCTGGTGAAGACGATCAACGCCGATGCCGCTTTCAAGGCGCGCTACCGCATCGGCGCGGTGAATTCGATCAACTGGTCGCGCGTCGCGGCGCAGGTGGTGTATTACTTCTGGGGCTACTTCCGCGCCACGCGGCACGATGCGCAGCAGGTGGCCTTTGCGGTGCCCACGGGCAATTTCGGCAACATTCACGCCGGCTATGTCGCGCGCTCGATGGGGCTGCCGGTCGAACGCCTGATCCTCGCCACAAACGAAAACGACGTCCTGGACGAGTTCTTCCGCAGCGGGCGCTACGGCGTGCGCCGCGCGGCGCTCGCCACCTCCAGTCCGTCGATGGACATTTCCAAGGCTTCGAACTTCGAGCGCTATGCCTTCGACCTGGTGGGCCGGGACGGGGGGAAAATCGCGCATTTGTGGCGCAAGCTGGAACGCGAAGGCGAGTTCGAGCTGCAGGGCAGCTCAGGATTCGCATCCGGCAGGAGCACCCATGCCGACCGCCTGGAGACGATACGGCAAGTGCACCGCAAGTATGGCGTCATGATCGATCCGCATACCGCGGACGGGGTGAAAGTCGGCCTGGCCCGGCGCACCGCGGGCGTGCCCCTGATCTGCCTCGAAACGGCGGCGCCGGTGAAGTTCGCCGCCACGATCCGGGAGGCGCTCGGGTGCGAGCCGGAGCGTGCGCAAGTGTTTGAAGGCTTGGAGAAACGTCCGCAGCGCTGCGCATCGATCGCGGCGGACGAGCGGGCGGTGAAACGCTACATCGAGGCACACGCCGCATGAGCCAGGAGAAGAACGTACTCGGCAGCGAGCTGATGGCCTGCAGCTATGCGCCGCTCACCGGGTACTTCCGCGACGGCAGCTGCGCCACTCACGGCGCCGACGGCGTGGCGCACCTGGTGTGCGTCAGGGTGACCCAGGCGTTTCTCGATTTCAGCGTGGCCCAGGGCAACGACCTGGTCACGCCGCGCCCGGAGATGCGCTTTCGCGGCCTGCAGGCGGGCGACCGCTGGTGCCTGCACGTGCTGCGCTGGGTGGAAGCCTGGCGCGCGGGCGCCGCGCCGCAAGTGGTGCTCGAGGCGACGCACGAGAGCGTGCTGGAGTACGTGCCGCTGGCGGCGCTCAAGCAGCGGGCGCTGGACCTCAATTAGCCTGCTGTTTTTTTGATAGCAGTTTTTTTTCCGCAGCCTCCGGATTGGCGGTACATTGGTTTCGCACGTGCTGGACGCGTGGGGGAGCCATGGCGAGGATCGCGGAGGAGCGTTTGGATGCCGTTCGGAAATACCTGCACCAGGTGTTTCCGGACTGGGCGCTCGCCGAGCGCTGGGACGGCGAGCACGAGGCGCACTCCTTCCTGCTGAAAAAGGCGCGCGAGCCCGTGCACCTGCTCAAGGTAAGCCGCGCCTTGCTCGATGACAACGGTCCGCGCAAACTGGCAGGCCTGCTCGAAGGCCGCCAGGTGGCGCATGCCCTGCGTAAGGCCGAAAAGCACCGCTTGCTGCTCACCGAGCGGGGGCTCGACCCGATCTAGGCCCGCGCGCGGCCCCGACCCAGTTTGACCTGGCGCAAGGACGGCGTGGGGGCCCGGCGGACCTGCGCGATACTTGAGCAAAGGGGGGCTGCATGCTTACCAGACGGCAAGTCATCGGTGGATCGCGATTGCAGATTGCAAGTGCGATCGTTTCGGCGCTGCCAGGGCGCAAGGAAACGCTGAGGGTGCGGCTGTCCGCCATGCCCGGCCTCGAGATCCATGCCGAGACGCCTGACGGCCGTTTCATCGTAACGGTCGAAGACACGCCCCATGCCAGCGCGGGCGACACGCTGCTCGCCCTGCACCGCATCGACGAGGTCCTCTCCGCCGCCCTGGTGTCCCACTATGAAACTTGACCGTCGCGCCTTCCTGAAGGCGAACGCGGCCGCCGCCGCCGCCGCGGCCGCGGGCGTCACCCTTCCGATCCGCAACGCCGCCGCGGCCGCCGCCGACGGCATCCGCTGGGACAAGGCCGCCTGCCGCTTCTGCGGCACCGGCTGCAGCGTGCTCGTCGGCACGCAGGAAGGGCGCGTCGTGGCGACGCAGGGTGACCCGGAGTCCGAAGTGAACCGCGGCCTGCTCTGCGTCAAGGGCTACTTCCTGTCGAAGATCATGTACGGCGCCGACCGCTTGAAGACGCCGATGTTGCGCAAGACGGACGGCAAGTACGACAAGAACGGCGAATTCACGCCGGTGTCGTGGAAGGA
>JANMSV010000009.1:0-2440 GCA_031389685.1 Betaproteobacteria bacterium
GGCAGATCTTCCACCAGCGGCGTGGTGATCTTTCCGTCGGGGCGCACCGGAACGCTCATGGACAGCTCCGGATTGCGCCACACGACGATGTTGACCGTATCGCCCGGGCCGACCAGATAGGGCGCATCGATCCCGCTTCCAGGCTCGGCCAGCGGCGCATAGACCGTAGCGCATCCTCCCAAGCCCAGCACCAAAGCCACCAGCCCTATAGCTGCACATCCTCTGACGCTCACGGCATGTCTCCTTCCACGATATCAATCAGGCAGACGTTTCGGTCCCACTCTTAACAGTTCTACGTACCTCATTCCTCTTAATTCCTGATTGATCAAGAGCTTATTGGATTCACCGGCGATGGGCAAACACGACGAGTCTACTATCATCGACATTTGGAATGTTCCGAACCGACGCAGCGAGCTCTGCCTCACACAATGTTTCACGTTGACCACTGGAGCGACTGACGCTGTGATCGATCAAACCTCGCGGCCGATGCCGAGCGGAGCATCGAGCAGTTGATGCGCCTGGGGGCGATCGGGCCGACCAGCGCCTGACTGTGGTTGCGCTTCCAGCCCAAGAGCGCGCTCAGCAAGTGGTACCAGAGGCGCTTGACCAGTCCGGTACCACCCGTGTCTTGGCCGCCCTACAATACTTGTCATCGGCGAACCTCACCCGATCGGCTTGCAGATTCATTCATGTCTCTAAACAGTTGCCCATTCTGCGAACAGGTCAATCCGGCGGACGCGAAGTTCTGCAACGCCTGCGGCGGAGCATTGCACCTGGTACCGTGCGCGCGCTGCGGGGCGGTGAACGACGTAACGGCGAGCACCTGCTACCAGTGCCACGGCCAGCTTCCGGGGCGCAGGACGGATGAGCGCGACCCCGCGTCGCTCGCCGCCGAAGTTTCCAGGCCTTTGCCCCGCCGGCGCTCTCAAGTGATCGTTGGCATAGCGGTTTTCGCGGCGATTGCCGTGCTGGGCTACTACAGCTACCGCCAACGCTCGCTCGTTGACGCGCCGCAGCCGCCGGCCGCGAGTAGCGAAGCGAGCGGTCGCGGCGGTTCTGCCGGTGCCGGCGTCATTGGCCGGGATGCGGCGGCCGGCGATACGACGCCAGCCAAAGTCGACGACATTGCCCAGCCAGCGAGCCCTGCGAGCTCGCCACCCGGGACTCCGCTTGCCGACCGAACGCCTGCAGTGGGAAGCGAGCAGCGCGCGGACCGCGAGACCGTGGAATTACGGCAAGAGAAAGCTGCTGCCGGACTGTCCGCGCGTCCCCAGGCAGCCGACGCCGCCACGGCGGGCAGACGGGCGCCGCCTCGTCAAGAATTGTGCACGGAGGCGGCTGCGGCCCTTGGATTGTGCACAATGACACCCGATCAGAAGACGCAAGCAGAAGCCGCTGCCGCCATTAAAGCGGCGATCGCGCGTCCCCAAGCAACTGACGCCGGCAAGGCGGGCCCGCAGGAGCCGCCGCGCCAGGACGCGTGCACGGAGGCGGTCGCGGCCCTTGGGCTGTGCGCGCCGGCACCCACACAGAGGAGGGAATAGCATGGCTGGATCACTTGTCGGTACGCTGCGCGGCACGATCATGGCGGCAGCGCTTTGCTTTTACGGCGGGGCCGCCGTCGCGGCTGCCGACTACAAGATCGTGACAGCCAATGAAAAGGGCACTTATTTTGCCATCGGCGTCGATCTCGCCAAGTTCGTCGCCCCCGATGCCACCATCACGCTGGAGGTTCTGCCCACGGCGGGTTCGGCCGCAAACATCAAGCATCTTCGCTACGATCTGGGCGTGAAATTCGCGATCGTCCAGGCCGACGTCTACCAGGCCTTCCTGGACAGGGCGGCTGCGGGCAACGCGGATGCAAGCACCATCATCCGTCCGCTCCGCGTGATCCTGCCGCTCTACAACACCGAGATTCATTACATCGTCCGGGCCGATTCGCCGTTGAACTATCTCCACGACATCGAGAAGGCAAAGATCAACGGTGGCATCTTGGGCAGCGGCGCAGCCCTGATCACGCATACCCTGTACCGGATGATGTTCAACGGGCCCATCCCGGAAGCAAATGCGAGCTATCTCTCGAACGAGGAAGCACTGGTCAAGTTGATTGGCGACAAGACCGTGGACGTCGTGGTTGTCGCGGCGGGGCAGCCAGCGCCGCTCATCGCCAACATGAAGCCCGAGGCGCAGAAGTACATCAAGCTGCTGAAATTCGATCCCGCGCATCCCTCGAGCAAGCAACCGCTCACCGTCTATTCCCACTCCATCGTCAATGCGAGCAGCTATCCCAACCTGCTGCAGGAGAGCTTCACGACGATCTCCGTGGGAGCGTTTCTGGTCACTTACGACTACAACCTGGAGTTCACGAGGAATCATCTGACCCGGTTTGCGCGATCGCTGTGCCAGAATTTTGCGACGCTGCAGGCGAAGGGCCATCCCA
>JANMSV010000019.1:0-2024 GCA_031389685.1 Betaproteobacteria bacterium
GTCGCTGGCGGTCTCCGCGGGCGTACTGCTGCTCGGGCTTTACTGGCTGGGCGAGCGCTTGCTGGCCTGAGCGTGCCCGCATTGACACCGGCGCTCGGGTTGGTGGATAGTAGTGCGGCCCGAATCGTCAGGGCCGCGGACCGGTTGCATAAACAAGGGGGCACGACATGAAAAAATCAATCGCAATCCTATTGACGGCGGCCGCCGGCGCGCTCTCGCTGCCGGTGCTGGCCGACACCAGCGACGTGAAGTGGCAATCGGTGGTCACGATCAAGAAAAAGGGCGCGCACTGCGTCGACGACCCGAATTGCATGAACCGCTACCACTACGCATTCAAGCCGGTGGCGAAGGCCAAGCCGGGACAGTTCCTGCGCTTCGAGACGCGCGATGCGCTCGACTCCAACCTGACGCTCAGATCCGAACCCAAGGACGTGCTCGCGGTAGATCTCAATCTCGTGCACCCGCTCACCGGGCCGGTGCACATCGAGGGCGCGAAGCGCGGCGACGTGCTCGCGGTGACGCTGATCGACGTCGATCCAGACCAGTACGGCTACACCACCATCGTGCCCGGGTTCGGTTTTCTGCGCGACCTGTTCCCCAAGCCCTTCATCGCCAACTGGAAGCTGAGTCGTGTGGAAGCCGTGTCCGATCAGATTCCCGGCGTGCGCGTGCCCTTCAACGGCTTCATGGGAACGGTGGGCACGTTGCCCGGCAAGCCTGAGGTCGACGCGTGGCTGGCACGCGAGAAGCAGCTCGGCGAGGCCGGCGGCGTCGCGCTGCCGCCGGAGCCGACCAGCGCGCTGCCGGCGGCGGTGTGCGGCCCGAGCGGCAGCCACAAGGGCGAGTGCCTGCGCACCATCCCGCCGCGCGAGAACGGCGGCAACATGGACGTCAAGCAAATGGTGGTCGGCACCACGCTGCTGCTGCCGTGCTACGTGGACGGCTGCGGCCTGTTCGTCGGCGACGTGCATTATGCGCAGGGCGACGGCGAAGTGGCCGGCACCGCGATCGAGATGGCCGCCAAGGTCACGGTGCGCACCGCGATCCGCAAGGGCATGGCCGCGATGATGAAGAGTGGTCCGCACTTCGAGGGCGGCAGCCAGTTGAAGGGCCTCGCGCCGGACCGGTTCTACGCCACCGTCGGCTATCCGCTGAAGAAGGCCGGCGAGGTGTTGCCCTACGTGACTTACCTCGACAGCAAGAAGATCGCTCCGCTCTCCAACCTGTCCGAAGACCTCACCGCGGCCGCGCGCGCCGCCCTGATCGAGATGATCGAGTGGCTCAAGAACACCAAGGGTTTTTCGGGCGAACAGGCCTACGTGATCACCAGCGTGGCGTGCGATCTGCGCATCGGCAATCTGGTGGACGTGCCGAACTACGCGGTGTCGGCGATCTGCCCGCTGGAGATTTTCGACAAGAAATAGGCGTCCTCGCGGATTGACTTCTACAGGGCGGGGCGACCCCGCCCTGTTTTTTTCTGCACCATGAATCGACGCACATTCCTGGCCCTCGCTGTGGCGCTGCTCGCGCCAGGCGCGCGCGCACACTCGCCGTACCGGCAGTGGAAGGTGATGCGCCAGCGCTATCTGCTGGTGCACTCGACGCGCACCGACCCGCGCTCCGACGAGATAGCGGAGCAGCTGGTGGCGATCATTCAGCGCGTGCTGCCGCTAGCCAGCGCCATGGTTGCCCGCGTGCCGGACGGGCAACGCGTGGCGAGCCTGCTGACCACCAACCAGGCCGTGCTGGCGGTGATGCGGCAGGAAGACGCGCGCGACCTGTTCCTGACGCGGGGCGCGTTCGGCGCCTACCAGGGCGCTCAGCTGCGGCTGCTGGCGCGGGTCGAGGATCGAGTGCTTGCGACAGTCGAGAGCTTTCCGGCACATCACGCCTGGCTGGTCGCCGCGGCGCTGGTGGAGAATCCGGAGGGGCTGAGCATTCGCGTGCCGGATTCGATCCAGGGGGAAGTGCCCGTGCATCGGGGGGCGGCCGGCTACGCGCGCGGCGAGCCGCTCGAAGCTCCT
>JANMSV010000031.1:0-18390 GCA_031389685.1 Betaproteobacteria bacterium
CGTCAGCGTCGCGGTGTGCTGGGGCGTGAGCCCCTGCTGCGACACCGGGGTCATCTTGCCGTCGATCTTCATCGCCGGCGGGTAGCCGGTGGTGATGAACAGGTCCGAGCCCTTCTTGCCCACCAGGGCCCGCAGCAGGTCGTACATGAATTTGGTTGCTTGTTCGCGTTCCATGCTTTCCTCCTGGCCGGCGAGCCTGGGCTCAGCCTGCGAAGTGATCCTTGTTCGCGGCCTTGCCTCGCGCCTCGCCCATCGACACCACGTTGCGCCGCACGAGGTCCTGCAGGGTCTGGTCCAGCGTCTGCATGCCGATCTGCGCGCCGGTCTGGATCGCGGAATACATCTGCGCGACCTTGTTCTCGCGGATCAGGTTGCGGATGGCCGGGGTGCCGATCATGATCTCGAACGCCGCGACGCGCCCGGCGCCGTCCTTGGTCTTCAGCAGGGTCTGCGAGATCACCGCGCGCAGGGATTCGGAAAGCATCGCGCGCACCATCTCCTTCTCCGCCGCCGGGAACACGTCGATGATGCGGTCGATCGTCTTCGCGGCCGAGCTCGTGTGCAGCGTGGCGAACACGAGGTGGCCGGTTTCGGCGCCGGTCAGCGCGAGCCGGATGGTCTCCAGGTCGCGCATCTCGCCGACGAGGATCACATCCGGGTCTTCGCGCGTCGAGGACCTGAGGGCGTTCGCGAACGACAGCGTGTGCGGCCCGACCTCGCGCTGGTTGATCAGGCACTTCTTCGACTCGTGCATGAACTCGATCGGGTCCTCCATGGTGAGGATGTGGCCTTCCTCGTTCTCGTTGATGTGGTTGACCATCGCCGCCAGCGTCGTGGACTTGCCCGAGCCCGTAGGCCCGGTCACCAGCACAAGCCCGCGCGGGTACTCCGCGATCTCGATGAAGACTTTCGGGCACTTGAGCTCTTCCAGCGACAGCACCTTGGTCGGGATGGTGCGCAGCACCGCGGCGGCGCCGCGCTGCTGCACGAAGGCGTTGACGCGGAAGCGCGCGAGGTTCGGCACCGCGAAGGAAAAGTCGCACTCGAGGTTTTCCTCGTAGAACTTGCGTTGCCCGTCGTTCATGATGTCGTAGATCATCCCGTGCACGTCCTTGTGCTCCAGGGCGGGCACGTTGATGCGCTTGACGTCGCCATGCACCCGCACCATCGGCGGCAGGCCCGCGGACAGGTGCAGGTCGGAAGCCTTGTTCTTGACGACAAACGCAAGCAATTCAGTAAGATCCATTACAATCCCCCGCGATACGAGTGGCCAAAGTATGAGGTCAATCCCCGAGAACTTGCAAGCCGTGAAGGAGCGCATCGCCGGCGCCGCGCGCGCTGCCGGGCGCGACCCTGCCTCGGTGACCCTGCTGGCGGTGTCCAAGACCCATGCGCCGGCGTGCGTCGAGGAGGCCTATGGCGCCGGTCAGCGCGCTTTTGGCGAGAGTTACGTGCAGGAAGCCCTGGACAAGATGGGCGCGCTCGCGCGCCTGCCGATCGAATGGCACCTGATCGGCCCGCTGCAGTCCAACAAGACGCGCGCCGTGGCCGAGCGCTTCCAGTGGGTGCACACAGTCGACAGAGAGAAAATTGCCCGGCGCCTGTCCGAACAGCGCCCGCAGGCGATGCCGCCTCTGGATGTGCTGGTGCAGGTCAACGCATCCGGCGAAGCCTCGAAGAGCGGTGTCGCGCCGCGCGATTGTGTGGCGCTGGCAAAGGCGGTGGCCGCGCTGCCCAGGCTGCGCCTGCGCGGATTGATGTCCATACCTGAGCCCACGCACGACGAGCGCCTGCAGCGCGCCCGCTTTGGCGAGGTGCGGGAGCTGTACCAGTCCCTCAAGCGCGCCGGCTTGGCGCTGGACACGCTGTCGATGGGCATGACGGCGGATATGCAAGCCGCAATCGCCCAGGGTTCGACGATGGTGAGGATCGGCACCGCGATCTTCGGCGCACGCCTGAAGGTGAAGGACGCGGCATGAAGCTCGCCTTCATCGGTGGTGGCAACATGGCCAACGCGCTGATCGGCGGCCTGATCGCGCAAGGCGCGAAAGCAGCCTCGCTGTCGGTCGTCGAGCCGGTCGCGGCGGCGCGCCGGAAGCTCGCGTCTCGCTACAAGGTCCACGCCAGCGCGGCGGCGGACGCACGCACCTTTGCCGCGGACACGCTGCTTCTCGCGGTGAAGCCGCAGGACATGCGCGCAGCCGTGGCGCCGCTCGCAGGCAGGCTGGGCAGCAAGCTCGTCATCAGCATCGCCGCCGGCATCCGCCTGCGCGACCTGCAGCGCTGGCTCGGCGGGCACGCCAGGCTCATCCGCTGCATGCCCAATACCCCGGCGCTGATCGGCGCCGGCATCAGCGGGCTGTACGCGCCGCCCGGCGTGAGCGCGGCGGACAAACGCCGCGCCGCGCGCATCCTCGGCGCGACCGGCGCGGTGGTCTGGGTGATGGACGAGGCGCTGCTCGACCCGGTGACTGCAGTGTCGGCGAGCGGCCCGGCCTACGTGTTCTGGTTCATCGAGCAGCTGGCCAACTCCGCGCGATCTCTCGGCTTGCCGCCGGAGGTAGCGATGAAACTGGCGCTGCACACGGTGCTCGGGTCGGCCCAGCTCGCGGCGCGCAGCAAGGAGCCGCCTGCCGTGCTGCGCGAGCGCGTCACCTCGAAAGGCGGCACCACGGCGGCGGCGCTCGCCGTGTTCGAGCAGGAGCGGCTCGCCGAGCGTCTGCTGCGCGCCATCGAGGCCGCCAGCCTGCGCGGCGCGGAGCTGGGCGAGCTCCTGGGCAAGGACTGATGTTCGTCCAGATCGCGGTTTTCCTGATCGACAACGCTGTCGCGTTCTTCGTCATCCTGCTGCTTGTGCGTTTCCACTTCCAATGGCTGCGCGTGGGTTTTCGCAATCCATTCGGCGAGTTCATTCTCGCGACCACCTCTTGGATCGCGTTGCCGGCGCGGCGCGTGATTCCCGGGCTCGCCGGGCTCGATCTCGCAACGCTGCTTTGCGCCTGGCTGCTGCAGGCTCTGGGCCTGTGGATCCATGCGGCGCTGGTGGGCACCGAGCCGAGCGCGCTGGCGGTCGCGGGAGTGGCGTTGGTGGAGCTGCTGCGCTTCAGCGTCTACATCCTGATCTTCGCGGTATTCGCGCTGGTCATCCTGTCGTGGGTCAATCCAGAAGCCCCGGTGGCGCCGCTATTCGGCGCATTGACCCGGCCGTTCCTGAGGCCCCTGCGGCGATTGATCCCGCCGGTCGGCAGGGTCGATCTGTCGCCGATGGTCCTGATGCTGATTCTCTGGGTGCTGCTGTTCCTGATCGAGGGCCTCGCGCGGGCGGCAGGCCAGCTTTGATACTCGAGCTGTACGTGCAGCCGGGCGTGGCGCCGTCGAATCCTAGCGCCTGAAGCGGATGTCCTCGGGGTAGGGGAACACGTCCTCCTGCTCGCCGGCGCGGATGCGCGCCTGCTTGCCGGCCCAGAACAGGGGGTCCATGAGGTCAGCATGGCGCTCGAGGAAGATGGCGCGCGGCTCGGGGCCGGTAACGAGGAACCGGGCGAACTGCTCGGGGAACACGTCGTGCGGCCCGATCGAGTAATAAGGCTCCGCCGACATCTCGTCGTCGATCGAGCGGGGCGGCGGGATGCGTCGGAAATTGCATTCAGTCATGTCGGCGATTTCGTCGTAGTCGTAGAACACGACGCGGTTGTGGCGCGTGACGCCGAAGTTCTTCAGCAGCATGTCGCCGGGAAAGATGCCCGCGCCCGCCAGTTCCTTGATGGCGTCGCCGTAGTCGTGCAGCGCCTGGCGCACGCGCGCCGTTTCACGGTCGCCTATCGCCTCCTCGAGGTACAGATTGAGCGGCTGCATGCGGCGCTCGATGTACATGTGCTTGATGACGATCTTGTCGTCCTCGAACTCGATGTTGGAGGCGGTTTCCGCCTGCAGCTCCTCGAGCAGGGCCGGCGCGAAGCGCTCGCGCGGCAGCGCCACCAGCGAGTATTCCAGCGTGTCGGCCATGCGCCCGACGCGGTCGTGCATCTTTACCAGCAGGTACTTGTCCAGCACCGTCTGCCGGTCGATCTCCTTGGGCGGCGCGCAGCGGTCGCGGATTACCTTGAACACGTAGGGAAACGACGGCAGCGTGAACACCAGCATCACCATGCCCTTGATGCCGGGGGCCACCTCGAACTGGTCCGTGGAATGCTTCAGGTGGTAGAACAGGTCGCGGTAGAACATGGTCTTGCCCTGTTTGGCGAGTCCCACGCACATATACAGTTCGGCGCGCGGCTTTTTCGGCATCAGCTGGCGCAGGAAGGAGACGGTGGCCGCCGGCACTTCCATGTCGACGAAAAAGTAGGCACGCGCGAACGAGAACAGGACCACCAGCCGGTCGGTGTCCAGCAGCAGCGTGTCGAGGTAGAGCGCGCCGCGCGCGTTGCGCAGGATGGGCACGGCAAAGGGCACTTCCTCGGCGCCGTTGACGATTTTTCCCACGACATAGGCTGCCTTGTTGCGGATGAACAGCGACGCCAGCACCTGGATCTGCAGGCTGGGCCGCGCGCGCGCGGGGCGCGGGAAGCGCGCACGCAGCGCGTGCACTACGCTCCTCAGGTCGCGCCGCAGGTCTTCGAAGGGATTGGCGAGCGCGAAGTCCCGCACGATGTGCTCGAGCGTATCGCGCAGCCCGCAGCCGGCGCGCGGGTAATAGCTGCGATAGGCCGGTTCGTCGCCTTCGAGGTGCTCGGTGGCCACCGCCGGGCGCCAGAAGATGAACTCGTTGTGGTAGTAGCGCCGGTGCAGCACCTGGCAGGCTACCGAGTTGTAGAACGTCTCCGCGCACTCGGGCTGGCGATGCTCGTGCAGCAGCGGGATGTAGGCCAACTTGATCGCCGGCCACAGCGATTCGTCGCTCTCGGCCTCGGGGAATCCCGCCAGTACGACTTCCACTGCCTCCTGCACACGCTGGTCGTACATGAGGATGCGCTTGCTCGACAGCGTGCGCATGGCGGCCCAGTCGGCGCGCTCGAACAGCGCCTTTGCGCGCGCCGAGGCGTCGCGGAACAGCCGGTAATGGCGGTCGAAGCCAGCGAGGATCGCGCGCGCCACCGCCGTGGCCCGGTCGGCCCGGGGCTCGTGGATCGGGACGACCTTCGCCGGCGCCGTCACATCAGGCGACCTTCTTCGCCTTTGCTTGTTCCTCGAAGAACTGCGCGTCCTCGGTGGAGCCGTGCAGCGCGGTGGTCGAGGCCTTGCCGCCGGAGACCACCTGGGTGATCTCGTCGAAGTAGCCGGTGCCCACCTCGCGCTGGTGCTTGACCGCGGTGAAGCCCCGCTCGGCCGCGGCGAACTCCTTCTGCTGCAGTTCGACGAAGGCGCTCATGTTGTTCCTGGCGTAGCCGTAGGCCAGGTCGAACATCGAGTAGTTGAGCGCATGGAAGCCCGCCAGGGTGATGAACTGGAACTTGTAGCCCATGGCGCCCAGCTCGCGCTGGAACATGGCGATGGTGGCGTCGTCGAGGTTTTTCTTCCAGTTGAACGAGGGCGAGCAGTTGTAGGCGAGCATCTTGCCCGGATACTTCTTGCGGATGCCTTCCGCGTAGCGCTTGGCAAATTCGAGGTCGGGCGTGCCGGTCTCGCACCACACCATGTCGGCGTACTCGGCATAGGCGAGTCCGCGCGAGAGCGCCTGGTCGAAGCCTTTCCTGGTGCGGAAAAAGCCTTCCGCGGTGCGCTCCCCGGTGAGGAAGGGCTTGTCGTTCTCGTCGACGTCGGTGGTGACGATGTCGGCCGCTTCCGCGTCGGTGCGCGCCAGAAGTACGGTGGGCACGCCCATCACGTCGGCCGCGAGGCGCGCCGAAATCAGCTTTTGCACCGCTTCCTGCGTCGACACCAGCACCTTGCCGCCCATGTGGCCGCATTTCTTCACCGAGGCGAGCTGGTCCTCGAAGTGCACGCCGGCCGCGCCGGCCTCGATCATCGCCTTCATCAGCTCGAAGGCGTTCAGCACGCCGCCAAAGCCGGACTCCGCGTCCGCCACGATCGGCGCGTACCAGTCCACGTCACCCTTGCCTTCCATGGTCTGGATCTGGTCCTGCCGCGCGAGCGCGTTGTTGATGCGCTTCACCACCGTCGGCACCGAAGTCGTCGCGTACAGCGACTGGTCCGGATACATCGAGAGCGAGTCGTTGGCGTCTGCCGCCACCTGCCAGCCGGAAAGATAGATCGCCGGGACGCCGGCCCTGACCTGCTGCATGGCCTGGTTGCCGGTGAGCGCGCCGAGCGAATTCACGAACGGCCGCTCGTTGCAAAGCTTCCACAGTTTTGCCGCTCCGAGCGTCGCCAGCGTGTGCTCGATCTTGACGCTGCCGCGCAGGCGCACGACGTCGGCGGCGCTGTAGCCGCGCTTCACGCCCTTCCAGCGCGGGTTTTCAGCCCAGTCCTTGTTCAGTGCGGCGAATTCCTGGTCTCGCTTGTGCATGAGTGTTCCTGTCGGTGGGTGAAATGGACTCCACTCGACGATAACGAAGCGGTTTGCGCGCAGCAATAACCCGCTGGTGAAAAACTAAATATAACTTAAACAATGATTTACAATGACTTAGCACTCCATTGTTTCACGATGCGGAGTGCTATTCCAGATTCCTGCTGCGAAGCAGCAACTACGTCTGGACGAGCTTCCTGTGCCGGTGGATGCTCATGAGGATGCCGATGCCGATGAACAGCGTCAGCAGCGAGGTGCCGCCGTAGGAGATGAAGGGCAGCGGCACACCGACTACGGGCAGGATACCCGCCACCATGCCCATGTTGACGAAGGCATAGGTGAAGAAAATCATCGCCACCGCGCCGGCGAGCAGGCGCGCGAAGAGCGTCGGCGCGCCCGCGGCGATGGACAGCCCGCGCGCGATGAGCAGCGCGTAAAGCGCCAGCAGCGCGATGTTACCGATCAAGCCGAACTCCTCGGAGTACACGGCGAAGATGAAGTCCGTATGGCGTTCCGGAATGAATTCGAGATGCGTCTGCGAGCCGTTGAGCCATCCCTTGCCGGTGATGCCGCCCGAGCCCACGGCGATGGTGGACTGGATGATGTGGTAGCCGGCGCCGAGCGGATCGGTGCTCGGATCGAGCAGCGTGAGGATGCGCCGGCGCTGGTAATCATGCATCAGGCCCCATAGCGGCGGCAGGCAGGCCAAGGCGACTGCGGCGAGCCCCGCGAGCAGCTTCCAGCCGATCCCCGCGAAGAAAATGACGAAGAACCCCGCAGCGGCGACGAGCAGCGCGGTACCGAGGTCGGGCTGGCGCGCCACCATCAGCACGGGAACGGCGAGTAGAACGCTGGCGAGCGCGAAGTCGCGCAGGCGAATCGCGCCCTCGCGCCGATGGAAATACCAGGCCAGCATCATCGGCATTGCGATCTTCATCATTTCCGAGGGCTGGAAGCGCACCACGCCCAGGTTGAGCCAGCGGCGTGCACCGTTCACCACTTCGCCGGCGAGCGCCACGCCCAGGAGCAGCGCCAGCGCCAGCACATAGGCAGGCAAGGCAAAGCGCGCGAGCGTTTGCGGGGGCACCTGCGCCATCGCCCACATCGCGGCGAGCGCCAGCGCGAGGTTGGCGAGCTGGTTCGCAACGCGCGCAGCATTCTCGTAGCTCGCCGAGTACAGCGCCGCCAGGCCGATGGCGGCGAGCGCCAGGGCGAGTGCAAACAGCGGCGCGTCGATGCCCTCGACCAGGCGCGCGCGCAAGCGATGCAGCGGACGGCCCGCGATTTCCATCCCTAATCGCTCTGCGCGCCGGTATTGACCTCGGCCTCGGGCGCGCGCTGCCTGGGCGCGGCCGGCAGCTTGCCGAGCAGGAAATAGTCGAGGACCGTGCGCGCGATGGGCGCCGCGGTGCGCGCGCCGAAGCCGCCGTTCTCCACCAGCACGGCGAGCGCGATTTTCGGACCTTCCAGCGGCGCAAAGGCGATATAGAGCGCATGGTCGCGCAGGTGCTCGGCAACCTTGGATTCGTCGTACTTCTCGTTTTGCTTGATCGCCACCACCTGCGCGGTGCCGGTCTTGCCGCCGCTGGAATACTGCGCGCCGGCGAACGCGCGCGCCGCAGTGCCTTCCTTGTTGACGCCGGCCATGGCGTGTTTGACCACCGCGATGTGCTCGGGCCGCAGCTGCAACTGGCGCACCAGTTGCGGCTCGACATAGCGGCGCTCCCCGGTGCGCGCGTTGTCCACGTGCGACACCAGCCGCGGCCGGAACATGTCGCCGTTATTGGCGAGGGTGGCGAGGGCCTGCGCCAGCTGCGCCGGCGTGTAGGCGTTGTAACCCTGGCCGATGCCCACCGAAATGGTCTCGCCGGCGTACCACTTCTGCTGCTCGGGCCGGCTGAAGCGCGCCTGCTTCCACTCCGGCGAAGGCAGCACGCCCGCCGCCTCGCCTTCGAGGTCGATGCCGGTGCGCGTGCCGAAGCCGAAGCGCTTCATGAAGCCGGCGATGGCGTCGATGCCCATGTCGTTGGCGAGCATGTAGTAGTACACGTCCGAGGACATGACGATGGACTTGTACATGTCCACCGTACCGTGGCCGCCGGGCTTGGAGTCGCGGAAGCGCCGGTCGCCGAACACGAAGTAGCCGGGGTCGTTGATCGTGCTGCGCGGCGTGCGCTTGCCCAGTTCGAGTGCGGCGAGCGCCATGAACGGCTTGAAGGTGGATCCCGGCGGGTACACACCGGCGATGGCGCGATTGTTGAGCGGATGGTCGGGCGAGTTGTTCAGCGCGTCCCAGCTCTGCGGATCGATGCCATCGACGAACAGGTTCGGGTCGTAGCCGGGCACGGAGACGAAGGCCAGCACGCCGCCGGTGGCGGGCTCGATCGCCACCAGCGCGCCGCGGCGCGCGCCGAAAGCGCGCTCGGCGACTTCCTGCAAGCGGATGTCGAGCGTCAGGCTGATGTTGTTGCCGGCCTGCGCGGTGACGCGCGACAGGGTGCGCATGCCGCGCCCGGCGGCGTCGATCTCGACACGCTCCAGGCCGGTAGTGCCGTGCAACTCCTGCTGGTAGCTCGCCTCGATGCCGGCCTTGCCGATGTAGTCGGTGCCGCGGTAATTCGCATCGACCTCGAGTCCCTCCAGCCGCTCCAGGTCGCGGGTGGTGATGCGGCCGATGTAGCCGATCACGTGCGAGGCGACCTCGCCGTGGGGGTACTGGCGGAACAGGCGCGCCTTGATGTCCACGCCCGTGAAGCGCCAGCGGTTGGCGGCGATGCGCGACACTTCCTCGTCGGTGAGGCGGGTGCGGATCGGCATGCTTTCGGCGTTGCGCGTCTCCTGCAGCAACTTGCGAAAGCGCGCACGGTCGCGCGGCTGGATGTCGACGAATTCGGCCAGCTGGGCGATGGTGGCCTCGAGGTCCTGCACCTGCGCCGGGAAAATCTCCAGCGTGTAGGCCAGGTAATTGCGCGCCAGCACCTCGCCGTTGCGATCGAGGATCAGCCCGCGGCTGGGGGGCACCGGCACGATGGCGATGCGGTTTTCCTCGGCCTTGGCGCGGTAGGCCTCGTGCTGCAGTACCTGCAGCCAGACAAAGCGCGCCAGCAGCAGGCCGAAGGCGGCGAGCACCAGCATGCCGGCGACGCCCACGCGCAGCTGAAAGGTGCGCAGCTCACTGGCGTAATTCCTGAGTTCCGCGAACTGCATGTTCAGATCATCCGGTGGAGGTCCATCTCCGCAGTCCGGCGCTGCGGGATGAGCAGCAGCCAGGCGACCACCGGCCAGAGCAGGGCGGCGGCGAGCGGTCCGACGAACAGCGACCAGCCGGGAAACTCTGCGCCCGCCGCCATGCGCACGCCCAGCGCCACCAGCTGCGCGCCCTCGAGCAGCACCAGCGCGTGCAGCATCTGGCCCCAGGTCTCGAACCACAGGATGCGCCGCGAGAGGGCGATGGCGAAAAACGCCAGCGTCGAATAGGCGAGCGCATGCTGCCCGAGCAGCACCCCGTTGCCTGCGTCTACCAGCAGTCCCAGCACCCAGGCGGTGGCGAGTCCCACCAGGCGCGGCTGACGCACGCACCAGAAGGCGAGCACCAGCGCCACGAAATCAGGCGCCAGCGCGAGATTCGGCCAGGGCAGGAAATTGAGCAGCAGGGCGCAGGCGAACGAGGCGACGATGGTGCCGGTGCGCACCGGCATCAGGATGGTCTGCGGACGCTCAGGAGCCATCGGCGTCCTTGCGCTTGGCGCTGCGCGCCTTGGTGCCTTTGCCTTTTGCGGCGGCATCGGGATAGGGCGGCAGCCGCGCCTCGCCGGAGAGCACCAGCGCGTAGCGGCCGCGCTCGATGCCGGCGGAGGGCTGCGCGACCACGCGCGCGAAGGTGTAGGTCGAGTCGCGCTCCACGCGCACCACGCTCGCCACCGGCAGCCCCGGCGGGTAGGTGCCGTCCAGGCCGGAGGTGACCAGCTGGTCGCCGCTTTCGATGTCGGCGTTGGCGGCCATGTAGCGCAACTCAAGCATCCCCGAGTTGCCGCCGCCGAACGCAATGGCGCGCAGGCCGTTCCTCACCACCTGCACCGGGATCGCCAGGTCCTTGTCGGTGAGCAGCGTGACTTCGGAAACGAAGGCATGCGCACGCGTCACCTGGCCGATGACGCCGATCTCGTCCACTACCGGGCTGCCGGCGCGCGCGCCGTGCTGCGCGCCGCGGTCCAGGATCACTTTGCGCGCGTAGGGATCGCGGCCCGAATACAGGATCTCGGCGGGCATCGACTTCCTCTCGATGCGCTCGGCGGCGCCGATCAGGCGGCGCAGGTGCGAGGCCTCGGCGGCCGCGGATTCGAAGCGCTGCGCGCCCTGCGCCGAGGCGAGCAGGCGCGCGCGCAGATCGGCGTTCTCCCCGCGCAGCTGCGCCTGGCTGGTGAAGTAGCCGGCGACGCCCTCGGCCAGTGTCACCGGCAGCAGCGCTGCCTGCTGGATCGGGTAGGCGGCGAGCGCCAGCACGCCGCGGATGCTCTCGGCATAGTGAAAGCGCGCATCGAGCACCAGCAGGGTCAGCGAGAGCGAGGCGAAGAACGCGAGCCGGACGAGGGGAGCGGGGCCGCGGAGGAAGAATGGCGGAGGAGTGTGCTCCATCTCGGGGAAGGGGAGCCCGCGCTGGCGGCGTCCCCCTCAATCAGTCGTTGGTGAAGATCGGGCCGAAGTGCTCCATCTGCTCGAGCGCCTTGCCGGAGCCGCGCACCACGCAGGTGAGCGGGTCGTCGGCGACGATCACCGGCAGGCCGGTCTCTTCCATGAACAGGCGGTCGAGGTCGCGCAGCAGCGCGCCGCCGCCGGTGAGCACCATGCCCTTCTCGGCGATGTCCGCGCCCAGTTCGGGCGGGGTCTGCTCGAGCGCGGATTTAACCGCGCCGACAATCTGGTTGAGCGGCTCGGTGAGCGCTTCGAGGATTTCGTTGGAGCTGATGGTGAAGCTGCGCGGGATGCCCTCGGCGAGGTTGCGGCCCTTGACTTCCATTTCGCGCACTTCGCTCCCGGGGAACGCGGAGCCGATTTGTTTCTTGATGTTCTCGGCGGTGGTCTCGCCGATCAGCATGCCGTAGTTGCGGCGGATGTAATTGATGATCGCCTCGTCGAACTTGTCGCCGCCGACGCGCACCGAGCCCGAGTACACCATGCCGCCGAGCGAGATCACGCCGACTTCCGTGGTGCCGCCTCCGACGTCCACCACCATCGAGCCGGTGGCGTCCGCCACCGGCAGGTCCGCGCCGATCGCCGCCGCCATCGGTTCTTCGATCAGGAACACCTGGCCGGCGCCGGCGCCGATGGCGCTCTCGCGGATCGCGCGCCGCTCGACCTGCGTCGAGCCGCAGGGCACGCAGATGATGATGCGCGGGGAGGGCGAGAACAGCTTGTTGTCGTGCACTTTCTTGATGAACTGCTTGAGCATCTGCTCGGTGATGGTGAAGTCGGCGATCACGCCGTCCTTCATCGGACGAATGGCGACGATGTTGCCGGGCGTCTTGCCGAGCATCATCTTCGCCTCCCTGCCGACGGCCTGGATGGTTTTCTTCGCGTTCGGTCCGCCTTCCAAGCGGATCGCGACCACCGAAGGTTCATTCAGCACGATGCCCTTGCCGCGCACGTAGATCAGCGTGTTCGCCGTGCCAAGGTCGATGGCCAGGTCGTTGGAGAAATAACTGCGCAGGAAACCGAACATGTCCGTAGAGATCGCCGTTTTCTTGGTTGTGCCTTAACTTCCGTCGCTAAGGCTGTGTCGCCAAAGGGCATATAATACTCGCAACGGGACCCCGAGCAAGCCTGAGGCCGGGTTTCGAAACCATTTTTCCCGCAGCGCCATGTCGCTCTCCCATGACCAGATCCGCCGCCTCGCGCAGCTCGCGCGCATCGCGGTCCGGGACGAGGACGCTGAAACGGTGCGCGAACGTCTGAATCGCGTACTGGGCCTCATCGACCAGCTGCAGGCGGTGGACACCTCGGGCATCGAGCCCATGTCGCACGCCCTGGACATCGTGCAGCCTTTGCGCGAGGACGCGGTCACCGTAAGCGCGCAGCGCGAGCGTTTTCAGGCCGCCGCTCCCGCGGTGGCGGAGGGGCTGTACTTGGTGCCGAAGGTCATCGAGTAAGTGCTCAATTCCGGCCTTGGCGAGCTGCAGGCGGCGCTGGCGGCGAGGAAGATTTCCTCGGTCGAATTGACGCGCCTGTTTCTCGAGCGCATCGGCAAGCTCGACGGCGCCCTGAACGCGTTCATCACGGTAGACGAGGAGACCAGCCTCGCCCAGGCCCGCGCCGCGGACGCCGTCCGGGCGAAGGGGGCGGGCGGGCCGCTCACCGGCATTCCCGTGGCGCACAAGGACATCTTCTGCACCCGCGCGCTGCGCACGACCTGCGGCTCGAGGATGCTGGAGCACTACGCCAGTCCGTACGACGCCCACGTCATCGAGCAGTTCGGGCGCGCCGGCGCGGTGCTGTTGGGCAAGACCAACATGGACGAGTTCGCCATGGGCTCCTCCAGCGAGACTTCGTACTTCGGCCCGGTGCGCAATCCCTGGAACAAGAAACTCGTGCCGGGAGGCTCCTCGGGCGGCTCGGCGGCGGCGGTGGCCGCCCGCATGGCCCCCGCGGCGACCGGCACCGACACCGGCGGCTCGATCCGCCAGCCCGCCGCGCTGACCGGCGTCTGCGGGCTGAAGCCGACCTATGGCCTGGTGTCGCGCTATGGCATGGTCGCCTTCGCTTCGTCGCTGGACCAGGGCGGACCGCTGGGCAAGAGCGCCGCGGACCTCGCGCTGCTGCTCAATGTTATGGCGGGGCACGACGCGCGCGACTCGACCAGCGTCGATCGCCCGAAGGAGGACTACACGCGCGAGTTGAATACCCCGCTCCGAAGCCTGCGCATCGGCCTGCCGGCCGAGTACTTCGGCGAGGGCGTCGAGCCGGGGGTGCTGAAATGCGTGCGCGAAGCGATCGCCTGCTTCGAGTCGCAGGGCGCGCGCACGCTGCCGGTCGAGTTGCCCAACACCGGCCTCGCGGTGCCGGTGTACTACGTGCTCGCCCCGGCCGAGGCCTCGTCCAACCTGTCGCGTTTCGATGGTGTGCGCTACGGCCACCGCGCGGCGCAGTACGAGGACCTGAATGACATGTACTGCCGCACCCGTGGCGAGGGTTTTGGCGCGGAGGTGCAGCGCCGCATACTCGTGGGCACCTACGTGCTGTCGCATGGCTACTACGACGCCTACTATCTCAAAGCGCAAAGGGTGCGCAGGCTCATCGCCCGGGACTTTGCGCAGGCATTCAAACTCTGCGACGTGATCATGGGACCGACTTCGCCCACCACCGCGTTCCCGCTGGGGGCCAAGACCGACGACCCGGTGCAGATGTACCTGAGCGACATCTTCACCATCCCGGCGCCGCTCGCCGGGCTGCCCGGGCTGTCAATTCCCTGCGGCTTCGACGCCCAGGGCCTGCCCGTGGGCCTGCAGATCGTGGGCGACCATTTCTCCGAGGCGAAGATGCTGGGCGTCGCGCACCAGTACCAGCGCGACACCGATTGGCACCTGCGCGCGCCGACGGAGACGCCGCTGTGAAGCGCCTGGCCGCCGTGCTGTGGCTGTGCTCGATGCCGGCGGTGGCGCAGCCGCCATTCGAGACGCGGGAACTGATCGGCCAACTGGGCGGGCGCACGGCGTTGATGCAGCTGCATGCGATCGCCCAGCCCGATGGCTCGGCGCGCCTGACCGGCGAGTACCTGATCCTGCCGACCTTGCAGCAGCGCTTCCTCGAGGGCGAGCGCAGCAAGCAACTCGGGGTCACCTTCCTCAAGGAAGGCAACGCACCTATTTTGTACGGCCGGCCCGGCTCGGCGACGCTGCAGGGCACCTGGAGCGGCGGCGTATTCAAGGGCGCGCGCTACGCGCTCGGCGGTCAGGAACGCGAGCGCTTCGAGTTCAGCGAGAACTTCCCCGCCATGCAGCACTACAGCGCCAAGGTGCGATGCGAACCGGCCGAGGGGCGCTACGCCTCGACCCTCGCCTTTGCAGTGGAGGACGGCAAGCTGAAAAGCCTGGAGTGGCGTTCGAAAGTGGCGCCCGGCGGCCATACCTGTACCGTCGCCGAGCTCGTGCAGCAGCCCTACGACGGTGGACTGCGCTTCGCGGCCGGACGCTGCAAGGTGACGCTGCGCGACCTGGGCGAGTACGTACGCGTCCTCGCCGAGGACTGCACGGACCAATGCGGCTCCCAGGCTTACCTGGAGCCCTTGCTGGTGGATCGCGGCGGCGCTTGCCAGCTGCTGCGGCCGCACGCGAGGTAGCGGCGATGGCCTGGGAGATCGTCGTGGGCATCGAGGCCCACACGCAGTTGCTGACCAAGAGCAAGATGTTCTCGGGCGCCTCGACCGCGTTCGGCGCAGCTCCCAACACGCAGGCATCGGCGGTGGACATCGCCCTGCCGGGGGTGCTGCCGGTGGCGAACGCCGCGGCGGTGGCGCACGCGGTCCGCTTCGGGCTCGCGGTCGGCGCGCGCATCAACCGGCGCTCGGTGTTCGCGCGCAAGAATTACTTCTACCCGGATTTGCCCAAGGGCTACCAGATCAGCCAGTACGAGATCCCGATCGTCGCCGGCGGTTCGCTGACCATCGTGTTGCCCGCAGGAGAGAAGGTCATACGCATCACGCGCGCGCACCTCGAAGAAGACGCCGGGAAATCCTTGCACGAGGACTTCCAGGGCATGACCGGCATCGACCTGAACCGCGCCGGGACGCCGTTGCTGGAGATCGTCTCCGAGCCCGAGCTGCGCGGAGCGCAGGAGGCGGTGGCTTACGCGCGCACCCTGCATGCTTTGGTGCGCTGGATCGGCATCTGCGACGGCAACATGCAGGAGGGCTCGTTCCGCTGCGACGCCAACGTGTCGGTGAGGAAGGCCGGCGACACGAAGCTCGGCACGCGCTGCGAGATCAAGAATCTGAATTCGTTCCTGTTCATGGAGCAGGCGATCGAGTTCGAGGCGCAGCGCCAGTTCGAAGTCCTCGAAGGCGGCGGCCGCATCTCGCAGGAAACGCGCCTGTACGATCCGGACAAGGGCGAGACGCGTTCCATGCGGTCGAAGGAGGATGCGCAGGACTATCGCTACTTCCCGGACCCAGACCTGCTGCCCTTGGTGGTCAGCGATGAGATGCTTGCGCAGGCGCAGGCCTCGCTGCCCGAATTGCCGGAGGCGCGCCGGAACAAGCTGGTCGCGACTTATGGGTTGAGCTCGGCGCAGGCGAGCCTGCTGACTGCGAGCATCGAGACCTCGAGCTACGCGCTCTCGGCGTTCGAGGGGGCGCCCAAGGCACGATGGCCGGACATGGCAAACTGGATTTCCGGGCCCCTGAGCGCGAAGCTGAACGAGTCGAACCTCGAGATCACCGCCAGTCGCGTCACCGCCGATCAGCTGCGGCGCCTGGCGCAGAAGGTCGAGGACGGAACCCTCTCGGGCAAGATGGTGAAGGAAGTGCTCGACGCGGTCTGGGCCGGCGCAGGCGGCGTGGACCAGGTGATCGACAGGCGCGGCCTGCAGCAGATCTCCGACGCCGGCGCCATCGGCAAGATCGTCGACCAGGTGCTGGCGCAGAACGCCAAACAGGTCGAGGACTACCGCGCCGGCAAGGACAAGGCCTTCAACTCGCTGGTCGGCCAGGTGATGAAGGCGACGCAGGGCAAGGCCAACCCGGCGCAGGTGAATGAAATCCTCAAGGCGAAGCTCTCCCGCTGACCGGCTGCGCCGTCAGTCGCGCGTATAGGGCGAGTGCAGGCGCACGGCCTGCGCGGCGCGCTTGCGCTTGCGCATGCGGATATTGAGCAGCTCCACCGCCACCGAGAAGGCCATGGCGAAGTAGACGTAGCCCTTGGGCACCTCGTGGTCGAACCCGGCGGCGATCAGCACCACCCCGATCACCACGAGGAAGGCGAGCGCGAGCATCTTGATGGTCGGATGCCCGGTGACGAAGCGCCCGATTGCTCCCGCGAACACCATCATCAGCGCCACCGAGGCGATCACCGCGGCGACCATCACCTCGATCCACTGCACCATGCCGACGGCGGTGATGATCGAGTCGAACGAGAACACCAGGTCCACCACCATGATCTGCCCGATCACGGCGCCGAAGGTGGCGCGCACCGCGGTGGAGCGCTCGCCCTCGATGCCTTCGAGCTGCTGGTGGATTTCCACCACGCTCTTCCAGAGCAGAAACAGCCCGCCGCCGACCAGGATCAGGTCGCGACCCGAAATCTCCTCGCCGAACACGGTGAACAGCGGCGCGATGAGGCCGACGATCCAGGCGAGCACCAGCAGCAATCCGATGCGCATGAACATGGCGGCGGCAAGGCCGATGCGCCGTGCGCGGTCGCGCTCGGCCGGCGGCAGCTTGTCCACCAGGATCGAGATGAAAATGATGTTGTCGATGCCGAGTACGAGTTCGAGCGCGGTGAGCGTGGCGAACGCGATCCACACCTGGGGATCCAGAAATAGTTCCATCATCGACTACTTCTTCTGCGGGCCCTTGGTGAGCTCCAGGTACTTGCGCTTTTCCTCGTCGTAGCGCGCGTTGATGGCGGCGGCCTCTCGGTTGCGCGATTCAAGTTGCTTTTGCAGCAGGTCCAGGTCGTAGGCCACCGCGCGCACGTCCAGCTCGGACTTTTCGTCGGCCGCCTGCTTGGAGAGGCCGTCCTGGCGCTTCTTCAACGCGGCGATGCGTCGCTCCACGTCTTCCCGCGACTTCTGATTCTCGGCGAGGGCGCGCTGGCGCACCATCTCGATATCATTCTCGCCGGCATAGGTCTGCAGCAGCGCCTGGTCGCGTCGCGCCTGCACGCGCGCAGCGGCCTGCGCATCGCGCTGGGCCTGCTCCGCGGCCGCTGTTTTCTCCGCCTCGGCTTCCTTCGCGGCGCGCTGCTCCGGCGTGAGCGGCGCATCGATGCGGAACAGCACCGTGCCCTGCCCCGACAGCGCCTCGACCAGCTCCCCGGTGCATTGCTGCGGAATGGTGGAGCCGTAGTACTTGCGCCCCGCCTTGGTCACGCAGCGGTACGAACGCACCTGCGCCCGCAAGGCTTCCATGCGCGCCCGTTCCTTCTCGGCGGTGGACTTGGTCTGCGCGAGCGTTGCGCCGGGTGCGGCGGCAAACAGCAGCGCGCACGCGGCGAAGACAGGTAAGCGGAACATCGCGACCCCCCATGGACCGGCCATCGCGCGAATTCTAACCCTGCTAGAATCCGCGCGCCTGCGCCATGCATTCCGCCGACCGCGCCTTCATCGCCGACACCACCGCGAAGATGCTCCTCGAGGTGAAGGCGGTCCTGTTCTCGGCGGACAAGCCGTTCATCTTTACCTCGGGCTGGGCGAGCCCGGTGTACATCGATTGCCGCAAGCTCATCTTCTATCCGCGCATCCGCACCCAGCTGGTGGATTTTGCCACCGCGACGCTCGCCCGCGATGCCGGTTTCGAGCAATTCGACGTGGTGGCGGGCGGCGAGACGGCGGGCATTCCCTATGCGGCGTGGATCGCCGACCGGCTGGGCCTGCCGATGCAGTACATCCGCAAGAAGCCCAAGGGCTTCGGCCGCAATGCGCAGATCGAGGGCGACATCCGCGACGGGGCGCGTACGCTGCTGGTCGAGGACCTCACCACCGACGGCCGCTCGAAGATCAATTTCTGCAAGGCGCTGCGCGACGCGGGCGCGGTGGTCGAGCACGTGTTCGTGAATTTCTATTACGACATCTTCCCCGAATCGAAGCAGGTGATGAGCGAGCTCGGGGTGCGCCTGCACCACCTCGCCACCTGGTGGGACGTGCTGCGCGTGGTGCAGCAGGGCAACTACCTCGCTGCGGCACAGGTCGACGAAGTCGAGAAATTCCTCCATGCG
>JANMSV010000032.1:0-16362 GCA_031389685.1 Betaproteobacteria bacterium
CCGGTGCTGCTGGGCTCGCAGACCACGCCATGGATCTGCGCGACGCCCGCGCCGACCGCCGCAGTGGGCAACACGCCGGCGACGAACGCGAGCGGCCTGACGACCACGGCCGTCGACGCGCAGTGCAACATCGCGACCGAGTACAAGCTGTTCTACCGCACGAAGATCGCGGGTTGCACGACCGGGCTGCCCGACCCGAGCCCGCCGACGGCCTCGCCGGCGAACAACTGCTTCAAGCCGTACACGGTCGGCACCACGCCGGACGATCTCGTCGCGCAGACCACGACGACGACGGGGCTGACGGTGCCGTACATCGTGCGCGTGGAGCGCGGAACGATAAATCGCGGTATCTACGACATCGCGGTGCTGTTCGACCCCGCCAAGACCTGGTCGGCGCTGGCGCCGCAGCCGCAATGGAACGGCAAGGTGGTCCACAGCTTCGGCGCGTCCACCGGCCAGCCACGCCTTCAATTCCGCAGCAGCCAAAATTGGGCCGACAACTCGGCGCTGTCGCGCGGCTTCATGGTGGTCGACAATAGCCTCACCGATTCGGCCTCCAACTCTAACCGCGTCCTGAATGCCGAGACGGTGATGATGATGAAGGAGCACATCGTCGACACGTACGGCGAGATCAAGTACACCCTTGGCAACGGCTGCTCCGGCGGCTCGATCCAGCAGAACACCGCCGCCTCGATCTTCCCCGGCCTGCTCGACGGCATCCAGCCGAGCTGCGACTACCCGGATTCGATCACCACAGGTCTGGAGGTGATCGACTGCGTGCTGCTGGTCAACGTCTACGACGGCGCGCCGTGGAAGGCGCTGATGACCGGCCTGACGCAGGATAAGATCAACGCGAAGAAGATGGCGATCAACGGCCACCTGAGTCATCTCGGCTGCCAGTCGTGGAACAACGCCTTCGGGTTCAACAACAAGCCTGGAAAATATGCACGCACCTTGGTAACAGACCAGACGACGGGCGCGCTGACCACGCTGGTCGAATCGCGCAACAACTGCCTGCTGCCGGCCGCGCTGGTGTATGACCCCGTGACCAATCCCAACGGCACGCGCTGCGGCGACAACGACCTCTCCGCCGCCGTCTGGGGCACGACCGCCGGCATCCCGGCCGGGAGCATGCGTGCCAGGCAGACCGGCGACAACGTCGGCATCCAGTATGGCCTGAATGCGCTATTCGACGGGGCGATCACGCCCGAGGAGTTCGTCACGCTTAACGAGAAGATCGGCGGCGTCGATGCCGATTCGAACCGCAGGGCGGCGCGCAGCACCGCCGACCTGCCGGCCCTCGACATCGCCTACCGGGCCGGCATAGTGGCCAGCGGCAAGAACCTCGGCAAGCTGCCGATCATCGACTCGCGCGGCTGGGACGAGCAGGGCATCCACTATATCTGGCGCAGCTTCTCCGAGCGGGCCCGCATCGACGAGGCCAACCGCGGAAACCACGGCAACCAGGTGATGTGGCGCTACGGGACCGGGCTGCTGCCCGGCACGGCGGCGCAGGTCGCGGCCGTGACGCTGCCATCGCTCCTGACCATGGACGCATGGCTGTCCGATCTTAACGAAAGCGCGCCGAAGGCGACGCTCAACTCGGTGCGCACTCAGGAACAGGTGATTGCGGGGAAGCCGGCGAACGCGGTCGACTTCTGCTTCCTGCTGGCCGACACCACGTTCTCGACCAAGGTATTCGACATGGCGGTGTGCGATGCCAATGCGGTGCAGGCCGACGGCCTCGGCCGGCTGGCGAAGCGCGCTTCGCCGCGCCAGGTCGCCGGCGGGCCGCTGGCGGAGAACATCCTGAAGTGCCAGCTGAAGCCGCTCAACTCCGCTGACTATGCGCCAGTGCTGTTCTCGTCCGCGCAATTGGCGCGGCTGCAGGCCACTTTCCCGGACGGCGTGTGCGACTGGAGCGAGAAGGGCGTCGGCCAGCGACGCGCGGTTTCGCCGCTGACTTTTGCGGATGGCCCTGGGGGCAAGCGGCTTCCCCCGGCGCCGAAGTCGCACTCCTCGGGGCGCGAGCACGAAGACGATCATCCCGATCGGGACCGTCACGATCGGGACGACGACTGACCATCATTGCGCCGTCCTCAGTCGCCGTGGTCGAGGCGGATGCGCGATACCGTGTAGGTGCTGACTTCCTCTTCCGGCTCGTCGCCGGCTGCCGCGGTTAGCGCAAGGGCGAGGTTGGTGACGTAGATGTTGCCGCGGCTGATGACGATGCTGGCGGGGAAGAGGAGGCCCTTGGCGGCGCCGTCCTTGCCGACGCCCTGGAAGGAGCCGAGTCGCTCGACGACCCGCCCTTTCGAGTTGAGCGCCACGACCTCGTCGCCCTGGTTGGCGGCGACCCAGAGGCGGCCGTGGCGGTCGAAGGCGATGCCGTCGGCGCCGTTGATGCTCTCGGCGAACACGCTCAAGGTCTTGGTAGCGAGCGCGTACCTCAGGATGCGGTCGTCGGCGGTGTTGGCGATGTAGAGGTTCCTGCCGGCGGCATCGAAAGCGAGACCGTTGGCGCCGAAGGGCGGGAAGCCGTGGCTGCCGGGCTTCAGCAGGTCGTTGGCGACGAAGGTCGAGACCGCGCCGGAGGGCAGGTCGAGCTTGAAGACGCTGCCGCCGAAGGAGTCGGAGACGTAGAGGTCGCCCGCGGCGTCGAAGGCGATGGCGTTCAGGCCGCAGCCGGCACCGGCGCCGCCGCACACCGCGAAGGTCTGGGCGGGAAGGCTGCCGGAGTTGAAGGGCGGGGTGAACTTGAGGACCGTGCCGCCGACGAAGTTCGCGACATACAGGTTGCCCGCCTTGTCGAACTCGAGGCCGAGCGGGACGGCGCCGGGCAGCGAGATCGTGGTCTGCAGATGACCGTTGCGGCCGAACACGTGGATCACGTTGTCGGTCGAAAAGTCGAAGGTCGAGACGTAGATCCGGCCCGCCTGGTCGGCGGCGATTCCCTCGGGAAAGCCGGGTCCCGGCTTGGGCAGGGTGGCGAAGCGCTCGACGCCGCCGGAATCTGCGGCGGCCACCTCAGCGATGCTGACAAAAACAAAGGCAACGAACAGCGAAAGCAGCAACCTTGGCGAGCGCTTGGACATGTCCCCCTCCCGAGAGGCGTTGATCGGCAGCTTGGACGCTAGAACTGCCCGCAATCGATGTCAAGCAGATTGATGACGATCGCGCGTTACCTCACAAACAAGCGGAATCAATCACCAGTTGGTCTTCTGCTTTGATGTCAGGTTCAACGACACGACTTACAAATAGGGGAAGGCACCATGACATACCCGGGGAAGTGGCTGCGCAGCCTGGCCTGCGCATTTCTGTCGATCATGGCGGTGTTCGGCGGGCTGGCGCTTGTCGCGACGGCGAATCCCGCGTATGCGCACGACGATGACGACGACGGCGGCGACCGCGGCCGGCACCGCCACCATGGCGATAACGACTTCAGGATCGAGGTGCTCTCCGGCCGGCCGGACATGATTGCGGGCGGAGACGCGCTGATCCGCGTCACAGTGAAGAAAAAGAACGTGCGGCTGAGCGATGTGCAAGTCGAGCTCAACGGCGCCAACGTCACTGGCGCGTTCACGGCCGATCAGGCGTCGCGCTCGCTCACGGGCCTGGTGACGGGCATGCGCCTGGGCAGGAACGAGTTGGAAGTCGACGCCAAGGGCAAGGGCCGGGGCCATGCCGACGCCGACATCACGCTGACGAACCACCCGATCCAGGGGCCGATCATCTCCGGCCCGCACGAGCAGCCGTACGCTTGCGCGACGCATCAGTTCAACTTGCCGGCCGGATTGGGGACGCTGACGCCGCCGCCGAACCCCACCACCGACCCGAACTGCCACATTCCCACGCGGGTCGACTACATCTACCGGACCAACGCGACGCCCTCGGTACTGGCGCAATGGCCGGCTGGCGCTACCGCCTATCCGGCCAACATGGCGACGACAACGACCGGCAAGCCCTACATCATCCGGCTGGAGACCGGGACGGTGAACCGCGCGATCTATCAGATCGCGCAGCTCCATGACCCGATCACGCAGCCTGCGGCGCCCAGCTGGAAAGCCCAATCGGCCAACTGGAACAAGCGGCTGATCTATACCTTCGGCGGCGGCTGCATCGGCGGCTGGTACCGGCAGGGCGCCTCGACCGGCGGTGTGACCGACGACTTCATGCTGACCAACGGCTACGCGCTGGCCTCCTCGTCGCTCAACGTTTTCGGCAACAACTGCAACGACCTGCCCGCGGCGGAATCGATGATGATGGTGAAGGAGCGCTTCATCGAGACCTACGGCCCGCCTGCCCACACCCAGGGCTGGGGCTGCTCGGGCGGCTCGTACGCCCAGCACCAGATCGGGGACAACTATCCCGGCCTGCTCGACGGCATCATTCCCGGCTGCTCGTTCCCCGAGGTCGGCTTCGCGACGATCAATTTCATCACCGACGCTTGGCTGCTCGACACGTACTTCAACCGCACGGAAATCGTTGCCTGGACGCCCGAGCAGAAGCGCCAGGTCACCGGGTTCCTGAACTACCTGACAGCGCCCAACATCGCGGTCGGGGCGCGCCGCATCGATCCCAAGCCGGGCTCGACGAGTTGCACGGCGGTGCCGGTACTTCAGCGCTACGACCCGACGAATAATCCGACCGGCGTGCGCTGCACGGTCTACGACCACACGGTGAACGTGTACGGCAAGGACCCTGCCACAGGGTTCGCGCGGCGGCCGCTCGACAACGAGGGCATCCAGTACGGCCTGAAGCTGGTGAACAACGGCGGGATCTCGGTCGAGCAGTTCCTCGACCTGAACGAGAAGATCGGCGGTTTCGACCGCGACGCCACCATCGTGCCGCAACGCACGAAGGCCGATCTCCTGGCGGCGCGCGCGGCGTACCAGACCGGGCGGCTGACCAACGGTGGCGGCGGCCTGTCGCAGATTCCGATCATCGATTACCGCGGCTACAACGACGACGCGGCCGGCGGCGACATCCACGTGCGCTATCACTCGTTCTCGATGCGCGAACGCCTGGAGAAGGCGAACGGGCACTCGAGGAACCAAGTCATGGTCGTCGAGAACGGCTTCGGTCTGTACAGCAACGCAAGCCCGCTACTGCAGCGCATGATCCTGACAATGGACCACTGGATCACGGCGATCAACGCAGACAAGGGTCATGGCCGCAAGATCGACAAGATCGTGCGCAACAGGCCGGCCGATCTGCTCGAGGGCTGCAACCCCCGCGGCGTCGTCACCTTGCCGACGGTCTTCGTGCCGGAAACGCAGCTCAGGGAGCAGGAGCGTGCAACGGCCTGCAACGCGCTCTATCCGACCAACTCGTTCCCGCGCGAAGTGGCCGGGGCGGACGTCGCCGCCGACATCATCAAGTGCCAGCGCAAGGACCTGCGGCAGAGCGATTACGCCGTGTCCTTCACGCCCTCGCAATGGACGCGCCTGCAGGCCACTTTCCCGACCGGGGTGTGCAACTGGTCCAAGCGCGGCTACGAGCAGCAGGACCTGCAGGACACCTGGATTGTCATCGACTGAGACCAGCAACTACTGGAGAGCATCATGAACCGCACGCTAACCATTATCGCCGCGGCGGCGCTCGCATGGGCGACGCTGCTTCCATTGACCGCGGCCGCGGCGACATCGTGCGCGGCGCTGGCAAACCTTCCGCTGCGGCAGGCGACCGTGACCGCGGCGCACGAGGTTTCCGCGGGTCCGTTCACGCCACCGGGCGCAACCAAGCCGATCGCCGGCGGTGATCTGCCGGCCTTCTGCCGGGTGGCGCTCACCGTCGCGCCGCAGATCAACATCGAGGTCTGGCTGCCCAAGAGCTGGAACGAGCGCTATCAGGGCGTGGGCGGCGGCGGCTACGCCGGAGTGATCTCCTACTCTGCGATGGCCACTGCGCTGCGCGAGGGTTACGCGACGGCGAGCACGGACACCGGCCACTTGGCCGCGGCCGGCGGAACCTTCGCGCTCAACCCGGACGGCACGCTGAACTGGGGGCTGATCGAGGATTTCGCCTCGCGCTCGCTGCATGAAATGGTGCGCAAGGCGAAGAGCCTCATCAACGCCCATTACGGTGCCGCGCCCAGGTACTCGTACTGGACCGGCTGCTCGACCGGCGGGCGCCAGGGCCTGATGGCGGTGCAGCGGTTTCCCGAGGAATACGACGGCCTGGTAATCGCCGCACCTGCGATCAACTGGGATCGCTTCATCCCGAGCGAGATGTGGCCGCAAATCGTGATGCACCAGGCCCTCGGCGCGCCGATCAGCGCCGCCAAGCTCGCCGCCGTGACCAGCGACGCCGTCGTCGCCTGCGATGCCGCCGATGGCGTGACAGACGAGGTCATCAACGACCCGCGCAAGTGCAACTACGATCCGGCGAGGTCGGTCTGCCAGGCGGGAGAGGATCCGGCGGCCTGCCTGACGCCGCAGGAGGCGAACGCCGTGCGCAAGATCTGGGACGGGCCGACCGACCCGAAAGGCAAGCATCGCCTCTGGTTCGGCCTGGAGCGCGGCGCGTCGTTCGCCGGGCTCGCCGGCGCGGCGCCGTTCTCCATCGCCAACACTCACCTGGCTTATTGGGTGAGGCAGGACCCGGCCTTCGACTGGCACACGCTGGGCGAGTCCGATTTCGAGCGCGAGTTCCGAGCCTCGCAGCGCAAATTTAACGAGGTGATCGGGACCGACGAGGACAAGCTGCACCGCTTTCGCAAGCTGCACGGCAAGGTGCTGATGTGGCACGGCGAGGCCGACCAGCTCATCTTCCCGAGGGGCACGGTGAACTACTTCCACCGCGTGCTCAAGGGGAACGGTGGCGCGCGGCAGGTCGACGACTTCATGCGGCTGTTCATGGCGCCGGGCGTGGCGCACTGCGCGGGCGGGGCGGGTCCGAATCCCGTCGGTACCCTCCAGGCCGTGGTCGACTGGGTGGAGAAGGGCGTCGCGCCGGAGCGGATCCTGGCCTCGCGCGCCCTGGCGGGCGGTGCCGTGCGCACCCGGCCGTTGTGCGCCTACCCGAAGACCGCCAAGTGGACGGGTGTCGGCAGCACCGATGACGCCGCCAGCTTCGTTTGCGTCGACGGGCGGCACGACGCAACGGATTTCAAGGTCAAGGGTAACGGGGATGGCGGGCGCGGACGGGATGACCGCGACGATGACGATTGATCGCGAGGCAGGCGGTAAACGAAGGGAGGATCACGAAAAGAAAAAGCGTTTGGAACGCTGTGTTGCTCCTGCTTCCACGAGCAGCATGACGTGCACGACACTTGGGTTACTATCGACTTAAGTCGACGAACGAACCCGTGTAGTGCACGGAATCGCGACTGCAACCGAGTTGTCAGGGGGGAATGCAAGCGCTTTCGCTGCCGGTCATCGGCTGGCTCTACACCCTGGTGTGCGGTGCTGCGCTCCTGGTCGGCGCCCACATCGTCGTCGGGCTGCACTTGCAGGGCGAAGAGGCGCGCAGCCATCTCGCGCGCAGCGTGCTCGAGGATTTCCTCCTGTTCGGCATCTGGATCCTGGGTTTCGCGGGCGGTATCGGGGTGCTGCTGCTCAAGCCCTGGAGCCGCCCGCTGCTGGAATTCTTCTGCTGGGTGCTGGCGGTGATGACGCTGTTTTCAGCCTTTTTGCGCTTGCGACAAGCGCTGAGGGGCGAGCATCGAGTCACTCTGGTTTTGAGCGTGGCCTTGTTCGCGACTTCCATCGTCGCCCTGTGCGGCGCAACAATTTACACCTTGCGCAGTCCGGACGCGGTCCGCGCCCTGGCGCAATACTGAGCGGCACCTAGCGGTACGCGCCCCCGTCCGGTGCGAAGCGCACGCCGAACAGGTGCGCGGCCTGCTCGCGCGTGTAGTAACCGCGGCTGACGTCCAGTGCCACCTTCGAAGGATCGCGCTGCAGCGGATCGCCGTAGCCGCCGCCGCCCGGCGTCGAGACGCGGATGCGATCGCCCGGCGCGAGCTGGATGTCCTGATCCTTGGACAGGTGCGGCGGCCGGTATTCCTTGCCCGATTGCTCGATCACCACCCTGTTGACGCCGCCGTCGGCGCCGCCCAGCGCGCCCAGCGGACCGGTGCGACCATGGTCCATCACCATCGACGCGCGCGCGGAGCCGCGCCGCACGCGGACCGTGTAGTTGACGCCGAATCCGCCGCGGCTCTCGCCCGCGCCGCCGGAGCCCTCGTAGAGCGAGAATTCGTCGAACAGGACCGGGTAGTACTGCTCCATGACTTCGATCGGCGGCATCTTGGAGATGCCGATGGTCGAGCAGCCGTTGGAGATGCCGTCCGACACAGGGCTGCCGCCGTAGCCGCCGCCAGTGAACAGATACATGACGTAGGCGCGATTGCGCATCGGGTCGTGCCCCCCGATGGCCAGATTGCCTGAAGTGCCGGCGGGCGCGGCGAACAACTGCTCCGGGATCGCGCTGGTGAGCGCGTTGAATACCGCTTCCGCGATGCGCTGGCTGACTTCGGCCGCGCAGCCCGAGACCGGCCGTGGATACCTTGCGTAAAGGAAAGTGCCCTCGGGATCGGCGATTTTCAGCGGCGCGAAGGTCCCGGCATTGATCGGTACCTCCGGGAAAATGTGCTTGATCGCCAGGTACACCGAACTGCGCGTAGTCGCGATCACCGAGTTCATCGGTCCCTTGCAGGGCGGCGAAGACTCCGACAGGTCGAACAGCAAGTCGTGGTCCGCGGTCTTCGTGATTTTGACGCGCACGTGCAGCGGCTCGTTCACCACGCCGTCCGAATCCACGATCGCGTGGCCGGCGTAGGTCCCGGCGGGGATGGTGGCGATCTTCGCGCGCATCTGCTGCTCGGCGCGCAGGCGCAGTTCTGCGATCGCCGCATCCACGGTGTCCGCGCCGTAGCGATCCAGGAGCGAGGTGAGCCGCTTTTCGCCGACCGCGAGCGCCGCGCCCTGGGCCTTGATGTCGCCGATCCTCTGATCGGCAATGCGGATGTTGGACAGGATGATGGACAGGATCTCCTGGTCCATTACCCCCTTCTTGAACAGCTTCACCGGCGGCAGCCGGAGGCCTTCCTGCTCGACCTCGGTGGCGCTGGCCGAGAAGCCGCCCGGCACCATGCCGCCGATGTCGGGCCAGTGGCCGGTGTTGGCGAGCCAGCACCAGAGCTTGCCGCGGTAGAAGAACGGCTTCACGAAGCGCACGTCCATCAGGTGCGTGCCGCCCATATAGGGGTCGTTGACGATGAACACGTCGCCCGGGTCCACGCTCCAGCCGTTCTCGCGCACGCGCTCGATCACGGCCTGCGAGGAGAACTGCATGGTGCCGACGAACACCGGCAGGCCCAATTCGCCTTGTGCGATCAGCGCGCCGTCATCGCGCGCGTAAATGCCGTCGGAGCGGTCCATGCCTTCCGAAATCACCGGGCTGAACGCCGCCCGGCAAAAGGCGAGGTCCATCTCGTTGCACACCTGCTGCAGGCCGTTCTGGATGACCACCAGCGTGATCGGGTCGAGCATGGCTGCAGTGTAATGGACGCTCGGACCGCGCTGGGTCAGACGTCGATCAACAGGTTACCCAGTTTGTCGATGGTGAGCTTGTTGCCCGGCTCCAGCACCGTCGTGCAGTCGAGCTGCTCGATGATGGCGGGGCCGGTGAGTTGCTCCGGCAAAGACTCCCTCCGGTAGATGGGGGTGGGGTGCCAGGCGTTGTCGAACCACGCCTGCCGAAAAAGCTTTCGCGCCGCATGAGGCGCGGCGCGATCGGATAGAAGCGAAAGGTCCAGGCGGGGGCGCAGGCCGATCACGGCGGTGTGCACGTTGACGAGCATCGCGCGGATTTCCGGCAACTCTACTGCGAATCGTTCCCAATAGGCTTTTTCGAACAACTGCTGCAGCCCATCTCGCGAGACCTCGGCGCCTGGCAGGGCGACCTTGAGCATGTGGCTTTGGCCCTGGAACTGCATGTCGGCGCTGTGCAGGAGGCGCAGTCCTTCGATCGCCAGTCCTTCGCGTTGGAGCAGCTCTTTCCCGGCTGAAATCTGCTTCTGAATGACTGAATTAACGTGTTCTATATCAATCTGTTGAACATGTTTGTTCACAGTATTGACGAAGTCGTGACGAAGGTCTGCGACGACGCAGCCCAGGGCATTGGTGATGCCGGGTCGGGCGGGAACGAGGAGCTTCGGAATGCCCAGTTCCTTGGCGATGGCCGCCGCATGCAAAGGCCCGGCGCCGCCGAACGCAAAGAGCACGAAGTCCCGGGGATCGTGCCCGCGGGCGAGTGACACCATGCGCATCGCCCCGGACATCCTGTCGTTGGCGACGCGCACGATGGCCGCCGCCGCCTGGGTCGCATCCAGTCCCAGCGGCCTGCCGATCGTCTCCAGTAGCAGCCGCTTGATGTGCTCCAGGTCCGCGGCGCCCTTCACGCCAAGTAGGGCGTTCGGATTGAGGCGCCCCAGGACCAGGTTCGCGTCGGTAATGGTCGGTTCCACGCCGCCGCGCCCGTAGCAGATCGGCCCGGGATGCGCGCCGGCGCTCTTCGGCCCCACGCGCAGCAGGCCGTCCTCGCCGATGCAGGCGATCGATCCGCCGCCTGCGCCGATGGTGTGCACGTCGACCATCGGCACGTGCACCGGCATGGCGTACTCGAGCTCGAGCTCGGAAGACACCTCCGGCACGCCGCCCCGGATCAGGCCGACGTCGGTCGAGGTGCCGCCCATGTCGTAGGTGATCGCGTTGGGGTAGCCGGCGGCGGCGGCCGAATAGGCTGCCGCGATCACGCCGGAGGCGGGGCCCGACATCACGGTACTGGCCGCGCTTTCGGCGGCGATGGAAGCCGAAACCGTGCCGCCATTGCCCTGCATCACCAGCAAGTCATTGGCGAAGCCGCGGCGCCTGAGCTCCGAGCGCAGCTGCGTGAGGTAGCGGTCGAGGATCGGTTGCACGCTGGCGTTCACGGTGGCGGTGACGCCGCGCTCGTATTCGCGGTACTCGGAAAGCACGGCGTGGCCGGCGGTGACATAGGGATTGGGCCAGGACTCGCGGGCGAGGGCGAGGGCGCGCAGCTCGTGCGCCGGATTGATGTAGCTGTGCAGGAAGTGGATTACCAGGGACTCGCAGCCCGCGGCCAGCAACCTGCGCACTGCCTCGCGCGTCGCCGCCTCGTCGAGCGGCACCACCACTTCGCCCTCCGCATCCATGCGTTCCGGCACCTCCAGGCGCAACTCGCGCGGAATCAGCGGTTCGAACCAGCCGGTGAGGCCATAGGGCCGGGGCCGCGTGCGGCGGCCCAGTTCCAGCACGTCGCGAAAACCTTGCGTGGTGATGAGGCCGGTCCTGGCCAGTTTGCGTTCCAGCAACGCGTTGGTGGTCGTCGTGGTGCCGTGCACGATCAGTGCCAGCTCGCCGAACGCAATCTTCGCCTCGTCCAGCGCCGCCAGGACCCCATGGGCCTGGTTTTCCGGGGTCGTCGGTACCTTGGCGAGGCGCACCTGGCCGCTGGCCGCGTCCAGCGCGATCAGGTCCGTGAAGGTGCCGCCGACATCGATGCCCGCGATCCAGCTCATACCTGTTGGTACTCCTCGCGCACTTCATCCAGCGTGCCCGAGCCCCGCAGCTGGCCCTTCTCGATGACGTAAGCGCGGTCCGCAACCTGCCGCGCGAAGTGCAGGTTCTGCTCGCACAGCAGCACCGTCAGGCCCTGGGTCTTCAGCTCGCGGATGGTGCGTACCATCTGTTCGACGATCACCGGCGCGAGGCCTTCCGAGGGTTCATCGAGCAGAATCGCGCGCGGATTACCCATCAGCGTGCGTGCAATCGTCAGCATCTGTTGCTCGCCGCCGGACATGCGCGCGCCGAGCCGGTCCTGCATGCGGCCGAGGTTCGGGAACAGCTCGAAGAGCTTTGCCGGCGTCCAGCGCGGCGTGCCTTCGCGTGGCGGCTGGCGGCCGATTTCCAGGTTTTCCATCACGGTAAGGTCGGTGAAGATGCGCCGGTCCTCCGGCACGTAACCCAGGCCGAGCCGCGCGATCTGGTAAGGCTGCAGGTGCTGGATCGGCCGGCCGAAGAAACGCACCTCGCCCGAGAGCGGCCGCACCATGCCGATGATGCTTTTCAGCGTGGTGGATTTGCCGGCGCCATTGCGCCCCAGGAGCACCGCCACTTCGCCCGCGCGCGCTTCGAACGCCAGATCGAAAAGGATGTGCGCGCGGCCGTAGGCTGCGTTCAGTCCGGAAACTTCAAGCACTCCCGGTCCCCAGGTAGACCTCGCGCACGCGCGCATCCGCCCGCACCGCGTCGGGCCGCCCCTCGGCGATCAGTTCGCCGCCGGACAGCACGATCACGCGGTCGGCGTGCGTGAACACCACGTCCATGTCGTGCTCGGTGAACAGCACCGCGATGCCGCCGCGGCGCGCGAGTTCCGCCGCCAGCTGCATCAATTCATCGCGCTCGCGCGGCGCCATCCCGGCGGTGGGTTCGTCCATCAGCAGCAGGCGGGGCCGGTTGGCAAGCGCCACCGCCAGCTCGACCCGCTTCAAGTCGCCATAGGCGAGCACCGCGCAGGGCCGGTCGGCCTGCTCGCGCATGCCGACGCGGGCCAGCAGGGCGTTGGCTTCATCGGCGAAACCGCGCGCGGCGAGCGTCGTCAGCGACCACAGGCGCCGGTGGTGGGAGAGCAGGGCCATCTGCACGTTTTCGCGCACCGTCATCGAGCCGAAGGTGGCGGTGATCTGGAAGGTGCGCCCCACGCCCAGGCGCCAGATCTGGCGCGGCGAGAGGCCGAGCAGGCTGCGGCCCTCGAACTCCACGCTGCCGGCATCCGGCCGGACCTGGCCGTTCAGAATGTTGAAGCAGGTGGTCTTGCCCGCGCCGTTCGGCCCGATCATCGCCAGCAGCTCCCCGGCGGCGACCGTGAAGCTGACGCCGCGCACGGCCTGCACGCCGCCGTAGGCTTTCGCCAGGTTGCGAATGGCGAGCACCGTCATCGCGCGAATCTTTCTCGCAGGTAGCCCGTGACGCCCTGCGGAAATACCAGCACCAGCACCAGCACCACCGCGCCGATCACCGCACGCCAGTAATCGATGCTGCGCGATACCGCGTCCTGCAGCCAGGTGAACAGCGCCGCCCCCCACACCGGGCCGGTGAGGGTCTGGATGCCTCCGAGCAGCACCATCACCAGCCCGTCCACCGATCGCGGAACGGCCAGCGCCTCGGGCGAGATCGAGCCCTTGGAGAAAGCGAACAGCGCGCCCGCCAGCCCGGCGAACAGGCCGGCGAACACGAAAGCGGCCCACTGTTGCGCGCGCACGTCGATGCCGATCGCGTCCGCCCGCAGGGGCGAGTCGCGCCCGGCGCGCAGTGCATAACCGAACGGGGAGTACAGCACGCGCCACAGCAGCGCGATCGCGCCGAGGCAGGTGACGAGCGTGAGGTAGTAGTACGCCGTCTTGCTCGACAGCCAGGACGCGGGCCAGATGCCGATCAGGCCATTCGAGCCGCCGGTAAACGCGTCCCACTGGAACATCACCGACCAGGTGATCTGGGCGAAAGCGAGCGTCAGCATCGCCAGGTACACCCCCGAAAGCCGCACGCAGAACCAGCCGAAGAGCAGCGCGCCGAGAACCGCAAGCAGGGGAGCGAAAACCAGCGCCAGTTCCATCGGCACACCGCCCTTGAGCAGCAGCAAGCCCGCGCCGTAGGCGCCCAGGCCGAAGTAGGCGGCATGACCGAAAGAATGCAGGCCACCCGGCCCCATGATGAAGTGCAGGCTGACGGCGAACAGCGCGAACACCAGGATGTCCGTGAGCAGCACCAGCGTGTAGCCCGCGGAGAGCAGGGGCACCAGGGCGAGGGCGAGGGCCGTGCCGCCAAGTGCGACCAACGCATTGCGCGAGGGCAGTGCGAGCGGCGGCTCGACCGCGCCCGGACCGCGCGTCTGCGCGGGCATCCGGCCGAGCAATCCCCAGGGCCGGACCACCAGCACCACCGCCATGACGATGAATTCGACCACCAGAGTGATCTTCGAATACCCCAGTCCGATGCAAAACGACTTGATCTCCGCGATCAGCAGGGCGGCGAGGAACGCGCCAGGAATCGACCCCAGGCCGCCGACCACCACCACGACGAAGGCGTCGGAAATGATCTGCAGGTCGATGAACAAGGTCGCCGGCTCGCGCGGGATCTGCACCGCGCCGCCCAGCCCGGCGAGCAAGGCGCCGAGCGCGAACACGCTGGTAAACAGCCAGCGCTGGTTGACGCCCAGCGCGCCCGCCATCTCGCGATCCTGCGTCGCTGCGCGCACCAGCGTGCCCCAGCGCGTGCGCCTGAGCAGGAACCACAGCGCCCCAAGTACCAGCGGCCCGAACGCGATCAGGAACAGGTCGTACTCCGGGTAGCGCAGGCCCGCGATGCTCACGGCGCCCTCCATGCCCGGCGCCCGCGGCCCGAGGATGTCCTCCGGCCCCCAGGCCCACAGCGTGAAATCCTTGATCACCAGCACCAGCGCGAAGGTGGCCAGCAATTGCAGCAATTCCGGCGCCGCGTACAGCCGGCGCAGAATCGTCGCCTCGACCAGTGCGCCGAATGCCGCGACGGCGAGCGCAGCGAGCGGGACGCTCCACCAGAAGCCGAGCTGCGGCGCCAGCGCCACCGCCAGGTACATGCCGAGCATGAACAGCGAGCCATGCGCGAAATTGATGATGCGCGTGACCCCGAAGATCAGCGACAGCCCCGCGGCCACCAGGAACAGCGACGAGGCGCTCGCCAGGCCGTTCAGGAACTGGATCAGGATCGAGGACGCGGTCATAAGAAAAGGGGCCCGGTAGCCGGACCCCCTTTTCAGCTGCGGCGAAAGAGTCAGTCCTTGCGCATCGCGCGCACTTCCGCGAACGATGGCAGGAAGTGTGCGCCGTCGGCGAAGCGCCATTTGACCATCACGCCCTGGCCGTCCTTCTTCGCCAGCTGCCCGACGTACGCCCCCATGGTGGACTGGTGGTCGAGCGCGCGGTACACGATCGGCCCGATCGGCGTATCCATCTCCAGGCCCTTCAGCGCGGCGATCAGTTTCTCGGTGTCGGTGGAGCCGGCCTTCCTGAGCGCGTTGGCCACCGTGTACATGGTCGAGTAGCCCACCACGGAGCCCAGGCGCGGGTAGTCCTTCCACTTCGCGCGGTAGGCCGCGAGGAACTTCTGGTGCGCGGGCGTCTTGATCTCGGCCCAGGGGTAGCCGGTCACCCACCAGCCCTCGGGCGTTTCGTCCTTCAGGGGATCAAGGTATTCGGGCTCGCCGGCGAGGAGGTTGAACACCGTCATGTTCCTGAACAGTCCGCGGGTGTTGCCTTCGCGCACGAATTTCTGCAGGTCGGCGCCGAACAGCGCGCTGAAGATGGCGTCGGGCCTGGCGTCCATCAGCGCCTGCACCACCGAGCCGGCTTCGATCTTGCCCAGGGCCGGCGCCTGCTCGGCGACGTACTGCGCGCCGGGCTGGACCTGCGACAGCAGCTTCCTGAACGAGCCGGCGGCGGACTGCCCGTACTCGTAGTTCGGGTAGACGATGGCCCAGCGCTGCTTGTTGAGTTTTGCGGCTTCCGGCACCAGCATCGCCACCTGCATGTAGGTCGAGGGCCGCAGGCGGAAGGTGTAGCGGTTGCCGTTCTCCCACACGATCTTGTCGGTGAGCGGCTCCGCGGCGATGAATACTACCTTCCTCTGGTTGGCGAGGTTGGACACCGCCAGGCCGACGTGCGAGGCGAAGGTGCCCATCAGCACCGACACGTTCTCGCGCGTGATCAGTTCCTCGGCGACGCGTACCGCGTCCCCGGGATTGCCGCCGTCCTCGCGCGACACCACTTCGAGTTTGCGCCCGTTGACGCCGCCCGCGCGGTTGATCTCCTCGAGGGCCAGTTCCCAGCCTTTCTTGTAGGGCTCGAGGAACGCCGGAAACACCTTGTAGCTGTTCAATTCCCCGATCTTGATGGTCTGCGCCTGCGCGCCGAGCGCCGCCAGCGCCGCAGCAATTCCCAATGCCAATCTGAGCTTCATTGCCTCTCCCCTAGATCACGTCGGTGGATTGGATGCGCTTCAAGCCTGCCGCCCGCATCGCCGCCCAGGCTTTGGCAAGCGAACCCTGGACGTCTATGCCACGGCAGGCGTCCTCGATCACCAGCGCCTCGAAGCCCTGCTTGCGCGCGTCGAGCGCGCTCCAGGCCACGCAGAAATCGGTGGCGAGTCCGGCGAAGTACACGCGCTTCAGGCCGCGCTGCTTGAGGTAGCCGCCCAGCCCGGTCTGCGTCTTCTTGTCGGCTTCGAGGAAGGTCGAATAGCTGTCCACTTCGCGCCGGTAGCCCTTGCGGATGATCAGCTCCGCGTGCGGGATGCTGAG
>JANMSV010000049.1:0-2655 GCA_031389685.1 Betaproteobacteria bacterium
CCGACCTGCGACAGCCCGAGCGCGAACAGCGCCGCGTCCGCGCGCCCGCAGTAGCCGAATGTCTTGGCGATCGGATAGAGCAGAAGGATCTTCAGGGCCACGACGCCCGCCGCCAGGCCGAGAACCAGCAGTGGTGAGCGCACGAACAGGCCCAGGTCCACCGACATGCCGACGGCGATGAAGAACAGCCCGAGCAGCAGGCCCTTGAACGGGTCGATGTCCAGCTCCAGTTCGTGGCGGTACTCCGATTCGGCGAGCATCACGCCGGCGAGGAAGGCGCCGAGCGCCATCGACAGCCCGACCCGCTCCATCAGTGCGGCGACGCCGAGCACCAGCAGCAGGGAGAACGCCACGAAGATTTCGCGCTGCCCGGTGCCGGCAATGACGCGCAGCAGGGGACGCAGTCCGAAACGTCCGGCCGCGATGAGCAGTGCGATGATGGCGAGCGCGCGCGCGACCGCCATCCAGTCGAGGCTGCCGCGCGACTGCTCGGGAGCGAGCAAGGCGAGGAACAGCATGAGCGGGATCACGGCGAGGTCCTGGAACAAAAGCACCGAAAAGCTGGCCTGCCCGCCCGGCGTGCCGAGCAGCCGCTTGTCCTGCAGCGTCGCGAGTGCGATGGCGGTGGACGACATGGCGCAGCCCATGCCGGCCACCAGCGCGACGATGAGCGGCACGCCGAGCGCTACGCCGCCGGCGGTGACGGCGGTTACCGTCGCCACGACCTGCACGGCACCCATCCCCAGGATCGAGCGGCGCATCTGCCACAGGCGCTGCGGGTTGAGCTCCAACCCGACCAGGAACAGCAGCAGCACGACGCCGAATTCGGCGAATTCCAGAATCGCCTCCGGCTCGGACACCAGCTTCAGCCCCCACGGCCCGATCGCCATGCCCGCGGCGAGGAAACCAAGCACCGAGCCCAGACCGAGGCGCTTGAACACCGGCACGGCGACCACGCCGGCCGCGAGGTAGATCAGCGCCTGATGCAGGAAGCCATGATCGGACATGCGCGACTCCAGGAATGGGAGGAGGGAGACTGCGTGCAATAATCGCGCGCGTGGACAAACCGGTCAACGCCGAACAGTTCAAGCTCGGCATGCGCAACCTGGCGCACGCGGTGAGCATCATCACCGCGGCACACGCGGGGCATCGCTACGGCATGACGGCGACCGCGGTGTGCTCGGTGACGGCGGAGCCGCCGGCCATTCTCGTGTGCCTGAACAGGAACTCCGCGACCTACGGCGCAGTGTCGAAGAGCAAGGCGTACTGCGTCAACGTGCTGCGCACGGAGGATTCGGATCTGTCCAACCTGTTCAGCGGAGTGCTGTCGGGAGAAGGTCGCTTCAAGTCGCGCGAGTGGTCCAGGCTGGCGACCGGCTCGCCGGCGCTGCTCGATGCCCTGGTGACCTTCGATTGCCGCGTGATCAAGAATCTCGCGCACGGCTCGCACACCATCTTTCTCGGGCAGGTGGAGCAGATCCTGTTCGGCAAGAAGGGCAAGCCCCTGCTGTACGCCGAAGGGCAGTTCGGCAAGCTCGCCTCGCTTGCGCACGGCGAGCCGCTGCCGGAGGGGCTGGATTACTGGGGGTTCTAGGGCGGTTCCGGTATAATCGTTTTCGTCGCGCCCGTAGCTCAGTTGGATAGAGTACTTGGCTACGAACCAAGGGGTCGTGGGTTCAAATCCTGCCGGGCGCGCCAGACAATCCAGGGGTCTAGCGTGAGCTAGGCCCTTTTTTTCATGGCACATCCAGGTCCGGCAAAGAAGGCTTGGCGCAAGCTGCGGCGCGCGCCGTTCGCGCTGCAGATCGCCATCGCACTCGGCATCTGTATTGCGCTGTGGCTCGCCGCCAACGCGCTCGTGCAGTTGGCGCGCAAGCCGACCGAAATCTTTTCGCCCGTGAGCGGTGCTCTGGACAAGATGCCCGCGGAAACCTGGCGCAGCTACGAGCCGATCTTCCGCGAGCACGCCACCGCCGTCATCACGCCTGATTTCCTCGCCGCACTGGCGCAGGTCGAAGGCGCGGGCAACCCGGTCGCGCGTACGCCCTGGCGCTGGCGGCTCACCGAGGATCCGTTCGACGTCTATCGCCCGGCCTCGAGCGCCGTCGGCATGTACCAGATCACCGACGGCACGCTGCGCGAGGCGCGGCGCTACTGCATTCACCACAATGAAGTCGCCGACGAAGGGCCATGGCACGCTTGGCGCTCATGCTGGTTCAACAGCCTGTACTTTCGCGTCGTGCCGAGTCACGCGGCGGAAATGACGTCGGCATTTCTCGACCGGAGCGTTACGCGGTCCCTGGACAGGCTGAAGATTGGCAACAGCACGCGGCGCCAAAAGCAGGATCTGGCCGCGATCATGCATTTGTGCGGCGTGACGGCAGGGGAGGCCTTTGCACACAGCGGATTCCGATTGGCCGTGAACCAGCGCTGCGGCGGCCAGGACGTGCTTGCGTACGTCGAGCGCATCCGGTCCATGCAGCGCGTGTTCGCACGCCTGGCCGGCTAGTCCCCGCCGTCGCGCCGACCCGACATCTGGCGCGGAACATCGGCGCAGGTTACCCTTCGCGCCTCAAGGAGAAAGCATGCATTCCATCTTCCGCGGCCTGCTCGCCGCTTGCGCAGCGCTCTGGCTTGCCTCGGCGGCTGCGCAGC
>JANMSV010000072.1:0-4375 GCA_031389685.1 Betaproteobacteria bacterium
TGCGCGCGCGCGGCATCGGCGTCGGCCACCGCCACCAGCTCGACGTCCTGCAGCGCCGCCAGCTTCTCGGCATGGAACTGACCGAGGTAGCCGACGCCGATCACGGCGGCGCGAAGTTTCTTCTTGTTCACGTGCGCATTCTAGTCAGTAGAAGCGCGCCTCGCCCGGCGGGCGCGTCTTGAAGCGCTTGTGCATCCACAGGTACTGCTCCGGGATCTCGAGCGCCACACGCTCGATGTAGGCGTTCATGCGCCGCGTGTCGGCCTGCAGGTCGTCGGTGGGGAAATCCTGCCAGGGCGGCTCGATGCGCACCACGTAGCCCTCGCCGCCGGGCAGCATGCGCGTCACGCAGGGCAGCACCTTCGCCCCGGAGAGCCGGGCGATGCGCGACAAGCCCGGCATCGTGGCTGCGGGCACCCCGAAAAACGGCGCGAACACGGCGTTCCTCGGCCCGTGGTCCTGGTCGGGCAGGTAGTAGAACGGGCGGTGCTCGCGCGTCATCGCCGTGATCGGCACGCGCACACCCTCCTGGCGCGAGACCTGGCGCTGGTCGCCGAAGCGCCCGCGCCCCAGCGCCAGCAGCCGTGCGAAGCGCGCGTCCTTCGGGCGCGAGTAGATGCCCACCATGTCGAGTTCGCAGCACAGGCGCGTGAAGCCCGCGTCGAGCCCCACGAAATGCGGCACGAACAGGATCGTCGGCGCCCCGCCCAGCGCGCGCAGGTGCTCGAGGCCTTCGACACGCACCAGCCGCTCGATCCTCTCGCGCGGCGCCCACCACAGCAGGCCGCGCTCGAGGAGGCTGCGGCTGAAGGCGCGGAAATGCGCGCGCGCCAGGCGCTCGCGCGCCGCAGGGTCCATGTCCGGAAAGCACTTCGACAGGTTGATGCGCGTGACTCTCCGGCGCTTCGGGATCAGCCAGAACAGAGCGCGGCCAAGCGCGTTGCCGACGGCGGCCTGCGCACCCAGCGGCAGGAAGTGGACCAGCCACATGAGGAAAAATGCCAGCCGGCTCATGTCCTGCCGCGCGGCCGCTTGTAGCGGTTGTAGCCCCAGAGGTACTGCGCCGGGCACTCGCGGATCGCCTCCTCGAGGGCACGGTTGATGCGGCGCGTGCCGCTCTCGCCGGGCAGCGCGGGCGGCAGCGGCGACATGCGCAGGGCGTAGCCTGCGCCGCGCGCCAGGCGCCGGCACATGACCAGGAAACTGACCACGTCCGCGCGTTGCACGAGCCTGGCGGCGAGCGTCATGGTGTAGGCCGGCCGGCCGAAGAACTCGGTCCACTCGCCCTCGCCCTCGCCCGGCACCTGGTCGGGCAGGATGCCGATGGTCTCGCGCCGCTTGAGCGCCGACAGGAGCTGGCGCACGCCGCCCAGGTCGGCGCTGGCGAGCGTGATATTGCGTCCGGCGCGGCCCGCCTCCACCAGGGGACGCAGCCACGCCGCCTTGGGCGGCCGGTACAGCACGGTGAGCGGCACGCGCTCGGCGGCCAACTGCGCGGTGATCTCGAAGCAACCGTAGTGCGGCGTGAGGAACACGATGCCCGTGCCCGCGGCGTGCAGCTCCAGGGCGCGGTCCAGTCCCTCGAAGCTGCGTACCAGCGGCAGGATTTCGGCGCGCGGGCGCAGCCAAAGCTTGGGCGACTCGGCGATCATCTTGCCGGCCTCCGCCACCGCGGCGCGGCGCGTGCGCGCGTCGTGGTAGCCGGCCTGCGCAAGGTTGTCGCGCAGGCGCCGGCGGTAGGTAGGCGACAGCCCATAGATCGCCCATCCGAGCACGCTGCCCAAGGCATGCAGAACGCGCAGCGGGAGGTGCGCCACCAGCTGCATCATCTGCTATCCTTCAAGCCAATTTTTCAGGCGAGCCCCATGAACGAATTTCTTTTCACTTCCGAGTCGGTGTCCGAGGGCCATCCGGACAAGGTCGCCGACCAGATTTCCGACGCAGTGCTGGACGCGATTCTAAGCCAGGACAAGACCTCGCGCGTCGCCGCCGAGACGCTGGTCAAGGACAACCTGGTGGTGCTGGCCGGGGAAATCACCACCGGCGCCAAGGTCGACTACCAGAACGTCGTGCGCAGGACCATCAAGCGCATCGGCTACGACGACCCGGTTATCGGCTTCGACACGCACACCTGCACGGTGATCGTCGCCTACGGGGAGCAGTCCAAGAACATCGCGCAGGGTGTGGACCGCGAGCTCGACATGGACCAGGGCGCGGGCGACCAGGGGCTGATGTTCGGCTACGCCTGCGACGAGACGCCGAGCCTGATGCCGCTCGCCATCTACCTCTCGCACCGCCTGGTCGAGCGCCAGTCGGAGCTGCGCCGCGACGGGCGGCTCCCCTGGCTGCGCCCTGACGCGAAGTCGCAAGTCACCATCAGGTACTCGAACGGCAAGCCGGACGCGATCGACACCGTGGTGCTCTCGACGCAGCACAAGCCCGGCCTGACCCACCAGCAGATCGAGGAAGCGGTGGTGGAGCAGATCATCAAGCCGGTGCTGCCCAAGAACCTGGTGAAGGGCAAGGTGAAATACCTGGTGAACCCCACCGGCAGCTTCGAGATCGGCGGGCCGAAAGGCGACTGCGGGCTCACCGGCCGCAAGATCATCGTCGACACCTATGGCGGCTCGGCGCCGCACGGCGGCGGCGCGTTCTCCGGCAAGGACCCCTCGAAGGTGGATCGTTCAGCCGCGTATGCGGCTCGTTATGTTGCGAAGAACATCGTCGCCGCCGGCCTCGCCTCCAAATGCCTGGTGCAGCTGTCCTACGCGATCGGCGTGGCGCAGCCCACCAGCATCATGGTCACCACCGAGGGCACGGGCAGGATCGCCGATGACAAGCTTGCGCGGCTGGTGCTGGCCAACTTCGACCTGCGGCCCAAGGGCATCATCCAGATGCTGGATCTGTTGCGCCCGATCTACGAGAAGACCGCCGCCTACGGCCACTTCGGCCGCGAGGAGCCGGAATTCACCTGGGAAGCGACCGACAAGGCGCTGGCCCTGAAACAGGCCGCTTAGCCGAAGGCGATGTAGGCTCCGGCGGCGGCTGACACCAGCGCCGCCACGAACAGGAGGCGCGGCCCCGCGTCGCGCCGGATCCTCGCGAAGAATCCGACCGGCCCGGGTGCGTGCGCGAAGCGCATGCGGTCGCGCCGCGAGGGTTCTTCCAGCCGCTCCAGCGCTTCCGCGTTGTCGAACTGCCGCGCGAGCGGCATGCGCGTGTCCGGGGCGATCGCCTCTGCCGAGGGGGCGCGCGGGCCCTTCTTCTCCGTCCCGGCTTCCAGCTTCACCGTGGGGGAGCTGTCGGTCGTGTCCGCGCGCTTCGCCTTGCCCTTCATCTCGGCGAGCGCGTCGCGCAGGTCGGCGCAGAGCTCGTAGGCGTCCTGGTAGCGCACCGAGGGATCTTTTTTCAGCGCCCGCGCCACCACGAAGTCGAGCATCTGGGGCACTTCGGGGTTCTTGCGCGAGGGCGGCTCGTGCTCGATGAAACTCACGTTGTGGGCGATCTGCTCCACGTCCTGGCCGGCAAAGAGCGAAGTCTTCGTCAGCATCTCGTGCAGGACGATGCCGAGCGAAAAGATGTCCGAGCGCGCGTCCACCGGCTGGCCGGTGATCTGCTCGGGGGACATGTAGCGCGGGGTGCCGAGCACCATGCCGGTCGAGGTCTTGTGGTCGGCGCTGCGCATGCGGGCGATGCCGAAATCCATGATCTTCACCGGGCCGCGCTCGAGCAGCATGATGTTGCCGGGCTTGATGTCCCGGTGCACCACGCCGTGCTCGTGCGCAAACGCCAGGCCTTCGGCCACCTGCAGCGCAATGTCCACCGCTTCCGCGGCGCCGATCTCCCCCACGCGCATGCGCGTGCGCAGCTCCGTGCCGTCGAGGATTTCCATCGCCATGTACGCGAAGTCGTCTTCCTCGCCGAAGTCGTGGATGGTGACGATGTTGGGATGCGTCAGCTTTCCCGCGGCCTTGGCTTCCAGGAAGAAGCGCTTCTTGAAGTCCTTGGCGTTCTCCGCTGCAGAGAGCGAAATCGTCTTCAGCGCCACCGTGCGGTCGAGCGAGGGATCCTCGGCCTTGTAGACCACGCCCATCGCGCCGCGGCCCAGTTCGCTGACGATCCTGTAGCGGCCGATCCGCTTCGGGGGTTTCGCCATCTACAGTCCCGCGAAGTTCTTCAGCCAGTTGCCGGCGCGGTCGGCGGCGCCGCGCAGGGACTTCGTCACCCGGTCGGTGAACTGCTGCTCGCCCTCGACGCTCATCCGCCAGGCGACCGAGCTGCCGACCAGGGCCAGCATCACGATGGCGCTCGCCGCGAGGTAGCGCAGGTCGCGCCGGCGGGGGGCGTTCGCGTCGGTGGCGAAGACTTCGTAGGA
>JANMSV010000080.1:0-8432 GCA_031389685.1 Betaproteobacteria bacterium
CTGACCGACGCAGAGGCGCGAGGCCAGGCGGTACAGCATTGGTTGCGCAAGTCCACCGATGCGCTGGAGTCAGCCCAGTCCGAATTGCGGGCCGGCAGATACGACTTTGCGGTCAATCGCGCCTACTACGCCGCCTTCTACGCGGCGAGTGCGGTCTTGCTGACCCACGGCCGGCACTTCGTGAAACACACAGGAGTTCGCGCGTCGATTCATCAGACGCTCGTCAAGTCAGAACTGCTCGACCTGCGTTTCGGTCGCATTTACGAGCGCCTCTTCGATGCCCGCCAGCGCGCCGATTATCTTGCGCTGACCGAGACGCAGGCGGAAGAAGCCGCGAGCATGGCGGCAGAGGCCAGTGAGTTCGTGGTGGCGATGCGGATCTTGATCGCGCCCGCGCCTTGAGGAGATCAGACCGTGATACGTAACGACCAGGAAATGGCGGTGTCGCGCGAACGCCTCGCCAAGCTTGAGCACGCGCTTGAGACACTGCGCAACACGGCGCGGCCGGAGGAATGGCCGGCGTTGAGCTCGGGCTATCGCCTGGAGATCGAGCGCATGCAGGGAGAAATCCTCGACTACCTGGTGCAAAACGCGCCGCGCCGGGAGGGCGCCCCGGCCTGAAACCTGTCGCAGTCTTGCTGAAAATCAAACTGCCCGACGGCGCGGTGAAGGACTTTCCGGGTCCGGTCACCGTCGCCGAAGTGGCCCAATCCATCGGCGCGGGCCTGGCGCGCGCCGCGCTCGCCGGAAAGGTGAACGGCAAGCTCGTCGATATGAGCTTCCGCATCGAGTCCGACGCCGAGCTTGCCATCGTCACGGAAAAGAATCCGGAAGGCGTGGAGATCCTGCGCCATTCCACGGCGCACCTGCTCGCGCACGCGGTGAAGGAATTGTTCCCCGAAGCCCAGGTGACCATCGGGCCGGTAATCGAGAACGGCTTCTACTACGACTTCTCCTACAAGCGCCCGTTCACGCCGGAGGACTTGCTGGCGATTGAAAAACGCATGGGCGAACTGGCGAAGAAAGACCTTGTAGTTACAAGAAAGATCCTGCCGCGCGACGACGCAGTGAAGTTTTTCCGTGATCAGGGAGAGATCTACAAGGCGGAAATCATCCAGTCCATTCCGGCCGACCAGGAGATCTCGCTGTATGCGCAGGACCGCTTCACCGACCTGTGCCGCGGGCCGCACGTGCCCTCCACCGGCAAGCTGAAGGTGTTCAAGCTGATGCGCGTCGCCGGCGCCTATTGGCGCGGCGATTCCAATAACGAAATGCTCCAGCGCATCTACGGCACGGCCTGGGCGAAGAAGGAAGACCAGGACGCCTACCTGAAGATGCTGGAGGAGGCGGAGAAGCGCGACCACCGGCGCCTCGGCACCCAGCTGGATCTGTTCCACATGCAGGAGGAGGCGCCGGGGCTGGTGTTCTGGCACCCCAAGGGCTGGACGCTGTGGCAGCAGGTCGAGCAGTACATGCGGCGCGTGTACCGCGACAACGGCTACCAGGAAGTGCGTGGCCCGCAGATCCTCGACAAGAGCCTGTGGGAGCGCACCGGGCACTGGCAGAATTTCCGCGACAACATGTTCACCACGGCCTCCGAAAACCGCGACTACGCCCTGAAGCCGATGAACTGCCCGGGCCACATCCTGATCTACAACAAGGCGATCCGCAGTTACCGCGACCTGCCGCTGCGCTACGGGGAGTTCGGCGCCTGCCACCGCAACGAGCCCTCGGGCGCGCTGCACGGGCTGATGCGCGTGCGCGGCTTCGTGCAGGACGACGGCCATATTTTCTGCACCGAGGAGCAGATCCTGGACGAGTGCGTGACCTACACCGCGCTGCTGCAGAAGGTGTACGCGCATTTCGGCTTCACCGACATCATCTACAAGGTGGCGACCCGGCCCGCGGCGCGCATCGGCGCGGACGAAGGCTGGGACAAGGCCGAGCACGCGCTGCGGGAAGCGCTGCGCCGCTCGGGGGTCGAATTCGCGCTCTCGCCCGGCGAAGGCGCGTTCTACGGACCCAAGATCGAGTATTCGCTGAAGGACGCCATCGGCCGCGTCTGGCAGTGCGGCACCATGCAGGTGGACTTCAGCATGCCGGGCAGTCTGGGCGCGGAATACGTGGGCGACGACAACGCGCGCCATACGCCGGTGATGCTTCACCGCGCCATCGTCGGCTCGATGGAGCGCTTCCTGGGCATCCTGATCGAGCATTTCGGCGGCGCCTTCCCCCTGTGGCTGGCGCCGGAGCAGGTGATGGTGATGAACATCTCCGAGCACCAGGCGGACTACGCGCAGACGGTCGCAAACGCCCTGCGCGAGGCGGGATTTCGCGCCCGCGAAGATTTGCGAAACGAAAAAATTTCCTATAAGATTCGAGAACATAGCTTGCAAAAGCTCCCGTACCAGTTGGTGGTGGGAGACAAGGAAAAGCAGGCTGGAACGGTGGCCGTGCGCACGCGCGGCGGTGAGGATCTCGGCGCCATGGCGCTGCAGGCCTTCATCGCACGCCTCCGAAACGAGGCAGGCGCGTAGGCAGCACGGCCGGTTTTTTTAACGAGCAGAGGAGTTGTCACCCATCGCACTCGATAGAGCGCAACGCATCAACGGGGAGATCAACGCACCGCAGGTGCGGCTGGTCGGTGAGCAGGGAGAGCAGCTTGGCATCGTGGCGGTGGTCGACGCGCTGCGCATGGCCGAGGAGCAGAACGTGGACCTGGTGGAAATTGCGCCGACGGCGGTGCCGCCGGTCTGCAAGCTGATGGACTACGGCAAGTTCCGCTATCGCGAGCAGAAAAAGGCGCACGAAGCCAAGCTCAAGCAGAAGCAGATCCAGGTCAAGGAGATCAAGTTCCGCCCCGGCACCGACGACGGCGACTACAAGATCAAGCTCGGCAAGCTGGTGCAGTTCCTGGAAGACGGCGACAAGGCGAAGGTGACGCTGCGCTTCCGCGGACGCGAGATGGCGCACCAGGAGTTCGGTGTGCGGCTGCTGGAGCGCGTCAAGGCGGACCTGGTGGGCGTCGGGCTGGTGGAGCAGTTTCCCAAGCTCGAAGGCCGGCAAATGGTGATGGTGCTGGCGCCGAAGAAAAAGGGCGTGCCGGCCAAGGCCAAGCCCAAGGCGGCGAAAGAGGGAAAGGAGCCCAAGGAGCCGAAAGAGCCCAAGGCGAAGAAGGAAACGGCAGCAAAACCCGTGGCGGCGACCTAGCCGGCGCGACGGCACTACAAGTGATAGCCGTGGCTTCAAGCGCCCGCAAGGCGGGCCGCCCGGCGTCAAGCTAAAACAGAAGGAGCACGACCGTGCCAAAAGCAAAGACCAAGAAGTCGGCGGCGAAGCGTTTCAAGATCCGCTCGTCCGGCAGCATCAAGCGCTCGCAGGCCTACATGCGCCACATCCTCACCAAGAAATCCACCAAGAGGAAGCGCCACCTGCGCGGCACCACCGAGGTGCATGCCTCCAACAAGCGGGCAGTGCGCGCCATGCTGCCTTACTCCTCGTAAGGGGGCGCCATGCCACGAGTCAAACGCGGGGTTACGGCGCGCGCGCGCCACAAGAAGGTTCTCAAGCAGGCCAAGGGTTTTCGCGGTCGCCGCGGCAACGTCTATCGCGTCGCCAAGCAGGCGGTGATGAAGGCGGGGCAGTATGCGTATCGCGATCGCCGCAACCGCAAGCGCACTTTCCGCGCGCTGTGGATCGCGCGCATCAACGCCGCGGTGCGCGAGCTGGGCATGAGCTACAGCACGTTCATGGCGGGCATGAAGCACGCCAATATCGAGATCGACCGCAAGGTGCTCGCCGATCTGGCGGTGCTGGACAAGCCCGCGTTCGCCAAGATCGCCAGCCAGGTCAAGGCCAGCCTCGCCCACTGACCCCGTTGCTGGAGGCGTGGCGATGGCAGACGTCGATGACCTTGTCGAGCGCGCGGGCACGGAGTTCCGCGCCGCCGCCGACGGCGCGTCGCTGGAGAACGCCAAGGCACGCTACCTGGGCAAGAGCGGTGAGCTCACCGCGCTGCTCAAGACCCTCGGCGCGCTCGCGCCCGAGGAGCGGCGCAGCCGCGGCGCCCAGATCAATGCCGCCAAGGAACGCATCGAGCTAGCGCTGGAAGCGCGCCGCGCCGAGCTGGCCGGCGCGAAACTGCAGGCGCGCCTCGCCGAAGAGGCGCTCGACGTGACGCTGCCCGGCCGCGGCCGCGGGCGCGGCGGCATCCACCCGATCATCCGTACCTGGCAGAGGATCGAGCGCATCTTCGGCTCCATCGGTTTCGAGGTCGCCGACGGCCCGGAGATCGAGACCGACTGGTACAACTTCACCGCGCTGAACAACCCGGAAAACCATCCGGCGCGCTCGATGCAGGACACGTTCTACGTGGACCTGAGGGACGCGCAGGGACAGCCGCTATTGCTGCGCACGCATACCAGCCCGATGCAGGTGCGCTATGCACGCATGCATCGGCCGCCGATCAAGGTGATCGCGTCCGGACGCACCTACCGCGTGGATTCGGACGCCACGCATTCGCCGATGTTCCACCAGGTCGAGGGCCTTTGGATCGACGAGGACATCAGTTTTGCCGACTTGAAGGGCGTGTACACCGACTTCCTGCGGCGCTTCTTCGAGTCCGACGAGCTCAAGGTGCGCTTCCGGCCGTCGTACTTTCCGTTCACCGAGCCTTCGGCCGAGATCGACCTGCAGTTCGCCTCCGGCCCGCATAAAGGCCGCTGGTTGGAGCTGTCGGGCGCGGGCCAGGTGCACCCCCAGGTGGTGCGCAACTTCGGGCTCGACCCGGAGCGCTATATCGGCTTTGCTTTCGGCTCGGGCCTAGAGCGACTGACGATGCTGCGCTATGGCATCGACGATCTGCGCCTGTTCTTCGACGGCGACCTGCGCTTCCTGCGCCAGTTCTCATGAACGTCCCGGAAACCTGGCTGCGCAGTTTCTGCGATCCGTCGATGAAGACGGACCAGCTGGCACAGCTGCTGACGATGTCCGGGCTGGAAGTCGAATCCTGCATGCCGGTGGCGCCGGCGATCCGCGGTGTGGTGGTGGGTGAGATCCTCGCCGTGGCGCGGCACCCGAATGCCGACAAGCTCACGGTCTGCACCGTGGATACGGGCAAGGAGAAACTCCAGGTGGTGTGCGGCGCCCCGAACGCTCGTGCGGGAATGAAAGCGCCGCTCGCTACGGTGGGAACGAAGCTGGGCGGCCTCGAGATCAAGGCCGAGTCGCTGCGCGGCGTGGAAAGCCAGGGCATGCTGTGCTCCGCCAGGGAACTCGGCCTGTCCGACGAGCATGCCGGGCTGCTCGAGCTGCCCGCGACTGCGAAGCCCGGGCAGGAGGTATGGCGCGTTCTGGCACTCGACGAGCGGGTGCTGAGCTTCAAGCTGACGCCCAATCGCGCCGACTGCCTGTCGATGCTTGGCATTGCGCGTGAAGTTTCGGCGCTCACGGGCGCGAAGCTGAATGCACCGAAGATCAAGCCGGTCGCGGCAAAGAGCAAGGCCCGGCACCCGTTCAGGATCACGCACGCGCAAGCTTGCGGCCGCTTCGCCGGGCGCGTGATCCGCGACGTGAATGCCGCTGCGCCGACGCCGCAATGGATGCGCCAGCGGCTGGAACGCGCCGGCCAGCGCTCGATCTCGGTCCTGGTCGACGTCACCAACTACGTCATGCTGGAGCTCGGCCGTCCGCTGCACGTTTACGACCAGGACAAGCTCAGGGGCGCCATCGACGTGCGCTGGGGGCGCCAGGGCGAGAGAGTCCTGCTGCTCAACGGCGAGGAAGTCGAGGTCGATCCGTCGGTGTTGTGCATTGCCGATGACTCCGGCCCGATCGGCCTGGGCGGCATCATGGGCGGAGAATCGACCAAGGCCGAGACCACGACGCGCAACCTGTTCCTTGAGTCGGCGTTCTTCTACCCCGCCGCCGTCGCCGGGCGCGCGCGGCGCTACAACTTCGCGAGCGATGCCTCGCACCGCTTCGAGCGCGGCGTGGACTTTGGCAACAACGTCCAGGGCATCGAGCGGGCCACGCAACTGATCCTGGAGATTTGCGGCGGCGAACCGGGCCCCACGGTCGACCTGGTGGCGCGCCTGCCGAAGAGAAAGCCGGTGCGCATGCGCGTGGCGCGGGCGCAGAAGGTGATCGGCGTCCCGGTGACGGAGAAGGAGGTCGGCAGCATATTCAAGCGCCTGGGCCTGCCGTTCACACGCAAGTCCGGGAGCTTCACGGTCGCGCCGCCTTCCCACCGCTTTGACCTCGCGATCGAGGAAGACCTGATCGAGGAGGTGGCGCGCGTGCACGGCTTCGAGCGCATCCCGGCGAAACCTCCGCGCACGATGGCGGCGATGGCCGCAGCGCCCGAAGCGCTGCGAGCGCTGCACGCGCTGCGCGAGCGGCTCGCGGCCTGCGACTACCAGGAAGTGATCACCTTCAGCTTTGTCGAGCCGCAGTGGGAGTCGGACCTCGCCGGTGAACCGAACCCCATCCGGCTGCTCAATCCGATCGCGAGCCATTTGTCGGTGATGCGCAGCTCCCTGTTGGGCGGGCTGCTGGCGAACGTGCGCTACAACACAGCGCGCAAACTTTCGCGCATCCGCGTGTTCGAAGTCGGCCGCGTGTTTCAGCGCGACGCGGCGACGGCGGACGGGCCGCTTCAGGTCGCGGGGCTGCGCCAGCCGATGCGCATCGCGGCTGCAGCCTGCGGACCGGCGCTTGAGGAGCAGTGGGGGGCGGGTACCCGCGCCGTCGACTTGTACGACCTGAAGACGGACGTGGAAGCCCTTCTGGCGCCGCGGCTCGCTCGATTCGAGGCAGCCGTCCATCCCGCGTTCCATCCTCGTCGTTCCGCCCGGATCCTGTTGGATGGGCAGCAAGCCGGCTGGATCGGGGAGCTGCACCCGCGCTGGCTGCAAAAATACGAGTTGACTCAAGGGCTTGTGTACTTCGAGGTGGAGGCCTCCTTGCTACAGGCCGGGGAGTTACCGCAGCCTCGGGTCCCGTCCCGCTTTCCCCCGGTGACCCGGGATATCGCGCTGCTCGTGGACCTAAACATCGAAGTACAGGCGTTATTGGATGTCATCGGCGAGCAAAAGCCGGCCATCGTGCAGGACGTCAAATTGTTCGATCTTTACCAAGGATCCAACCTGCCAGAAGGGAGGAAAAGCCTTGCTTTCCGGGTAGTTATGCAAGATACTGAACGAACCCTCACGGATGCGGAGGCCGACGCGGCGCGGGATGCGCTCGTTGCGCTGTGGGGTCGTCGTTTCGGTGCGACACTCCGTACATAAATAAAGAAATCAGGGAGTTGTGATGACTTTGACCAAGGCCGAACTGGCCGACCTGCTGTTCGAGAAGGTCGGGCTGAACAAGCGCGAGGCCAAGGACATGGTGGAAGCGTTCTTTGAGGAGATCCGCGGGGCACTCGAGCGCGGCGAGAGCGTGAAGCTCTCGGGTTTCGGCAACTTCCAATTGCGCGACAAGCCGCAGCGACCCGGCCGCAACCCCAAGACGGGCGAAGAGATCCCGATCAGCGCCCGACGCGTGGTCACCTTCCACGCCAGCCAGAAGCTGAAGGCAATGGTGGAAAAGGCGCGCCATGGAAAGCCGCAGCCCCAGCAAGAAGGTTGAACTTCCGCCGATCCCGGCGAAGCGCTACTTCACCATCGGTGAAGTGAGCGAGCTGTGCGGCGTCAAGCCGCACGTGCTGCGCTACTGGGAGCAGGAATTCACGCAGTTGAAGCCTGTCAAGCGCCGCGGCAACCGGCGCTATTACCAGCACCACGAAGTGCTGCTGATCCGGCGCATCCGAGAGCTGCTGTACGAGGACGGCTTCACCATCAGCGGGGCGCGCAACCGGCTCGACCACTCCCTCGGTGCCGAGGACCGCGGCGAGGTCTCCGCGCGCTCGGAACGCGGCGCGAACGGGGCTGGCGCCGATCTCTCCGCGATCAAAAGAGAACTGCGCGCGCTGCTGGAAACCCTGCGCGCCTGATAGACTCCCAGTCTTCGGGGCGTAGCGCAGCCTGGTAGCGTACCTGCCTGGGGGGCAGGTGGTCGCGAGTTCAAATCTCGCCGCCCCGACCAAGAAATATCAACGGCTTCCGATCAGGAGGCCGTTTGTATTTCTGGTGACTGTAGCCCCAATGTAGCCACTTCACCGGCACCCACTGGCCGAAGCCCCGAGACACGATCTACATAGCTTGGCATCGCCCCGGTTTCCCGGACACTACCCTAAGCTTGGTTTCGCGCCCCGGTCTCAGGCAAAGACTACGCTGAGCTTGCCTGCCGCGCGGCGCCGTGGTGCGTTCTTCACTACGATCTGAACGTCCCGGCCGAGGCTGGTCAGGCAATCAATAAGTTTCCGTTCAGAGATTCCGCGAAATTGCCCGCGCAGGAGGCCGGACAGCTTCGGCTGCGTGACGCCGAGAATC
>JANMSV010000105.1:0-3609 GCA_031389685.1 Betaproteobacteria bacterium
AGCGTGCTTTGATCGGCCGGCGTGTCTAGCAATGCGCGATGGCGACGATGCACCGCAATTTTCCCCAGCAGGTTCCTGACCTCCAGCGGATTGGCATCGAACCCGGCGGTGAATGCCTCAGCGGCAAGATATGCCGCTTCGCGCCTGCCGGAGCCTACTGCTTGCGCGTCCCAGAACTGCCCAGCGTACCAATGGTACCGCCAGTCCGCGGGCTCGATGCGCCGGGCGGCGCCGAGCCAGAACCCTGCGCTGTGACCGTCACCCGCCGCGGATTTGCGCAGACCCCATTCAGCAGCCGCTTCCGCCACAACTGGCCGCAGCAAGATGAGGACCGCGATGAGGACGACGCCCGTGTGCGCCGCGCGATACCACAGCCTCGACTTCCATTCTGGCGCAGGCGCCACTCGCGGCTCATCAAGCTGGCGCTCCAGTACGCCAAGTAGGGCCCCGTAAAGGAGGAGGCATGCCGGGATGTAGAACGGAAAATCCACCAGCGCATGGCACGCCATCGCCGTCAGCGCCGCTGCGGCAGCAATCGCGGCAGGCTGCCGATCCGCGCGCAAGGCCGGGATCCTGCGGTAGGCGACCAGCGCGGGTAGCCAGGCAAGCGTAAGCAGCGCCACCAGTCCAAGAGGACCAAGCTCCTGCAGGGTTTGCAGGTAGTCGTTGTGCACAAACCAGGTTTCGTTCGCCTCGCCATAGCTGGGTACCTGCGCTCGGCCTTGTTCGAGCGTATAGCGAAACGTCAGGTAGCCTGTTCCGGCGAGCGGGCGTTCGCGCCACGCATCCCAGGACAACGCGTAGAGCTCAAGCCGGGACAACGAGGACTGGGCACGGGCTGCTTCGCTCCGCGCCGGCAGTTCCGGCGATGGCCATGCGCGCAGCGCCGCGGCCAAGATCCAGCCAGCAGCGAGCATTGCCAGCACGAGCCCGATGTCACGCCATTGAAACCGCTTGGCGCGCATGCAGAAGATCACCGCCGCTCCCATGCCTGCTGCCAGCGCGATCAGCCCACCACGGCTATCGCCGGCAAACAATCCAGCCGCAAGCAGCCCGCCAACCGCAAGCAGCGCCGCGCGACTTCCACCGGCAAATCCGAGCGCCAGCACGGGAACCAGCAGCAGATTGAGTACGGCGGCGTAAGTAGCGGGCGTTTCGAAAAGCGCCTGCGCGCGTGCCATCCCGAGCGGACCGATCTGCACCAGGCCCCAGGTGCCAAGCAGCGCGCCCAGCCCAATCGCGGTGACTGCGGCGGTGCGCAAGCCCCGATCGTCGAATCGACGCGCGACGATGAAACCGAGCGCGAGCAGCAGCGGCTGATATAGGCCCACAGGCGTATAGGCGGCGCTGATTAACAGCGTATTTAAGGCAACCAGCAGGGCGTAGCCCAGTGCTGCAAGCGATAGCCACGATACCGCGTAGCCACTCGCAGGTCTGGTACCGCCCGCCGCAGCCAGTGCCAAGGCAGACACTGCCCACGGCGTAACGTAGCCAAGCCGGGAGGCGGCGCACGCGAGCGCAAGCGCCACAAAAACAAAGGGGGCCATGAGGGCCCCCTTCATTTCAATCGCACGCGCTATCGGCCCCAAATACTCACGGCGGTGTGCAAAGCGTGGCCGGGATGGCCGGCGCGCAGGTCAGGTTAAACTGCGTCGCTGCTAAGGATGGCACATGAGCGACAAGGCCGCTGCAGGTCGTTCCGACAATCTCAATGCCCGAGGACGCGCCGTTGACCGCAGTACGCAGTATTGTGGCAGTCGTTGGAATCCTGTTCGAGGCGAAATGAATTACCGCCTGCGATTGCACCGCACCGCAAGCGCCCTGCGCTACTGCTTGTCGCGCACTGGTGGTGACATCGATGAACTGGGGCACGGCGACGGCAGCAAGAATGCCCAGAATTACGATCACCACCACAAGTTCAATTAAAGTGAAGCCCGATTGCACTAATCTGCGCATGACTGTCATTCCTCCCGAAGTGTTGGATTGGCGGGCGAGGAACCGCGGTTCCCCAGCCTTCCTCTTATCTTTACGGCCAACACTCTACCCCTGACCAAAAGAGTCTGCAACTCGTCTTTGTCAATATGAGTCAATCGCTTCTCCCAACGAAGCTAGAAACGATGTGAGAATTGTCACGGTACCGGTTCCCAGCGCGTACCGCCCACTTGCCGGATTGTGACCCCGGTATACGTGTTCGTCGACGTCTTCTGCACTTCCATCCGGAAGCGCAGCCCCGCCGCATCCCCCTCATCGAGTGCGAGGTGCAGGTAACGCCTCAGATTTGGCACGTAGACCAATTCGTGACGTAGCCGGTCAAAGATCCACTTCCCTTCCGCCACATCCCCCGCAGGAACACCCACGAACTCCCCAAGGTAGTTTGACGTTTCGACCTTAGCAGCCGCGAACGGGCTCTGGTCCTGAAGCGACTCCAGCGCCTCGTATTCCCCGCGCAACGCATGTAGAGCCACGCGCGCGTACAAGCCCGAATGCAAACGGCTTAACGTAGCCTCCATTGCAGCCTTCTCGGCCACTTCAGCGTAAGTAAGCAGTCGCTCCAGGAGTACCGTCGCCAGCACCCCCACGATCACCACGTAAAGCGCGGACTGGAGGTAGTTGCGCTGTCGGTTGACGGGAATCACGCGAGCGTGCGGGGACCCGCCCGCGTCACTTCTTCAGGAGCACGTTGCCCAAGCCCCAGAGCGGCAAGAACACTCCCAACGCGAGGATCAGCACCATGATCCCCAAAACAATGGTCAGGATCGGCTCGATGTTGGCCGCCAGGTTCTTGATGTCGTAGTCCACCTCGCGCTCGTACATGTCGGCGACCTCGTTCATCAGCTCGTCGATCTCGCCGGTCTCCTCGCCCACCGAGATCATCTCCAGCACCACCGGCGTAAAGATGCCGGCGGCGGTTGCCGTGCGCAGCACGCTCTCGCCCCGCTCCACGCCATCGCGCATATTGTGGATGCGCAGCGCCATGTACGAGTTGGACACCACCTCCGCCACTACCGACATCGCCTGCACGATCGGCACGCCCGCACGAATCGCCAGCGCCATGCCGCGCGCAAAGCGCGCCAGCGTCGCACGCAGGATGATGGGCCCGGCAAGGGGCAGGCGCAGTTTCCAGCGGTCCCATTGGTAGCGCCCCTGCTCGGTGCCGACGTACATCTGCGCGCCGAAGATCCCCGCCACCAGCGCACCAAGCATCGCGTACCAATACGCCACGAAAAAGTTGGAAGTTCCGATCAGCAGTTGCGTAAGCAGCGGCAACGGCACCTTCTGCGACTCGAAGATCCTGGCAAAGGCCGGGATCACCGCGAAGTTCACCACCGCCACCGCCACCGCGATCACCACCAGCACGATGATCGGGTAGCGCACCGCTGCCTTGATGCGGTCGCGGATTTCCTTGTCGAACTCCATGTACTCGAACATGCGATTGAACGACTGGTCCAACTCTCCGGTCGCCTCGCCAATGCGGATCACGCTGATGTAGAACGGGCTGAAGGCCTGCGGATGGCTGCGCATGGCCGCCGACAGTTCGCGGCCCGAATCGAGGCTGGACCGCAGGTCGGCGATCACCTCGGCCAGCGAGCGATTATTGGCGGACTGCTG
>JANMSV010000183.1:0-5820 GCA_031389685.1 Betaproteobacteria bacterium
GCGGCCTCGTTCTTGGCCACTCCGCCGGTAAAGGTGAATTCGTTGCGCACGCCGCCCGAGCGCGCCAGGATCGACATCGCGCGCAGGATGATCGCGCGGTGCAGCCCGGCCATGATGTCCTCGCGCTTTTCGCCCAGCGAGAGCCGGTCGCGCAGATCCGCGCCGGCGAACACCGTGCAGGTCGAGTTGATGCGCACCGTCTTGGTCGACTTCATGGCGAGCGGCCCGAGCTCGTGCAGGCCCATGTTCATCTCGTCGGCGATGTAGCCGAGGTAGCGGCCGCAGCCCGCGGCGCAGCGGTCGTTCATCTGGAAGCTCTCGACGATGCCCTGCGGGTCGACCTGGATCGCCTTGGTGTCCTGGCCGCCGATGTCGAGCACGGTCGCGGTGTGCGGGTACATCACGTGGGCGCCCAGGCCGTGGCACAGGATCTCGGAGCGCACGTGCTCCTTGGAAAACGGCAGCCGCGCGCGGCCGTAGCCGGTGCCCACCACGTAGGCCTCCTCGAGCGGCATGTCGAGCACGCCCTGGATCGGCGCGCGCACCGCCTCGCCGCGCGCCGCGGTCCCGGGCAGCGCCTTGAAGGTGCGCTTGAGTGCCGCCAGCAGGTGCGGCGAGAGCGAGTCGAGATACACCCGGTTCTCGACCTCGATGATCGAACGGTCGAAGACATTCAGCAGGAAGTCGTAGCGCAGCCCGGTATCCTTGGCCACCTCCTCGCCGATCGCGAGGTAGCGGCTGCCGGCGATGTCGCGGAAGAAGTCGCTCTTGCGCTTCGCGCCCGGCGCGAACAGCTCCGGCGCCTCCTTGCGCAGCCGCGCGAACACCTGCTCGAGCGCCGTGCTCACGGCCTTCTCGGCCGCGCCGAAGCGCGCCGTGGCGACGCTCTTGGCGCACACCTGCTCGAGGTCGGCGAGCTGCACGAGGAACTGCTCGAGCCGGAAGTCGCGCTCCAGCTGCCCGACGAACTCGTCCAGAGCGCCGTTCAGCGCCCCGCTCGTGCCAAGCGCTTCGCGAAACAGGTGGAAGCGCGCCGAAAGGAGCGCCTCCTGCTTGGCAATGGTCGCCGCAGTGTCGTAGTTCGAGCGCGAGTTGGTGATGCCGCGCCCGAGGATCCTCTGCTGCTCGTCGATCACCACCGCCTTGGTGGTGGTCGAGCCCAGGTCGATGCCGATGAAGCAGCGCATGTCGCCCCGCCTCAGTGCGCCGCAGCGCGCTTTTGCTTGACCATCTGGAAGTAGCTCTCCAGGCGGTTCTTGATGTTGGCCGCCGAGAAGTAGCGCGGGTCGACCAGGTCCGATTCGATGAACGCAGCCGGCTTGCCGGTGCGCTTCTCCACCTCGCGCAGGATCAGCAGCTGCCCGGCCGAGAAGCTGTTGCAGCTCTTGATCGAGTTGATCAGCAGGCCGTCGGCCTGGTACTCGTCGATGTATTTGCAGATCATGTCGATGCGCTGCGGGAAGTTGAGGTTGGTGTAGCAGCCCAGGCAGTACTCGGCGAGCGACTCGAGCGGCCGCTCCGGATCGTGGCGGAAACCGAAGTCGTACACGCCGCCGACCTTGGAGTAGGTCGAGGCCACCACCACCGCGCCCTCGTCGTAGAACATCTTCCAGAACTCGCGGAAGCTGGTCCAGTTGGGCGGCCCCTCGACCACCAGGCGGTATTTTTCGCCCGGGTGCTCGCCCTCGGGGGTCACCGGGCCCTTGCCCTCGCGGATGCGCTGCTCGATCTCGCCGCGCAGCACGCGGTAGAAATTTGTCGCCTCGGGCGTGCCGCGGAACGCGGTGAAGATCGGGCCGATGTAGTACACGGCACCGAAGTAGCCGTCGATCGGCGAGGGCTTGTGCTTGGCCGACTGCAGCGTCCAGACCAGGTCGTCTTCCGCCTTGGCCGACTCCTTCATGTACTGGCGCAGGCGGTCGATGTCGAACTTCACGCCCGAGACGCGCTCCAGCGTCGGAATGACCTTCTCCTTGAGCTGCTTGACGACGTAGTCGCGCATGTTGTTCGAGATCTTGCCGTCGCCCTGGTAGGGCACGTGCAGCATCACCGTTTCGCAGTCGTACTTCTGGCGGATCAGCTCGAACCATTTCATGAAGGTGAAGCAGCCGGTGTAGGACAGCAGCAGCACGTCGGGTGTCGGCAGCGCCTCGCCGGTGGGCCCCACCTGCCCCTGCAGCATCATGCCGAGGTCGGCCTTGACGTACGTACATACGTCTTCCGAGTGTCCATCGCGCTCCGCGTCCATGATCATCTTGCCGGACTTCTTGCGCATGCCGTTCTGCAGCGCGTTGGTCTCCGGCAGGCTGCGCGCGAAATCGAAGCACATCAGCAGCTCGTTCAGGTTGCCCGGCACGAAGGTCGCGGAGACCTTGCGGTTCTCCTGCCGCGCGCGCGCGAGCTCGTGGTAGTTGCCGTTGATGAGCTCCTTCTGCAGCAACATCGCGTCCTCTTTCTGGACCTGCGGCGGCTTCTTCGGGGCGCTGGTCCCCGGCATGATCTGGATCGGTGTGCTCATGCGGCGCTCCACAATTTGATCGAGTCTGCGAAAGTCCCCGCCTGCTCGCGGATCGGGGCCATCTGGCCGGTGTTTTCGGAATACTTGAACGCGGTGTAGGGCACCTTGTGCTGGGCGAGGATCCCCTGCAGCATCGGGCGCTCGAGCAGCGCCGGATCGCAGAACGAAGGCGCGGCGAACACCACGCCTTCAGCGCCGCGGTCCTTGATCTGCCTGAGCAGGAACTTGCCCTTGTCTTCCTTGCGCTCGTCGTACTTCGACGAAGTGGAGGTCGAGCGGTGCAGGAAGGCCTTCGAGAGTTCCTCGAGCGGGTCGCCGGTGACCGGTACCTCGTCGAGCAGCCAGCTCTGGATGAGCTGGAAGTCGTCGTCCACCACGTAACATCCGGCCATCTCGATCGACTTGATCAGGCCGAGCGGCGGCTGTTCGCAGAACGAGCCGGTGAGCACCACGCGCGCGTTGTCGCGTTGCGGCCTGGTCTCCTTCCCGGCCTCGAGCAGGTAGCTGCGCACCAGCGCGGTGTGTTCCTCGGGCGGCAGCACGCAGCCGGCGCGCAGCACCAGGTACAGCTCGGAGGTCGGCGCCTGCCAGGGCTTCCCGGCGCGATAGGCGTAAAGGTCGCGGATCGCCTGGCGGTTCTCGTTGTACACCGCGATCGAGGCGCGCAGCGCCTCGTCGCTGACCGGCTGGCCGGCGAGCTTGCCGAGGTCCTCGCGCAGCTGCTGCATCTCGTGCACGTAGAACTCGCCGCCGATCGCGTCGTCGTAGTTCTGCGGCACGTCGAAGTACTTGACGTACTTGTCCTTGAACATGATCTGCCACATGCCCGAGAGATTGCGGATCACGTCGCAGATCGACGGGAACAGCATGCCGTCGAGACAGTCGAGCCGCCCGGTGAGGCCGAGCTCGAGGGTCGAGCGCGGGATGCGGCAGATGTAGCTCTGGTAGTAGGCGTCGCCCTGGATCACCTCGAGCTGGTCGCCGCCGCCGAAGATGCCCACCGGCAGCATGCCCGCCGCGTGGATGATCTCGCGCGGCACGTAGATCGGCATGTAGCCGATGGCCTTGCGCCCTGGCTTGAGCGCCTTCCAGTCCTTGACCGCCCCGAAGCGCAGGTCCTCGAACAGGCGCTCGCAGCGCGCAACGATTTCCTTGGTGCTCATCGGTGCTCCCAGCGCGGCGCGCGCTTTTCGAGGAAGGCCGTGAGGCCCTCGTTCGCGTCGCGCGTCGCCATCAGTTTGTCCACGTACAGTCCCTCCACGTCGTCGAGCCGCGCGCGCGCCAGCTCACTGAACGGCTCGCGCGCCGCACGCACCGCGAGCGCGAGCGAGGCCGCGCTCTTGCCGGCGAGGTGCTGGTCGAAATACGCCGCGGCCGCCGCCACCGGGTCATCCGCCACCTCGTTGGCGAGGCCCCAGCCGAGCGCGGTCTGCGCGTCGATGGCCCGGCCCGAATACAGCAGGTCCTCGGCGCGCGCCTGCCCGATGCGCAGCGGCAGCAGCACCGAGGCCGCCGGGGCGAAAACGCCGAGCTTGATCTCGGGCTGCCCGAGCTGCGCGTCGGGGGCGAGGAACATCAGGTGCCCCGCGGCGGCGAACTCCAGCCCGCCGCCCAGGCATTGGCCGTGGATGCTCATCAGGATCGGCCGCGGCCAGTCGAGCATCGCTTCGAGCAGGCCGTGCAGCGACCTGAGCATCTGCTCGCAGGAGGCGGGCAAGTGCTCCTCGACGCTGGCGCCGAACGAGAAGTGCGGCCCCTCATGGTCGACCAGCGCCGCCAGCAGCCCCGCATCGTCGCGGTGCGCGGCGAAGGCCTCGGTGAGCGCCGCGATCATCGCCGCGTCGATCAGGTTGGCCTTGGGCCGCGCCAGGCGCAGCCTGAGCAGCGCGCCGTCGCGCTCCAGCCAGACCTTGAGCGGCCGCTCAGACACGCTTCTTTCCCGGCTGGATGGCGTCGTGCAGGTCGCCCGCCCAGCCCTCGCCCGCGGCGAGCTTGCGCCGCAGCAGCAGGAAATCGACCTCGCGATCGTCTTTCGCTCCGGCGTTGAAGGCGGTGAAGCCGGCGCGCGCCTCGGTCATCATGTTGAGCGCGAGCCACGCACGCGCGTCCTCCTTGTTGCGGTTCCAGGCCTCGAGCTTGGGCTTGCGCAGCTCTTCCACCGTCTTGGTGGTGCAGTCCGGAAAAGTGAGCAGGATCTTCGCGCACAGCTCCTCGACCTTGGCGTCGAGCGCCGAGAGATCCACCACGCCTTGCTTGAGCAGCGCCTTGCCCTCCTGCAGCGCCTGCCCGCTCTTCGGCCGGCCGAAGGCCAGGCGGCCGAAGTCGTCGTACACGCGCTGCGTTTCCACCAGCGGGTTGGCGACGAACTTGCCGTCGACCTTGAGCGCGGGAACGATGTCGGTGAGCACACCCATGTGATAAGCCTCGTGCGCCGAGAACGGCTCGCACAGCACGCAGGCGGCCATCGCGCGCTCGGCGCCGACCATCACCGGCAGGAAGTCGGTGGCGCCGCCGATCGGCGCCGAGCCGTGCTTGGGGCCGGCCTGGCCGAAGCGCGCCAGGTCCTGGGCCACGGAGAAGTCGCAGGCCATGCCGATTTCCTGGCCGCCGCCGATGCGCATGCCGTTCACGCGGCAGATCACCGGCTTGTCGCAGGCGAGAATCGCCGACACCATGTCGTTGAACAGCCGCATGTACTGGCGGTATTCCTGCGGATGCCCGGCGTAGTACTCCGCGTACTCCTTCGTGTTGCCCCCGGTGCAGAAGGCCTTGTCGCCCACGCCGGTGAACACCACGCTGCTCACGTCGCGCGCGGCGGAAGCCGCGCGGAACGCGAGGATCACGGCCTTCACCATCTCGGTGGTGTAGGAGTTGTACTGCGCCGGGTTGTCGAGCCAGATCCACGCGTTGTACAGGCCCGGCACCGCCTTGCCCTCGGGAGTTCGCGCCTCGCGCTTCTCGTAGCGCACGCCGCTCGCGGCGAGCGCCGGCAGGTCGTGGTCCTTGAGCAGCTTCGCGTCCGCCATGCCCATATGGGAACCTTTCTCGTTAAATCGGTACGACGATACCGAATTAGGTGCATGAATACTCCCTGCCAAAGCGGTCCGGTTTGATCCATCTCAAGGTTTGGGCATCGCCTTGCCCGCCAAATAGCGCCATGCACGCGAATGCTTCCGTTTCGATTGCGCTCGCCGGCTCCGGCGGCGCCGGCGTGATGACCGCCGGCAACATGCTGCTGGAAGCCGCGGCGCAGGCCGGCTACTACGGCCTGATGACGCGCACCAGCGGCCCGCAGATCCGCG
>JANMSV010000252.1:0-1646 GCA_031389685.1 Betaproteobacteria bacterium
CCTGCCCGAGGCGCAGGCGCGGCGCTTCCGCGCCATCGTGCTGGCGGACCGGCGGCGCGCCAACGTCCTCGTCGGCATGGCCGACCCGACCGCTCTCTTTGCGTACGATGAGATCGGCAGGATCTTGCAGCGCGACATCGAGGTGGCGGTGGTGAGCGAGTCGGCGCTGCTGCAGACGGTGGACCGCGTCTATCGGCGTACCGAGGAGATCAGCGGCCTCGCCAAGGAGCTGGAGCGGGACGTCGGCGACTCTTACGTGGACTTCGGCGCGCTCGGCGCCGGCGCCGAAGACGCGCCGGTCGTGAAACTGCTGCAAAGCGTGTTCGAGGACGCGATCCAGGTGAACGCGTCCGACGTGCACATCGAGCCGCAGGAAGGTCACTTGCAGATCCGCTTCCGCATCGACGGCGAACTCAACCCGCAGACCGAAGCCGACCTGAAGATCGCGCCGGCGCTGGCGCTGCGCCTGAAGTTGATGGCGGGGCTCGACATCTCGGAAAAACGTCTGCCGCAGGACGGGCGCCTCAACGTCATCGTGCGCGACCAGAAGGTCGACGTGCGTATGTCCACCATGCCGACGCAGCACGGCGAATCGGTGGTGCTGCGCTTGCTCAACCGGCGCGCCTCGATGCAAACGCTGGACAGCCTTGGCATGCCGAAGAAGATCCTGGAGCGCTTTCGCGAGATCATCCAGCGCACTGCCGGTATGGTGCTGGTGACCGGCCCGACGGGCAGCGGCAAGACCACCACTCTGTACTCCGCGCTCTCGGAAGTGAACACCCCCGAGCGCAAGATCATCACCGTGGAAGACCCGGTGGAATATCGCTTGCCGGGCATCAACCAGGTGCAGGTCAACGAGAAGATCGAATTGAGTTTCGCCCGCGTGCTGCGCTCGGCCCTGCGCCAGGACCCGGACATCGTTCTGGTGGGCGAAATCCGCGACGAGGACACGGCGCAGATCGCGCTGCGCGCGGCGCTTACCGGCCACCTGGTGTTCTCCACCCTGCATACCAAGGATGCGATCAGCACGCCGATCCGCCTGATCGACATGGGCGCGCCCAGCTACATGGTGGCGACTTCGTTGCACGCGGTGGTGGCGCAGCGTCTGGTGCGCTTGAACTGCGAGTCCTGCAACGCGGAATACCGGCCCGATGCCTACGAATCGCGCTGGCTGGCGGCGGAGGTCGGGGCGGATTACGCCGAGCGCAAGTATTTCCGCGGCACCGGCTGCTCGCACTGCAACGGCTCCGGCTTTGCCGGGCGCATCGGCGTCTACGAAATGCTGGAGATGACCCCGGAGCTCGCGCGCGCGGCGGTAGCGCGTGATCCCAATTCCTTCGGCGAAGCAGCACGGCCGCAGTTGGAAGGCGCGCGCCTTACCGACCGCGTGCTCGAGTTGGTCCTCGCCGGCCGCACCACGGTCGTCGAGGCGCTCAAAGTCGCGACGCAGGTGGACGACTAGGGTGCCGATTTTTTCCTACCGAGGCCGCGACGCACGCGGCAGCCTGGTCAGCGGCAAGCTGGATGGCGCCGATTCCGGCGCTGTTGCCGACCAGCTGCTCGCCATCGGCGTGACGCCGGTCGACATCGCCCCGGCGGGCGAGCACGCCGACCTTGAGGCGCCCGAGTGGTGGCGCCGGCTTACC
>JANMSV010000255.1:0-8121 GCA_031389685.1 Betaproteobacteria bacterium
TCACCGTCATTGCCAGGTTGTGCGGCGGCATCGCCGTGTCGGGGAAGCCCCTGCGCTTGCCGAGCACCAGCGCGCAGACCAGCGCCGCCATCCCCGCGTTCAGGTGCACCACCAGGCCGCCGGCGAAATCCATCACGCCCATTTTCTGCAGCCAGCCGTCGCCCCACACCCAGTGCGCGATCGGGCAATAGACGAGCAGCAGCCACAGGACGCTGAACAGTAGCATGCCACTGAAGCGAACGCGCTCGGCGTAGGCGCCGATCACCAGCGCCGGGGTGATGATGGCGAACGTGAGCTGGAACATGGCGAACACGGTCTCCGGGATGCTGCCCTTGAGCGTGTTCACCGCGATGCCGGAAAGCAGCGACTTGCCGAAGCCACCGAACCAGGCGTTCGCGCTGCCGCCGTCTCCGAACGCGATGCTGTAGCCCACCACCACCCAGGCGAGCGTCACCGCGCAGGTGATGGCGAAGCATTGCATCAGCACCGAGAGCACGTTTTTCGCGCGCACCAGCCCGCCATAGAACAGGGCCAGGCCGGGCAGCGTCATGAACAGCACCAACACCGTCGCGGTGATCATCCACGCGGTGTTGGCGGGATCGAGCTTGGCGTCGGCCGCGGCCGCCAGAGGTGCGTAGGCCAGAAATGGGACCAGCAGCGTTTTTCTCATGGTGACTCCCCCTTCGGCGGGATTCTAGCGGAGCGGCAGATCCTCGGCGTGGAAGCCGAAGGTGCCGCGGGCGCGATCGGCGAACCAATGCTGCAGCGACAGGGCCACGGTGCGGAAGGCGAGGTCCTTCCAGGGCACCTGCGCTTCCTCGACCAGGGCGACCTCCAGACTTTCCTCGCCGGGGTTGAACTCCTGGTCGGTCAGGCGCGCGCGGTAAAACAGGTGCACCTGGTTCACGCGGGGCACCGAGATCAGGCAGAAGGGCGCGTCGATCTCGATGCGCGCGCCGGCCTCCTCGAGCGTCTCGCGCAGCGCACCCTGCGCCGCGGTCTCGTCGTTCTCCATGAAGCCCGCCGGCAGGGTCCAGTAGCCGTAGCGCGGCTCGATGGCGCGGCGGCAAAGCAGGATCTTCCCCTCGTATTCCGCGATCGCGCCGACCACCAGCTTGGGGTTGCGATAATGGATCTCGCCGCACGCGTCGCAGACCTCGCGCGGCAGGCTGTCGCCCGGGGGGACGCGCCGCGTCACCGGCGCCCCGCAGTTAGCGCAGAATTTCAGGCAGGTCTCCGAGCGAGCGCAGCTGGCCGTCGGGCTGGAAGCCGAGCCGGTCGACGGGGGCGCCCAGGCGATTGATCCAGTACACCCGGAACCCGAAGGACTTCGCGCCGAGCGCGTCCCAGCAGTTGGAGGACACGAAGCCGATATTTTCTTTCGCTACGGCCAGCCGGTCCACCGCCATCTGGTACGCCTCTGGCGCGGGCTTGAAGACCTTCATCTCGTCCACGCTCAGCACTGCATCGAATCTGAGGCCCGAGTTCATCACCAGCGGCTCGAGCATGTCGGGCGAGCCGTTGGAGAGGATGGCGCGCTTGCCCGTCATGCGCTCCAGCGCCGCTGGAACGTCCGCATAGGCCGCCAGCTTCAGGTACTCGTCCATCAGTGCGATTTCGCGCGCGCCGTCCAGCGCCAGCTTGAGCGACTCGCAGGCGTAGGCCAGCGCTTCCCGCGTCACCCGCGAGAACGGCACGTAGCGCCGCATCAGGCTGCGCTGCCAGGTGTACTCCAGTTGTTTTGCGCGCCATAACTGCGACAACTGCATGCCCCTGCCGGGCCAGAACTGCTCGCAGCGACGGATCACGGCGTGCACGTCGTAGAGCGTGCCGTAGGCGTCGAATACCAGGGCTTGGGGGGTCATGGGCGAAGTATAGAATGCGGCCGATGCCCGACCGGTACGAAGAGATCTATTCGCGCTTCCGCTGGGAGGTCCCGCCGCGCTACAACATCGCGCAGGCCTGCTGCGGGCAGTGGGCTGGTGACCGCTCGCGCTTCGCCCTGTACTGGGAAGACGAATCGGGGGCCACCGCGGCCTACAGTTTTTGGGACATCCAGCAGCAGGCCAACCGCCTGTCGAACGCGCTCGCGGCGCTCGGTGTGCGGCGCGGCGAGCGCGTCGCGCTGCTCCTGCCGCAGCGCCCGGAGTCCGCCATCGCCTACATGGCGATCTTCCAGATGGGTGCCGTGGCGCTGCCGCTCAGCCATCTGTTCGGTCCGGATGCCCTGGAGTACCGCATGGAACACGCCGGTGCGAGCGTGGCCGTGGTCGAGCCGACTACGCTTGCCAACCTGTGGCAGATCCGCGGCAAGCTTTCGCAGCTGCGGCACGTGATCGGCGTGGGCGGCGCGCGCGAATCGGGGGTGCACGCCTGGGAAGCGCTGCTGGCAAAGGCGAGCAGCGACTTCACGCTGGTGGATACGGCGGCGGACGATCCGGCGCTGATCATCTACACCAGCGGCACCACCGGCGCGCCCAAAGGCGCCTACGAGGCGCACCGCCTGCTGATCGGCAACCTGAGCGGCTTCGTGCATTCGCACGATTTCTTCCCGCAGCCCGGAGATATCTTCTGGTCGCCCGCGGACTGGGCCTGGGCCGGCGGGCTGTTCGACGCACTGCTGCCGTCCTGGGCGTTCGGCATCCCGATCCTCGGCTACCGCGGCAAGTTCGACGCCGAGAAGGCCTATTACCTCCTGGACAAGTACGGCGTGCGCAACTCCTTCCTGTTCCCCACGGCACTGAAACTGATGATGAAGGCGGTGCCCGAGCCGAGAAAGAAATATCGGCTGCAGCTGCGCTCGATCATGAGCGCGGGCGAGAGCGTGGGCGTCACGGTGATCGAGTGGGCGAACGAACAGCTCGGCGTCACGATCAACGAGATGTTCGGCCAGACCGAGATCAACTACGTGGTCGGCAACTGCCAGGCGGCCTGGCCGGTGAAGCCCGGGTCCATCGGGCGGCCCTATCCGGGCCACCGCGTCGCGGTGATCGACGAGCAGGGCAGGGAACGCCCGCGCGGCGAGCTCGGCGAGATCGCGGTGCACCGCAACTGCAACGGCGAGGCCGACCCGGTGTTCTTTCTCGAGTACTGGAACAACCCGCAGGCGACCAAGGACAAGTTCATCGGCGACTGGGGCTGCACCGGCGACCAGGGGAAGATGGATGAAGACGGCTATCTCTGGTACCAGGGCAGGACGGATGACCTCATCAAGAGCTCGGGCTATCGCATCGGCCCGGCGGAGATCGAGAGCTGCCTGGTGAAGCACCCGGCGGTCGCAAACGCCGCGGTGATCGGCAAGCCCGACGCCACGCGCGGATCGATCATCAAGGCATTCATCGTTCTGCAGTCCGGGCGGCAAGCTTCCGATCAGCTGGAGGAGGACATCCGGCAGCACGTGCGCGGGCGACTTGCGCCCTACGAGGTCCCGAAGGAAATCGAGTTCATCGACGCCCTGCCCATGACCACCACGGGCAAAGTGCAGCGCAAGGAGCTGCGCAAGCGCGAAGCAGCGCGCGGCTGATGCGCCTCGTCCTGCTGGGCGGCGGGCACGCGCACGCCGCCGCGCTGCGCGAGTTGCGCGGCGCTGACGTGACGCTGGTCACGCCTTTCCCGCATCAAACTTATTCGGGCATGCTGCCGGGCTTCGTCGCCGGCCACTACCGGCTCGACGAGATCCGCATCGACCTGGCGGCACTGGCCGCGCGCGCGGGCGCGAAGCTGGTGCTGGGCAGCGTCGCCGCGCTCGATGCCGCGCGGCGCCTGGTGCAGCTCGAAGACGGTACGACGCTCGAGTACGACCGCGCGTCGCTCAATCTGGGCTCGATCCCGGCGCAGGAAGTGCCGGGCAGCGCCGAGCATGCGCTCGCCGCCAAGCCTTTCGAAACTTTCATGGAACGATGGCTGGAAGCGAAGGACAGGGTGAAAACCGTCGCGGTCGTGGGCGCCGGCGCGGCCGGCGTCGAGCTGGCGATGGCGGTGGCGCATCGCACTTCGGCGCGCGTTACGCTGTATTCGGACCGGCCGATGTTCCGGCCGGCGGTGGCGCGGCGCATCGCGCGCGCGCTGCGCCGCAATGGCGTCGAATTGCGCGCAGGCACGGTGGTGAGCGCGGTGGAGGCGGGGCCCGTGGTGGTTGCGGCGGGAACGCGCGAATCGACCGACCTCGTGATCTGGACCGCGGGCGCCGCGCCCCTGCCATTGCTGCGCGAAAGCGGCCTGGCCTCCGATGAGCGCGGCTTCGTGCTGGTGGACGATAAGCTGCGCAGCGTCTCGCATCCGGAGGTGTTTGCCGCGGGCGATTGCGCAACACTGCGCGATGCGCCGCATCCCAAATCCGGCGTGTACGCAGTGCGGCATGCCGAGGTGCTGGCGCACAACCTGCGCGGCGGCGAGCTGCGGCGCTACGTGCCGCAGCGCCAGGCGCTGGCGCTGATCAGCTGCGGCGCTCGCACCGCCATCGTCGACTGGGGAGGCTGGAGCGCGCAAGGCGCATGGGCGTGGCGCTGGAAGGACCGGCTCGACCGGCGCTGGGTCGGGAGTTTCAGGGCGCCGGCCGGCTAGCGACCAGCAGCTTGCCGTCGGCCTCGACGGCGGTTTCGCCGTCCTGCTTTTTCGCGACGCAGTGCAGTACGACGATGCCGCCCTGGTGCTTGGGCTTGTCGAGCTTCTCGGTCACCGTCCACTCGCTGGTCAGCGTATCGCCCGGGCGCACCGGCGCCTTGAAGCGGCAGGCATGCTCGAGGTAGGCGAGGGCGGTGCCCGCGAAATACATGCCGATCGGGGCGGAGACCAGCGCGCTGGTGAACGGGCCTTGCAGGATGCGCGTGCCGAACCTGGAATTCTTGGCGAATTCCTCGTTCACGTGCAACGGGTTGAAGTCACCGAACAGGCCCGAGCCGAGGACCAGGTGGGCCTCGGTGACCGTGAGGCTGGTGCCGAAGCGCTCGCCGACCGCTACGTCGTCGTACCACTTTCCCTGGAACATGACTTATTATCGCCTTTCCCTGGAGGAGGATTTCATGATGCACAAGTTCGCTGCTGGACTCGCCCTTTCCCTGCTGCCGGCCATCGCGCTCGCGCAGTATCCCGACCGCCCGATCAAGCTCATCGTGCCCTGGGCCGCGGGCGGGGACACCGACAACATCTTCCGTCCGTTCACGCCGCTGATGCAAAAGCACATCGGCCAGACGGTGGTGATCGCCAACGTCGGCGGCGCCTCCGGCACCAAGGGCGCGAAGGAAGCCAGGGACTCGCCGCCCGACGGCTACACCATCTACGGCGTGCACGACTACATCCACTCCACCTACTACACCGGCGTGTCGGACGTGAACTACACCGATTTCGAGCCGGTGTGCCTGGTGTCCTCCACGCCCTCGGTGCTCACCGCGAGCCCGAAGACGCCGTGGACCGACTGGAAGTCCCTGCTGGCGGACGCCAAGGCGCGCCCCGGGCAGATCACGGTGGGCGCGACGCTGGGCTCGACCAGCCACTTCTTCCCGGCGCTGATCGAAAAGGCCGCGGGCATCAAGTTCAAGTACGTGTCCTACGAGGGCCTCGCGCCGCGCATGAACGCGATCCTCGGCGGCCACATCGACCTTACCGACGCCAACCTCACGCAGAAGGGCAAGGTGGAGGCCGGGCAGTTGAAATTCTTCGGCATCGCCACCGAGCAGCGCAATCCCGAAATGCCCAACGTGCCGACGCTGAAGGAGCTCGGCGTGAACGTGGTCTACGACGTCAACCGCGGCATCGTGGCGCCCAAGGGCACGCCCAACGACGTGCTGGCGAAGCTGGAGGCGGCCTGCGCGGCCACCGTGAAGGAGCCGGCGTTCGCCGAGTCGATGAAGAAGCAGGCCACCGACGTGCGCTTCATGGACCGCAGGGCCTACGCCGCCTGGCTCAGGCAGAACGACGAGCTCAACAAGAACCTGGCGAAGGAGCTGGGTCTGTCGACGCGGTAGATGCTGAGTCGCGACGCTTGGGCGGGGCTCGCGGTACTTGCCGCGAGCCTCGTTCTTTTCGGCTTGACCCTGGGGCTCAAGGACAGTCCGCTCGTTCCCATCGGGCCGGGGTTCTATCCGCGCATCGTCCTCGGCATCACGGCGCTGTTCGGCGCCATGCTCCTGGTGTCCGAGATCCTCGCGCAGCGCGGGCGGCAGCCCGTGGCGCCGCCAATGCGCGACAAGCTCAACTACGCGCTGGTGGTGATCAGCTTCGCGATTTTCGGCCTGTACGTGGTGTCGCTGCCCACCCTCGGGTTTCGCATCGCCACCGTCGCCTACGTGGCCGCCGCCAACGCAACGCTGGATCCGCCGCACGGCGTTCGCGGCTGGGCGCGCGTGGCCGCTACCGCGCTCTTGACGGCGTTCATCACCCACCTCATCTTCGAGCGCTATCTGACGGTGCTGTTGCCGCGCGGCGCCTGGACCGGCTTCTAGGCCATGTTCGAGCTGCTCGGCGCGGGGATCGTCAACATCCTGCAGCTGAAGTACCTCGTGCCGCTCTGCGTCGGCACGCTGGTGGGCGTGGTCGGCGGCGCGCTGCCCGGGATCACCATCACCATGACGGTGATCGTGGTGCTGCCGTTCACCTTCGGCCTGGAGCCGCTGCAGGGCCTCGCGGCGATGATCGGCGTCTACGTCGGCGGAGAGTGTGGCGGCCTGATCACTTCGTGCCTGCTCGGCATTCCCGGCAAGCCCTCGGCCGTGGCCACCACCTTCGACGGCTTTCCGATGGCGAAGAAGGGCGAGCCAGGCAGGGCGCTCTGGCTCGGCATCTGGGCCTCGATCTTCGGCGGACTGCTGGGCGCGGTGTTCCTCGTCGCCACCACCGAGCCGCTCGCGCGCATCGCGCTGCAGTTCGGGCCGTGGGAGTTTTTCTCGCTGTTCGTGCTGGCGCTGTCGATGGTCGCCGGGCTGGCCGAGGCCTCGCTGATCAAGGGCCTGGTGGCGGGCGCGCTCGGCCTCGTTGTCACGGTGCTCGGCAACGACCCGGTGATGGGGCAGGCGCGGCTGACCTTCGGCATTCGCTTTCTGGAGGGCGGCATTCCGTTCCTGCCGGTGCTGATCGGCGTGTTCGCCTTCGCCCAGATCATGTCCGAGGTGGAACGCATGGGTGGCGCCGCCAAGGCGATCGAGGCGGTGGACCGCGGCGTGAGCCTCGCGGTCTCGCATCTCAAGGTCATCGGCGAGATCCTGCAGCGGCCGTTCCTGCTGCTGTGGTCCACGTTCATCGGGCTGGTGATCGGCGTGCTGCCGGGGATCGGCGGCAGCGCCGCCAACATGCTCGCCTACGACCAGGCGAAGAAGTTCTCGCGGCGGCCGGAGAAATTCGGCAGCGGCATCCCCGAGGGCATCATCGCCTCGGAATCGTCGAACAACTCCAACGTCGCAGGCTCCTTGGTGACCATCATGGCCTTCGGCATTCCGGGGGACGCGGTGACCGCGGTGATGCTGGGCGCGCTCACCATCCACGGCATCCAGTCCGGGCCGCTGTTCATCGCGCAGAACGCGGCGCTCGCCTACGGCATGTTCGCGGCCTATATCGTCGCGCACGCGCTGGTGCTGGCGATCCTGTTCCCGGGGGTGCGCTGGATGCTGCGCATCGTGACCATCCCCAAGGCGGTGCTGTTCCCGGTGGTGCTGGTGCTGTGCGTCATCGGCGCTTACGCGCTCAACAACACGGTGGACAACGTCTACGTGCTGCTGGTGTTCGGCCTGTTCGGCTACGGCATGGTGAAACTGGGCTTGCCGCTCGCGCCGTTCATCCTCGGTGTGATCCTCGGCGACCAGATCGAGATCAACCTGGTGCGCTCGATCATGACCGACTCGAATCCCTGGCTGTTCCTCACGCGGCCGATCTCCGGCGGGCTGCTGATCGCCTCGGTGCTGTCGGTCGCGCTGTCGGTGTGGCAGCACCGGCGCCAGCGCAAGCGCAAGCGCCTGGCCGCAGCACGCGATGACGCCGACTTCTAGCGGCTATGCTTGGCGCCCCAGACACGAATCGAACGTGCGACCTGCCCCTTAGGAGGGGGCTGCTCTATCCACTGAGCTACCGGGGCGTGCGGCGCGATTTTACTAGCTTGAGACTGCTCCTACTTCCGTTTCTGTTCAGCGTGGC
>JANMSV010000274.1:0-4950 GCA_031389685.1 Betaproteobacteria bacterium
GAATTTCGACACCTCAATCTTGGCACCTAGATGCCGTCACCGTGCAGGGGAAGTCCCTTTCATTCGTTAGAGCGCGCATGCGCGTCATCGAGACAGGCAGCCTCACGCTGGAGCCACAAACTGCAGCGCATGCGGAAGAGATGTTCGCGGTCCTCAGCGATCCGGCGATCTACGAGTACGAGAACGAACCGCCGCCGTCTCTCGAATGGTTACGCGGCCGGTTCACGAAGCTCGAATCAAGGCTGTCGGCGAACGGTAAGGAACAATGGCTCAACTGGGTCATCCGCCTCCCAACCTCCGAGCTCATCGGTTACGTTCAAGCAACGGTGCATCCCGACGACCGCGCAGCCATCGCCTACGAGTTGTCCAGCGCTTACTGGGGTCGCGGCCTCGCGCGCCAAGCTGTCCAAGCGATGATCTCCGAGCTTGTCCAGCACTATCAAGTACACAGCCTTTCCACTGTGCTCAAACGCGAGAATCTTCGCTCGATGCGCTTGCTCGAGCGCCTGGGTTTCTCGCTAGCATCGCCTGAGCAGCACGTGAAGCATCAAATTGAGCCAGGCGAATTACTGATGCAGCGCGAAATCCAGCGCATATGAGGAAAACGCGCTCTAACCCTTCCATCGGCGGACAGCCTCCGGCAAGCCGGTGTCTGCCGCTCATGTCAAACATTGAGGCTGTAGAAAAAGTCCCCTGCACCCGATCCCATGACGATCATGAGAAATTCGACCACTCAGGATGCGCTGTGTTCAACGCTAGCGCATCGGGGAGGGGTAAGCGTACCCCTGAGAATCGATCGAAATCGGTTCTTTGGACTTTCTCTACAGCCTCGTTAGATCCCAGCAAGATGATGCGTCACGCGGGATTCCGTCCTGTATCGAGTGGTCGATCCGTCGTGCTGATACTCGGCAGTTTGCCTGGTCGAATGTCGCTTGACGTCGGCGAGTACTATGCCCATCCGCGAAACGGCTTCTGGAAGGTGATGGGAGAACTCTTCGGTGCGAATCCCGAGCTTCCCTACGCAAAGCGGAAACGGATATTGACGAAGAACCGTATTGCTCTCTGGGACGTATTGGCTGCGGCGCAAAGGCGAGGCAGTCTTGATTCGTCCATCGTCGCTTCGTCAATGGTGCCGAACGACTTTCGAACATTCTTGAGATCCCATCGCTCTGTTCGACTCATATGTTTCAACGGGCGGAAGGCGGCGGACCTATATCGCCGCAAAGTGGCGCCAGTGCTTGGCGGCGAATACCGCGAGATACGCTATGAGACCCTGCCGTCGACAAGCCCGGCGCACGCTGCAATGTCGTTCGATCAAAAGCTCAAGCGGTGGTCAATCGTGCGAGCTGGAATCTAACAACCGGTTGCGGCGGTCCGTGAGGGATAAAGTGCGAGGATTCAATTATCAGTGCCCGGCCGCTGAACCGGGACGGTGGGCCCACTTCATGCCGAAACAGTCATTCGCATCTGCCACGCTTGTAAGCCTGTTTGTCATTAATCTGCCGGCATACGCGGCAGACCTAGAGCAATCCTGCAAAACGCTCCTCAATCAAGCACTGCCTGTCTGGACCATGGCGTCCGTCTCCGAGGACGTCAAGGCATTTGCAGCGGCGGGGCTGCAGGCTGATCCGCTGAAGATTCGAGGCGACTTCGATGGCGACGGGCGCCAAGACATCGCCTTGCTGATTCAGAACAGAGCCCAACCGGTCTTCAACGAGCCGGATCGAATTACTGCGACAAGAATCGCTGTATGCCTCGCGAAAGTTCCGTCGATGGTTCTGCGTCTCATTGAGAAGCCGTACTGTGATGACTTCATATAACTGATGAAGAAAGGTGAGGACATGTACGACATCGAGGCCGGGGACCTCGGAAAATACCCGGTTGACGCCATAGGTACGACATGTTTTGAGAAAGCAGGCGCTGTTTTTCTTTTTGACGGGAACAACTTCAGGCGCATCGTCAACAGTGATTAAGCAGTATCGGCCCAACTTGACGGTGTACCCGGACACGCGGGAAGCGTCGCACGATAATCGCGCATCGTTTGCCGCGCGCCAGTAACCTCCACGTTATGTGGCGCAGAATACTGACTCATGGCTCACGAATACCTAGAACGATTGACCGCCCTAATGAGGGAAGCCGCTTTAGGGAGATTCAAGAACATCAAACTGGAGTACAAGCATTTCTTCAGCGGGGCCGCACTTTACGCCGATGGCAAAATCTGCATTTCTCTAACGCCCGTTGGCTTCGCGATAAAATTGCCGGAAGAGTCACGAAACGCTTTATTGAGACAAAAAGGTGCAAAACCCCTTCGCTACTTTCCGGAAGGTCCGATCAAGAAAGATTACGTCATCTTGCCAAAAACTATCTTGAACGATGTGAAGGTTTTGCGGCATTGGGTGAAACTCTGCATTAAATACGCGGCGTCACTGCCAGAGCCGGTTAGGAAGAAACGCAAGTGAGTCGGCAGCCACATTACACGGCGCTCAACCGGGCGCCAAAGTTCCCCAGAATTGGTTGACACTCCGGCCTCGCGCCTCAACCGCAGCATTTGACCCCCACTCGTTGTGTCCCTCTCCCCCACCCCCCGCCTCCGCAACAAAATCGCCGTCGTCATCGGCGCCGGCCAGAGCCCGGGCGAAGGCATCGGCAATGGCCGGGCCACCGTGCTGCGCTTCGTCCAGGAAGGCGCCAAGGTCATGGCCGTGGACCGCGACCTCGCTTCGGCAAAGGAATCCGCGCAGATGGCCGAACGCGAGGGCGGCGAATGCATCGCCTTCGAAGCCGACGTCACCCGCGAAGCGACGCTCGGCGCCGCGATGGCGGCGGCGCATGGGCGCTGGGGCCGCATCGACATCCTGCACTACAACGTCGGCGTGAGCATCGCCGGCGGCGACGCGCCGCTCCTCGAGCTGACCGAGGAAGCGTTCGACCGCATCAGCGCGATCAACCTGCGCGGGGCGATCATGGCCTGCAAGCACGTCGTCCCGATCATGCGCGCGCAGCGCTCGGGCGCGATCCTGATGATCTCCTCGCTCGCCGCGCTGGAGAAGTACCCGTTCGTCACCTACAAGGCGACCAAGGCGGCGATGATCGCCTTCACACAGCAGCTCGCGATCCAGAACGCCGAATACGGCATCCGCGCCAACGTCATCCTGCCGGGCCTCATGGACACGCCGATGGCCGTGGACACGCGCGCCCGCGCGAGCGGCAGGCCGCGCGCGCAGATCGCGGCCGAGCGCGACAAGCGCGTGCCGCTGCGCGGCAAGATGGGCACCGCCTGGGACGTGGCGAACGCCGCGCTCTACCTTGCCTCCGACGAGGCCGGCTTCGTCACCGGCGTGGCACTGCTCGTGGACGGCGGCGGCGCGCTCAATATCGGCTGACGCGCCGCCGCGGGTTGCCGAACCGAATGGAAGCCAATGGATTTCGAACCGAAGCCGTGGTAGGTATCGCACCATGACCTCCGCCCTGCGCACCGCCCGCATGCTCACCCGCTACAACGCCTGGGCCGACGAGGTGATCTTCGAGGCCGTCGCGCAACTGCCCGCGGGCGAGGCCACCAAGCCGCGCCAGAGCATCTTCAGGAACATGCTGCACACGCTCAACCACATCTACGTCATCGACCGCGTGTTCCAGGCGCACGTCGAGGGGCGCGAGCACGGCTACAAGGCGCGCAACACGGAGACCCACCCGCCGCTTGCCGAACTGCGGCAGGCGCAGCAGGAAATGGACCGCTGGCTGGTCGCCTGGAGCAACCGGATGAGTGACCCGGCGCTCGATGAGAGAATCACCTTCGCCTACATCGGCGGCGGGCAAGGCTTGATGACCAAGGGCGAGATCCTGCTTCACGTCGTCAACCACACCACCTACCACCGCGGTTTTGTCGCCGACTTTTTCTGCCAGGTGCCCGCGCGACCGCCGACCACCGACCTGACGGTATTCCTCAGGGACGTGCCGCAGGATTTCTGAACGGCCGGCGGCCGCAATTGCGGCCTTCGCCGTCCGCGCAGGCTATCCTTGGGCCCGGAACACACGCACGGGAGACGGTATGAAACCGAATTGGGCGGCTGCGCTGCAAAAGAACATCGACGACCTTGCCAAGGGCCTCGGCAACCTGCTGGTGGAGTCCTTTCACTACCTCGCGCTGTTCGCCATCGGCGGCACCATCGTCTGGGCCGCGGTCGTGGCTTTCGTCGGCATGTCGAGCAAAGGCCACGCCTCGATCGACGACATCCTGCTCCTGTTCATCTACCTCGAGCTCGGCGCCATGGTCGGCATCTACTTCAAGACCAACCACATGCCGGTGCGCTTCCTGATCTACGTGGGCATGACCGCGCTCACGCGCCTGATGATCTCCGACCTGCAGGACCACCACCGGCCGGGGGTGGAAGTGATCTACGTCACCAGCGCGATCCTGCTGCTCGCACTGGCGACGCTGGTGATCCGCTACGGCTCGTCCAAATTCCCGTCGGGGATGGGGGATGAGGCGCTGAAGAAGTAGCGCGCCGCCAGAAGCTTTGGGAGATCACGTTTCGAGATGGCAAGAGGCTGGGGATCGAGGATCGGATCGTGGAAAGCGACCCGGGGAGAACTATCCATTACTAGATATATGCCGGCATATGGCGCTATCTATTGGTAGATGGTTCAATCTACATATGGATAGTTTTTCGCGGTTACGTTTGCCGTTCATTGCACGTTAGACCTCGGATGGTGGCATCGTGACCGATTCCGCTTGGCCCAATATTGAGGTTACGAAGCTTGATGCAGCACGTCGTCAGCTCGACGCGGCAGTTCGCCTCTTGTTCGCTCGCGAAGACGCGCTTGCCGTACACACGTTGGCCCATGCGGCGTTCGGCGTCCTGAAGGGAATTGCCGAGTATCGGGGAGCTGATCGTGTTTTGAAGAGCGCGACCGACGACGCATCACGATGGCCCAAAGGCAGTGGCTACT
>JANMSV010000026.1:0-11877 GCA_031389685.1 Betaproteobacteria bacterium
ATCCTGGTGCTCAGGGGCGTGTCGCTGCAGGTGCGGGAAGGCCAGATCGTGGCGCTGCTCGGCGCCAACGGCGCCGGCAAGTCCACCACGCTGAAGGCGATTTCCAACCTGCTGCGCGCGGAGCGCGGCGACGTGACCAAGGGCCACATCGAGTTCATGGGCCAGCGCATCGACAAGCTGAATCCCTCGGAACTGGTGAAGCGCGGCATCTGCCAGGTGATGGAAGGCCGGCACTGCTTCCAGCACCTGACGGTCGAGGAAAACCTCCTGACCGGCGCCTATACGCGCGGCGGCGCCGATCTGAGCGGCGACCTGGAGAAGGTCTACCGCTATTTCCCGTGCCTGAAGGAGCGGCGCAAGGCGCAGTCCGGCTATACCTCGGGCGGCGAGCAGCAGATGACGGCCATCGGCCGAGCGCTGATGGCGCGGCCGAAAATGATCCTGCTGGACGAACCTTCGATGGGCCTCGCGCCGCAGCTGGTGATGGAGATCTTCGAGATCGTGCGGGAGCTCAACCAGAAGGAAAAGGTGAGCTTCCTGCTGGCCGAGCAGAACACCAACATGGCGCTCAAGTACGCCGACTACGGCTACATCCTGGAGAACGGCCGCGTGGTGATGGACGGGGAGGGAAAATCGCTCGCCGAGAACGAGGACGTGAAGGAGTTCTACCTCGGCTTTTCCACTGGCGGGCGCAAGAGCTTTCGCGACGTCAAGTCCTACCGGCGCAGGAAGCGTTGGCTCTGAGCGCGCATTACGACGCGCTGGAGACGCGCGCGCCGCAGGAACGCGAGGCGGCATTGAGGGCGGCGCTGCCCCGGCAGCTCGCCCACGCAAAGCACAAGGCGCCCGGCTGGACGCGCATCCTCGAGGATTTCGATGCCGCGGCCGTGACCGACCGAGCGTCGCTGGCCAAGCTCCCGGTGACGCGCAAGGCCGACCTCGCCGAGTTGCAGAAGGCCCTGCCGCCGCTCGGCGGCCTGAACGCGACACCGGTCGAAAAATTCGCCAAGCTGTTCGCTTCGCCCGGCCCGGTCTACGACCCCGAAGGCCACGGCAAGGACTGGTGGCGCACCGCGCGGTCCCTGTATGCCGCGGGTTTTCGCGCCGGCGACCTGGTGCTGAACGGCTTTTCCTACCACTTAACGCCGGCGGCCTCGATGGTCGAGCATGGCGCGCTCGCCATCGGCTGCACGGTGGTCCCGGGCGGTACCGGGCAGACCGAGATGCAGGCGGCGGCGATCCGCGACCTGCGCGTCAATGCCTTCGGTGGCACGCCATCGTTTCTCAAGCTGATCGTGGAAAAGGCCGCAGAGCTGAAGATCGATGTTTCTTGCCTGAACAAGGCGATCGTCGGCGCCGAGTACCTGCCGCCGGCGCTGCGCGAGGCGATGGCTGCGCACGGTATTCGCGTGATGCAGCTCTACGCTACGGCGGACATCGGCCTGCTCGCCTACGAGAGCGCAATGGCGGACGGCAAGGTCAACGAAGGCATGATCCTGGAGGAGGCGCTGATTCTCGAGATCGTGCGCCCGGGCACCGGCCAGCCGGTGCCCGAGGGCGAGGTCGGCGAGGTGGTGGTCACTTCAATGAACCCGGATTACCCGCTGATTCGCTTCGGTACGGGCGATCTGTCCGCCATCCTCGCGGGCACCAGTCCCTGCGGCCGCACCAATACGCGCATCAAGGGCTGGATGGGGCGCGCCGATCAGACCACCAAGGTGCGCGCCATGTTCGTCTCGCCCAAGCAGGTGGGCGAAGTGCTGCACCGCCACAAGGAAGTGCTCAAGGCGCGCCTGGTGGTCGAGGGCGAGACCGGCAACGATCGCATGACGTTGAAGTGCGAGGTGAAACAGCGGCCCGCCGGCCTCGCGGAGGCCATCGTGGCCTCGATCCGCGACGTCACCAAGCTGCGTGGCGAGGTCGAGCTGGTGGCGCCGGGGAGCTTGCCGAACGACGGCATGGTGATCGAGGACGCGAGAAAATACGGCTGAATTGCGCTGCTCAGTCGGCGGCGAAGCAGTACAGCAGTCCGTTGCCGCCGGTGCCTCGCAGCGCGTCCTGGCCGCAGCCGCGCGAGCCATGCGAGGAATTCCAGGACTTCGAGGCGTCGTCGTCGCGCAGGCCGATGCGGTCGTGATGGCCGACGATCGCGGAGCCCTCGCCGCTCTTGGTCCAGTTGCCGCAGGTCTTGTCGTCCCCTGGCGGGAACGCGCGGCCGTCGGGCTGCGAGCCGGTGAGGATGTCGTGCATGTTAGGCGTGTCCCCGCGCCCGTTCACGGCTTCGCCCTTCTCGGTGAGTGCGGTCTGCTTGTTGATGACCGGGTTTGCATGCAGGTCGCCCAGATTCTTCGCGATGACAGCGCCCTTGGCGTTCTGCCAGGGGCCCTTGCCGATACGATCGCGCGCGTTGACGGCCTTCCCGCCGCCGCTTTCGCTCGCGCTGAGGTAGGCGTGCCAGGTTTTCTTCGACCCGGCCGCCCGGGCGAGCGCCTGGCAGACCTTGTCGGCGCCGGCCAGGCCGCCGAGGTCGGCGCCATTGCCGGGTCCGGCGCTGGTAATGAAGAAAGACATGCTGCCCTGCTGCGCTTGCGCACCCGCGGCAATGCCGGAGCAGAGGATAAAAGTTGCGATCAGCCTTGTGTTCATGGTCTTCCCCAATTGTCCATCTGGTAAACAAGCGCGCCTGCGCTCTATTCCCGTCAACGGTAACGGCTACGCGTGGGGCTTGCCGAAGGAGGGCAAGGTGATGGACGATACGCCCACGGTCAACCAAAGGAGGAGACGATGAAGCGGTTTCTATTTGCTCTATTGCTGGCCATGGTCACCGGATCCGCCCTCGCGCAAGCGGGCAAGACCGAAGTGCTATGGCTGGGGCAGGCGGGTTTCCGGATCACCACGCCCGGCGGCAAGGTGATCGTGATCGATCCCTGGATGAGGACCAATCCGAAGACCCCGCCTCAGTTCAAGGAACTGCATTCGATCGGCAAGGTGGACCTGATCCTGGTCACGCACGCGCACTTCGATCACTTCGCCGACGCGCCGGACCTGGCCAAGATGCACGACGCGCCGATGTACGGTCCGGCCGGATTGGGCAGTACGGTGGATACGCTGGGCATCCTGCCGGCGAAGCTCGCTCCGCGCTTCGGCAAGGGCGGCACCATCATGCCCTTCGGCCCGAACAGCGTGAAGATCACCGCGACGCGCGCCGAGCATTCCTCCGAATTGGTGTGGAACAACCCGGCGACCGGCAAGAACGAGACCCATCCGGGCGGCGAGCCGGTCGGCTACGTCATCGAGATGGAAAACGGCTTCAAGGTGTACCACATGGGCGACACCGGGATCTTTGGCGACATGGCCCTCATCGGCGAGCTCTACAGGCCCGATGTGATCCTGATGCCGATCGGCAGGCACTTTGTGATGAGCCCGGAAGACGCGGCGCTTGCAACCAATCGCTACTTCAAGGCGCGGTTCGTCATTCCCATGCACTACGGCACCATCCCGGTACTGACCGGCAAGCCCGAGGAATACATCAAGGCGCTGGGCAATTCGCCCACCCGCGTGATCGTTATGCAGCCCGGGGAAAAGGTCGAATTCTGAGCTAGCTGCGCCGCGCCGCGCCGACCGGCAACGTGTCGGCGCGGCGGATTTCGTCGTTGTGCAGTGCCGCCGGGTCGGCGAGGAACGCGTTGACGAAGCCGAGCGCGTCGGCGCCCCAGAATAGCTCTCCGTCCACCTCGTAGGTCGGCACGCCGAACACGCCCCGCGCCGCGGCCTCCTCGGTGTTTTTCCTCAATGTGTCTTTGACCTCGGTCGCAGCGAGCCGGGCTTCGTCCACGTCCAATTCCTGCGCCAGCGCTTTGAACCTCGCCGGGTCGGAGGCCTCGGCACCGGTAGTCCAGACGGCGTCGAAGATCCGCCCCACAATTTGCGGCGTGACCCCGGCCGCGATCGCGAGGCGCAAGTGGCGCAGAGGATTGAACGGGTGCGAGGCCGGAAAGCGGAACGGAATCCCGAGGCTCTTCGCCCACCAGGTGCACCAGCGGTAGGTCCAGCGGCGCTTGGCGGCGATCTCCGCCGGGCCTTTCTGGCCGTAGTGATTGAGCAACCCGGCGAACAGCACCGGCTTCAGTTCCACCTCCACGTCGCGCGGCAGCTCGTGCAGCCGCTTGAAGGCGATGTAGGAGTAGGGCGAGACGAAGTCGAAGTACCAGCCGATGGTTCGCACTGGCCGCTGTCCTGGCTCAGGACGTGATGTACGAGCGCAACGCCTGCGCCTCCCGTACTGTTTCCTCGAGCCGGACCTTTACCAGGTCGCCGATCGACACTACGCCAAGCAGCTTGCCGTCCTCTACCACTGGAATATGGCGGAAGCGCCGCTCGGTCATCAGCCCGAGTGCCTCATCGACTGTCATCGATAGCCGGCCTAAGACGAGGCTGCACGTCATGCGCGCGCCGACCGCCAGCCGGTCGAAGTCGCGGTCGCCGTCGGCGTACATGCGCACCATGTCGCGCTCGGTGAGGATGCCGACCGGGCATCCTTCGGCGTCGGGCACCATCACCGCGCCCACATTCTCGGCGTGCATGGTGCGGATCGCGTCGGCGACGCTAGACTTGGCCGAGACCGTCACCACGCGGTAGCCCTTGGCCGCCAGTACCTCTTGGAGAGTCATAGCCATCTCCCGCAGTGTCAAGACATCGCGAATCTTACCCCTGCAGCGCAGCCGCGCGGCGTTTCTCCAGCTGCGCAAGCACTGCGCGCTGCTCATCGTCCGTCATGGACGACCAGTTGGCGATCTCCTCCAGCGTGCGCCGGCAACCCAGACAGCTGCGTTGCGCCGCGTCCAGCACGCACACTTTGTTGCAGGGGGACTTCAATGCGAGCGCTTCGCGGCAAGGGCCTTGCCCGCCTTGGACTGCGGCTCCTTGCCGATCACGCCGCAGATCCATTGCCCGGTGTCGACCAGTTTTCCGAGGTCGACGCCCGTTTCGATGCCCAGGCCGTCCAGCATGTAGACCACGTCCTCGGTCGCCACGTTGCCCGAGGCACCCTTGGCATTGGGGCAGCCACCCCGGCCGGCGACGGAACAATCGAACGTCGCCACGCCGAGTTCCAGCGAGGCGTATATGTTGGCGAGCGCCTGCCCGTAGGTGTCGTGGTAGTGGCCGGCGAGGCGCTCGACGGGCACGCGCCGCGCGCAGGCCTCGATCATCGCCTTCGTCCTGCCGGGCGTGCCGGTACCGATGGTGTCGCCGAGCGACACCTCGTAGCAGCCCATGTCATAGAGCGCCTGCGCGACTTCGGCTACTTTCTCCGGCGCCACGTCGCCTTCATAAGGACAGCCCAGGACGCAGGAAATGTAGCCGCGCAGCTTTACCTTGGCCGCGCGCGCGGCCTTGGCCACCGGCCGGAAGCGCTCCAGGCTCTGCGCAATCGAGCAGTTGATGTTCTTTTTCGAAAACGCCTCGGAGGCCGCGCCGAAGATCGCGACCTCGGTCGCCCCGGCGGCCAGCGCCGCCTGGAAGCCCTTCAGATTGGGCGTGAGCACCGGGTAGGACACGCCGGGCTTTCTCTTGATGCCTTCCAGCACCTCGGTGTGGTCGGCCATCTGCGGGATCCATTTCGGCGACACGAAGGCCGTCGCTTCCACCGCCGGGAGGCCGGCCTGCGCCAGGCGCTCGATGAGCTCGATCTTCACCTTGGTCGCGACTGCCGCCTTCTCGTTCTGCAGGCCGTCGCGCGGGCCCACTTCGACGATGCGCACCTTTTTCGGCAATGCAGCCATGGCTACTCCAGGGTAAGCAGTTCGGCGCCTTCGGGCACCTGCTCGCCGGCGGCGAAGTGGATTTCCTTGACGACGCCGTCCGCCGGCGCGGCGATCGTGTGCTCCATCTTCATCGCTTCCAGGATCAGGAGCGGCGCGCCCTTCACCACCTTGTCACCGGGTTTCACCAGCACGGCGATCACCTTGCCCGGCATCGGCGCGGCGAGGCTGCCCGGCGCGCTCTCATCCGCGGGTACCTGCAGGTCCTCCTCCAGCGCCAGCACGAAGCTTGCTCCGCGCGTGAACACGTGCCAATCCTGTGCCACGCGCACCGCCCTCGCTTCGAACAGGTGGCCGTCGAGTCTCAGGCGCAGCGCGCCGCCCGCCAGCCTTTCGCCGGCCAGCGCGTACACCTTCCCGTCGATGTGCAGGCCGTAGTCCCGATCGCGGAACTCCAGCGTGACCTCGTGGCGCCGGCCGCCTTCCGCGAAGCAGAAGCGGTGGTGCGATCCCTGGTTCAGCCGCCAGCCATCCACGCCGTCCCAGGGCGAGTACGGATCCGTGGACGCCAGGGCGCGGCTGCGCGCCGCGTCGGTCTCGGCGAGAATTTCGGCGAGCGCGGCGGCGGCAAGCGCCTCGTGTGTCGCGGGTTGCGGTGCCGGGAACAACTCCTCCCGGCAGCGCTCGATCAGTCCGGTATCGAGCTCGCCCGAGGCAAACGCCTTGCTGCGTACCACGCGCCCGAGAAAGGCGACGTTGGTCCTCACGCCCACGATCTCCACCGCAGCGAGCGCGGCCGCGAGCCGTGCCAGCGCCGCCGGCCGGTCCTCGCCCCAGGCGATCAGTTTGGCGATCATCGGATCGTAATGCGGGCTGATCGCCGAACCCGCGCTCACCCCCGTATCGACGCGTACCTGCGGCGATGCTTCCGGGTACCGCAGGTGCTGCAGCCGCCCGGTCTGCGGCAGGAAATTGCGCTCGGGATCCTCGGCGTACAGGCGCGCCTCGATCGCGTGGCCGTGCATCCTCAGGTCGGCCTGCCGCAGCGGCAGGGCTTCGCCCGCGGCGACACGCAGCTGCCATTCGACCAGATCCAGCCCGGTGATCATCTCGGTCACCGGGTGCTCGACCTGCAGGCGCGTATTCATTTCCATGAAATAGAACCGCCCGTCCTGTTCGGCGATGAATTCCACGGTGCCGGCGCCGACGTAATTCACGGCGCGCGCCGCGGCCACCGCCGCGTCGCCCATCTCCTTGCGGCGCTTTGCGGTCATCCCCGGCGCCGGCGCTTCCTCCAGCACCTTCTGGTGGCGCCGCTGCACCGAGCAATCGCGCTCAAAGAGGTAGATGCAATCGCCCCGCGTGTCGCCGAACACCTGCACCTCGATGTGGCGCGGCCGGTCGAGGTAGCGTTCAATGAGAACGCGCTCGTCGCCGAACGAGGCCTTGGCCTCGCGCTGCGCGGCCTCGAGCGCGGCCTGGAACTCGCCGGCCTTGCGCACGATGCGCATGCCCTTGCCGCCGCCGCCCGCGCAAGCTTTGATGAGCACCGGGAATCCGATCTTCTGCGCCTCCTTGGCGAGGACCGCGGCAGCCTGCTCCTCGCCGTGATAGCCGGGCACCAGCGGCACCCCGGCCTTCTCCATCAGGCGCTTGGCTGCGGACTTGTCGCCCATGGCTGCGATCGCCTCGGGCGGCGGACCGATGAACACGAGGCCCGCCTGCGCGCAGGCGCGCGCGAAGTCCTCGTTCTCGGAGAGAAAGCCGTAGCCGGGATGGATCGCCTGCGCGCCGCAGCGCCTGGCCGCATCGATGATGCGCTCGCCGCGCAGGTAGCTGTCCCCGGCCGGCGCTGGCCCGATGAGGAAGGCTTCGTCGGCCAGGCCCACGTGGCGCGCATCGGTGTCCGCTTCCGAGTACACCGCCGCGACGGCGATGCCCATGCGGCGGGCGGTCGCGGCGATGCGGCAGGCGATCTCGCCGCGGTTGGCGATGAGGATCTTGCGGAACATCATCCGTGCCAGGAGGGCTTGCGCTTCTCGAGGAACGCGGCGACGCCTTCCTTGCCTTCGGGCGTGGCGCGGATTTCGGCGATGCGCTTCGCGGTGTCGGCGATCATGGCATCGTCCACGGTGCCCGCAGCGACGAAGCGAATCAGGTCCTTGATCTTCGCCAGCGCCTGCGGCCCGCTCTGCATCAGATGCCTGAGAATTTCATCGATCTCGCCGTCCAGTTTCTCGGACGGCGAGACATGAGAGAGCAAACCAATGCAATGCGCTTCGATCCCGTCGAAGACCTCCGCAGTCAAAAAATACCTCCGCGCCATCCGCTCGCCCATCGCCCGCAAGACGTAGGGACTGATGGTCGCAGGCGACAGCCCCAACTTCGCCTCGGACAGGCAGAATTTCGCTTCCGGCACGCCGACGGCGATGTCGCAGGCGGCGACCAGACCCACGCCGCCCGCGTACGCCGGGCCGTGTACGCGTGCAATCGTCGGTTTGCGCATGCGATCGAGCGTCTTCATCAGGTCCGCGAGCGCCTGCGCATCCGACAAGTTCTCGTCGTAGCCGTAGCCGGCCATGCGCTTCATCCAGTTGAGGTCCCCGCCGGCGCAGAACGCCGGGCCGTTGCCGGCCAGCACGACGGCACGCACCTTGTCGTCGGTGTCGAGCGCGCGCAGGGCCTTGGTCAGCGCAGCGATCAGCGCATCGTCGAAGGCATTGCGAATCTCCGGCCGGTCGAGCGTCACCCGTGCCACGCCGCCCGCTATTTCGACCTTTAGCATGCTGGCTACATCCTGAACACGCCGAACTTCGTTTGCTCGACCGGCGCGTTGAGCGAAGCGGACAGGGCCAGGGCCAGCAGGCGCCGCGTGTCGGCCGGATCCACCACGCCGTCGTCCCACAGGCGCGCACTGGAGTAATAGGGATGGCCCTGGCGCTCGTACTGCTCGCGGATCGGCGCCATGAAGGCTTCTTCTTCCGCCTTGGACTTGAACTCCCCACGCACCGTGGCGAGCACGCTCGCCGCCTGCTCCCCGCCCATGATCGAGATGCGCGCATTGGGCCACATCCAGAGAAAGCGCGGCGAATACGCGCGGCCGCACATGCCGTAATTACCCGCGCCGAAGGAACCGCCGAGGATCATGGTGAACTTCGGCACGCGGGCGGTGGCCACCGCCGTCACCATCTTGGCGCCGTCCTTGGCGATGCCGCCCGCTTCGTATTTTTTCCCCACCATGTAGCCGGCAATGTTCTGCAGAAACAGGAGCGGGATGCCGCGCTGGGACGCGAGCTCGATGAAATGCGTCGCCTTGAGCGAACTCTCGGAGTACAGGATGCCGTTGTTGGCGAGGATCGCCACCGGATAGCCGTGCAGGTGCGCGAAACCGGTGACCAGCGTCGTGCCGTAGTTCTGCTTGAACTCGTCCAGTTCCGAGCCGTCGACGATGCGCGCGATCACCTCGCGCGCGTCGTAGGGCTTGCGTACTTCGGCCGGGACGACGCCGTAGATCTCCTCGGCGGGGTACAGCGGCTCGCGCGGCGCGCGCAGGTCCATCGCGACCTGCTTACGGTAATTCAGGTTGGCAACAATGCGGCGGCAGATGGCAAGTGCGTGCGCGTCGTTCTGCGCGTAATGGTCCGAGACACCCGAGACCCTGGTATGCACCTCCGCGCCGCCGAGCTCCTCCGGCGTCACCACTTCGCCGGTCGCCGCTTTTACCAGCGGCGGGCCGCCCAGGAAGATCGTGCCCTGGCCCCTGACGATGACGGATTCGTCCGACATCGCGGGCACGTAGGCGCCGCCCGCGGTGCAGGAGCCCATCACCACGGCGATCTGCGGGATGGCCGCCGCGGACATGTTTGCGATGTTGAAGAAGATGCGCCCGAAATGCTCGCGGTCGGGAAACACCTTGTCCTGCTCGGGGAGGAAGCCGCCGCCCGAGTCCACCAGGTAGATGCAGGGCAGGCGGTTTTGCGCCGCGATCTCCTGCGCGCGCAGGTGCTTCTTCACCGTCATGGGGTAGTAGGTGCCGCCCTTGATGGTGGCGTCATTGGCCACGATGACGCATTCGCGGCCCGAGACGCGGCCCACGCCGCAAATCATCGAGGCCGAGTGCACGTCGCCGCCGTACATGCCGTAGGCCGCGAGCTGGCCGACTTCCAGGAACAGCGATCCGGGATCGAGCAGCGTGCGCACGCGTTCGCGCGGCAGGAGCTTGCCGCGCGCGGCGTGCTTCGCGCGCGCTTCTTCGGGGCCGCCCGCCGCGGCCTGCGCGACCTTGTCACGCAGCTCGGCGACCAGCTGTTGCATGCGCGCGGCGTTCGCGCGGAACTCTTCCGACCTGGTGTTCAGGCGCGACTGGATGACCGGCATCAGGTGAGGCGCGCGTAGGTCACGGTGTGGTGCGTGAACAGCCGCCCCTTGCCGTCGTGGCATTCGGCGGTGCCGTAGATGATGCGCTTGCCCATTTTCAGCACGCGAGCGGTGCAATACACCGTCTGGCGCCGCGCCGCGTTCAGGAACGCGGTGTTCAATTCCGAGGTCACGGCGTCGTGCTCGAGGCCGATGTGGCGTTTTATCGCGAGCCACATCGCGCAGTCCGCGGCCGCCATGAACGCGGGGCCGTTCACCGTGCCGCCCGGGCGCTCGAGCGCCCGGCGAAAGGGCATTGCGATGGTGCAGGCCTCGTCGTCCACGGAAACCAGACGCATGCTGTAGCCGCCGACGAAGCACGCCTTGCTCAACAGTTGCTGCAGCGCGCGCTTGCTGGCCTTGCTCACGCCAGTTCGATCGCCATCGCCGTGGCCTCGCCGCCGCCGATGCACAGGCTCGCCACGCCGCGCTTGCCGCCGTACTTCCTCAGGGCGCCGATGAGCGTCACCAGGATGCGCGCGCCGGAGGCGCCGATCGGGTGGCCGAGCGCGCAGGCGCCGCCGTGCACGTTCACCTTGTCGTGCGGCAGCCCGAGTTCCTGCATCGCGGCCATCGCCACCACGGCAAAGGCCTCGTTGATCTCGTAGAGGTCCACCTGGCCAGCGCTCCAGCCGGTGCGCTCGAACAGTTTCTTCATCGCGCCGACCGGCGCGGTGGTGAACCAGCCCGGTTCCTGTGCATGCGTGGCGTGGCCGACGATCGTCGCCAGCGGCGCGAGGCCGCGCTTTGCCGCCGTCGAGCGGCGCATCAACACCAGCGCCGCCGCGCCATCCGAAATGGAGCTCGAGTTCGCCGCGGTCACCGTGCCGTCCTTGCGAAAGGCAGCTTTCAAGGTCGGGATCTTCGCCAGGTTGGCCTTGAACGGCTGCTCGTCGGTCTCGATGAACTTTTCGTCTTTTCCGGCCTTGAGGGCGAGCGGCGTGGTCTCCCAGGCGAACCAGCCTTCCTTGTTCGCTTTTTGTGCGCGCTGCAGGGAGGTAATCGCGAACGCGTCCTGCGCTTCGCGCGAGAACTTGTACTTTTGCGCGCAGTCTTCGGCGAAGGATCCCATCAGGCGGCCTTTGTCGTAGGCATCCTCCAGGCCGTCGAGGAACATGTGGTCGATCACCTGGCCGTGTCCCATGCGCAGGCCCGCGCGCGCCTTGGGCAGCAGGTAGGGCGCGTTGGTCATCGACTCCATGCCGCCTGCGACCACCACATCCATGCTGCCGGCGGTGAGCAGGTCGGTCGCCAGCATCGCGGCCTTCATGCCGGAACCGCACATCTTGTTGATGGTAGTGCAGCCGGCGGCAAGCGGCAGGCCCGCGCCGAGCGAAGCCTGGCGCGCGGGCGCCTGGCCCTGGCCGGCGGGCAGCACGCAGCCCATCAGCACTTCCTGCACGTCCTCGGGCTTGAGCTTTGCGCGCTCCACGGCGGCGCGAATGGCAGCGGCGCCGAGTTCGGGGGCGGCAAAGCCCTTCAGCCCGCCCTGGAAGGCGCCCATCGGCGTGCGCGCGGCGGCAACGATGACGACGGGGTCAGTGTTCATCTATGCGGTCTCCGAAAAAAGTTCGCGTCCGATGAGCCAGCGCCGGATCTCGCTCGTGCCGGCGCCGATTTCGTACAGCTTCGCGTCGCGCCACAGGCGCCCGGTCGGCGATTCGTTGATGTAGCCCATGCCGCCCAGCGCCTGGATCGC
>JANMSV010000067.1:0-29573 GCA_031389685.1 Betaproteobacteria bacterium
GGTTCCCGCGAAATAGTCCGTCAGGCCTTCGTACAGTGGGCGCCCCTGCTGCCTGCAGAGGATACAGTCCAGGGAGGGCTCGGTGCGCATCGACTCCGCGTCATTCCGGCAGGTGGTCCTGTCGGCCGGAGGCGACGATAGTGTGTCCTGGTGCACGTGTAAAATCTGCGGTCCGACATGCACAGAAAAGGTGGGTCGCGATGCGCAAACCAATCCTCATTCTTCTGCCGGCCATTGCCGCGATTACCGCTGGCTGCGCCCTGGTCAACCTGACCGATGCCGGCGCCGCGGTGCGCCTGGCGAGTGCCGAAGCGGTGGTGACCTGCACCAATCTCGGCCGCCTCACGGCGAGCGTGGTGCACGAAGTGGGCATCATTCCGCGCCATCCCGACGCGGTGCAGGACAACATCAACGTCACCGCGAGAAACTCGGCCGCCGGCATGGGCGCCGACACCGTCGTGCCTGCCACGGGGATCCAGGACGGAAAGCAGACTTTCGACGTTTATCGCTGCGCGCGGCGCTGAGCGCCTCGGGGCGGGGTTTTATGGGGCGCTTGCCCCGGCCCCCGATACTGTATATAAACACAGTATCAAGGCAGACCCCCCATGGCAGCCCCGACCACGGCACTCGATGCCATCCTCCACCATCATCCCGTCTGGCGCGGCGGGGCACCGGCGCAGTCCGCGGTGCCGGCCGTGCCAAGTGGTTTTGCCACGCTTGATCGCGAATTGCCCGGAGGGGGTTGGCCTGCCGGAGCACTGAGCGAGATTCTGTGCGCCAGCGAAGGCATCGGCGAGCTGCAGCTCGTGCTGCCCGCACTGGTTGCGCTGTCTCGCGCGGGGGGGCGCATCGCCTGGCTGGCGCCCCCGCACCTGCCTTATGCGCCGGCGCTGGCCGCAGCCGGCCTGTGCCTTGAATTCCTGACCGTGGTGAGGGCGCCGGGCAGGCGCGATGCGCTATGGGCGGCGGAGCAGGTGTTGCGCGCCGGCACCTGCCGGGCGCTCCTGGCCTGGCTGCCGCACGCGAACTACGCCGAGCTGAGGCGGCTCGCGCTGGCCGCGGAAGGAGGCACGGCGATCGTCACGCTGTTCCGTCCGCCGCAGGCGGTGCAGGAATCCTCGCCCGCCCCTCTGCGGCTGGCGCTCGAGTCCGATGGCGGGCAACTTTCCGTGCATGTTCTGAAGCGCCGCGGCGCGCGTCTTGCCGCGCCGCTGCGCATCCCGATCCCGAGGCCTGTCCATGCTGTGGGTGGCTGTTTTCTTTCCCCGTCTCGTCCTCGAAGCCAGGCTGCGCGGCCTTGCCTCGCCTGACGCGGCGGGCGAGGCCTGGGCGGTCACCGAAAGCCGCTTGGTCCTGGCCTGCAACGCGGCGGCCGAGGCATCGGGCGTGCGTCCGGGCAGTTCGCTCGCGGCGGCCTGGGCCATCGCGCCGCAATTGCGCGCGTTGCCGCGCGATGCCGCCGCGGAGCGCGAGGCGCTCGAGGCGGTGGCCGCCTGGGCGTGCCAGTTCACTTCGAGAGTTTCTCTCGAGCCGCCGCAGGCAATGCTGCTCGAGGTCGAAGGCAGCCTGCGGCTGTTCGGCGGCGCCGCACGGCTCATGGCGCGCCTGCGCAGCGGCCTTGCGCAGCTCGGTTTCGAGGCCTTGCTCGCGGCAGGACCGACTGCGCGCGCGGCGCTCTGGCTCGCTCGCGGCACAGGGGAGTGCCTGGAAGCCTTGCCGGTGGATGTCATCGACGTTGCGCCCGAAGCGCGCGCCCTGCTGCGCAGAATCGGCATCGGGACGCTGGGCGAGCTGATGCGCCTGCCGCGCGCGGGTGTCGCGGCGCGTTTCGGCCGGCGGCTCCTCGGCGATCTCGACCGGGCCTTGGGCAGGGCCGCGGAGCCGCGCGATTTTTTCGTCCCACCCGAGCGCTTCAGCGCGAAGCTGGAATTGCCCGCGCCGGTGATGCAAGCCGAACGCGTGCTGTTCGCCGCGCACCGCCTGCTGCTGCAGCTGGAGGGTTTCCTGGCCGCGCGCCAGGCCGGCGTGCGCGGCTTCAGGCTGAGCCTCCGGCACCACGGCGTGCAGCCGACGCGCATCGACATCGGTTTTGCTGCGCCGCGCCGCGACGCCGAGCATGGCCTGCGGCTGCTGCGCGAGCGCCTCGGTGCGCTCGCGCTGGCCAGCCCCGCCGAGGCAATCCGGCTGGAGACCGCGAGGCTGGCGCCGCTGCCCGGGGTCACGCCCGATCTGCTCGGCGATGCGCGCAGCGCGGCCGAGGACTGGGAGCGGCTCACCGAGCGCCTGCAGGCACGGCTGGGCGGCGCGCTGGTGCACGGGCTGGCAGTGCATGCGGAGCACCGCCCGGAGCGTGCCTGGCGAGCCACGGGCGGCAGTGACCAGGGGGCGGCGGTACATGCGCCGCCGGGCCCGCGCCCGCTGTGGCTGCTCGAGCCTGCGCGCCGCCTCGGCGAGGGTGACTTCGTGCTGCTCGCGGGGCCCGAGCGCATCGAGTCGGGCTGGTGGGACGGCGAGGACGTGGTGCGCGACTACTTCATCGCCGCGCGGGGCCCGTCCCTGGCATGGATCTATCGCGCACGTGAGGGCTGGTTCCTGCATGGACTGTTTGCCTGAATACGCAGAACTGCACTGCCTGTCGAATTTTTCCTTCCTGCGCGGCGCCTCGCATGCCGAGGAACTGGTCGAGCGCGCGGCGGCGCTCGGCTACTCGGCGCTGGCGCTCACCGACGAGTGTTCGCTCGCGGGTGCGGCGCGTGCGCACGTCGCGGCCAGGGAGCGCCGATTCAAGCTGATCCTCGGCAGCGAGCTGGAACTCGAGGACGGCACGCGGCTGGTCCTGCTGGCCACCGACCGTCGTTCCTACGGCGCGCTTTCCACGTTGATCACGGCGGGGCGACGGCGCGCGAAGAAGGGAACGTATCGCCTCGCGCGGGCCGACGTCGAGGCCGCTGCCGCGAGCGGCCTGTTGGCGCTGCTGCTGAGGGGAGACGGGCACTGGCTCGCCGGGCACTTTCCGGGACGGGCCTGGATCGCGGCCGAGCTGCACTGCGGGGCGAACGATCGCGCCAGGCTCGAATCCCTGCGCGAGCTGTCGCGGGCCTGCGGCTTGCCCCTGGTTGCGGCGGGCGACGTGCACATGCACCTGCGCTCGCGACGGTCGTTGCAGGATACGCTCACCGCGATCCGGCTCGGCACGCCGCTGGAGCGCTGCGGCCGCGCCCTTTACCCGAACGCCGAGCGGCATCTGCGTGCGCGGCTGCGTCTGGCGCAGATCTATCCGCCCGAGCTGCTCGCCCAGACCCTGGCGATCGCCGAACGTTGCGCTTTCTCCCTTGACGAGCTGCGTTACGAGTATCCCGAGGAGCTGGTGCCGCCGGGTGAAACGCCGGCCGGCTGGCTGAGCAAGCTCACCGGGGAAGGCCTTGCCTGGCGTTTCCCGTCCGGAGTGCCGCAGAGGGTGCGCGCCCTGGTCGAGTACGAGCTCAGGCTGATCGCCGAGCTGCGCTACGAGGCGTTCTTCCTCACCGTGCACGACATCGTGCGCTACGCGCGCTCGCGCGGCATCCTTTGCCAGGGCCGCGGCTCAGCCGCGAATTCGGCGGTGTGCTACGCGCTCGGCGTCACCGAGGTGGACCCGGGGCGCATGTCGACGCTGTTCGAGCGGTTCGTTTCCAGGGAGAGGAACGAGCCGCCCGACATCGACGTGGACTTCGAGCACCAGCGGCGCGAGGAGGTGATCCAGTACATCTACGGAAAGTACGGTCGCGAGCGCGCCGCGCTCGCTGCGACCGTGATCTGCTACCGCCCGCGCAGCGCCGTGCGCGACCTGGGCAAGGCGCTGGGATTGGCTCCGGAGCAGATCGAACGCGTGGCCAAGTCGCTCTCCTGGTGGGACGGCAGCCGGGCGTTGCCGGCGCGGCTCGCCGATGCCGGCCTCGACCCGGGGAGCCCGGTGCTGCAGCGTCTGCTGCTGCTGGCCGGGGCACTGGTCGGTTTTCCGCGCCATCTCTCGCAGCACGTCGGCGGTTTCGTCATCTCGCGCGGGCCGCTGGCCGAGCTGGTGCCGATCGAGAACGCGGCGATGGCCGAACGCACCGTGATCCAGTGGGACAAGGACGACCTGGAATCGCTCGGGCTGCTGAAGGTGGACGTGCTCGCGCTCGGCATGCTCTCGGCCATCCGCCGCGCACTGGATTTCCTGGGGATGAAGATGCACCAGATCCCCGCCGAGGACCCGGCGGTGTACGCCATGATCCAGAAGGCGGACACCATCGGCGTATTCCAGATCGAGTCGCGCGCGCAGATGAGCATGCTGCCGCGCCTCAGGCCGGAGAGTTTCTACGACCTGGTGATCGAGGTGGCGATCGTGCGCCCCGGCCCGATCCAGGGCGGCATGGTGCACCCCTATCTGCGCCGCCGCCGCGGCCTGGAACCCGTCGCCTATCCGAGCGCGGCTGTGCAGGGCGTCCTCGAGCGCACGCTCGGCGTGCCGATTTTCCAGGAGCAGGTGATGCAGCTCGCGGTGGTCGCCGCCGGTTTCACGCCGGGCGAGGCCGACCGGCTGCGGCGTTCGATGGCGGCATGGAAAAGAAAAGGCGGTCTCGAGCCCTTCGAGCAGCGCCTGGTGCAGGGCATGCTCGAGCGCGGCTACCGGCGCGAGTTCGCCCAAGCCATCTACCGCCAGATCCTCGGCTTTGGCGAGTACGGTTTTCCCGAATCGCACTCGGCCAGCTTCGCGCTGCTGGTCTATGTTTCGGCCTGGCTCAAATGCCACCACCCGGCCGTGTTCTGCGCGGCGCTGCTCAACAGCCAGCCGATGGGCTTCTACGCGCCTTCACAACTGGTGCAGGACGCGCAACGCCACGGCGTCGAGCTGCGGCCGCCCGATGTTTGCGCAAGCCAATGGGATTGCACGCTCGAGGCGGGGGCGCTGCGCCTGGGCCTGCGCATGGTCGGCGGCTTGAGCGAGGCGGCGGGGCACAGGGTCGTCGCGGCACGCGCGCCGGGGCCGTTCGTCTCGGTCGAGGAGTTGGCGCACCGCGCCTGCCTCGACCGGCGCGATCTCGGGCGCCTGGCGTCAGGCGGCGCGCTGGCCGCGCTTGCCGGTCACCGGCGCCAGGCTCACTGGGTCGCGGCCGGCGTGCCGCAGGCTGCCGGTGTGTTGCGGGAGGCTCGGCTCGACGAGCCGGCGTTGCAGTTCCCGCCGCCGGGCGAGGGCGAGGACATCATCGCCGATTATGCGAGCCTCGGCCTGAGCCTGGGGCGCCACCCGCTCGCGCTGCTGCGCCAGCGCCTGCTGGGCCTCGGCCTGCTGACGGCGGCGGCGCTGCACGCACGCCCGCATGGCAGCCGGGCTCGCGCTGCCGGGCTGGTGACCTGCCGCCAGCGTCCGGAGACGGCCAGCGGCGTGATGTTCCTGACCCTGGAGGACGAGACCGGCTGCGTCAACGTAGTGCTGTGGCGCGATCTCATCGAACGCCAGCGGCGTGAATTGCTGGGTGCGCGCTTGCTCGCTGTCGAAGGGATCCTCGAGCGCGACGGGGAGGTCGTACACCTGATCGCCCGGCGTTTGCACGATTACAGCGCATTGCTCGGCCGCCTCCAGGCGCAATCGCGCGACTTCCGCTAGGCCGCCTAACTCTCTGACCGGCTTTGACAATCCAGCGCGTCGGCCGCGGACAAACCCCCTATAATCGCGCCTAAAATGACCGCAAACAATCCGATCGTCACCGTCGCCAAGGATCTCGCGGACCTGATCCCGGCATTCTTCAAGAATCGGCAAAAAGAACTCCAGACGCTACGCGCTGCGCTCTCCGCCGCCGACTACAAGCAACTGCGCCAGCTTGGCCACCGCATGAAGGGCGTGGGCACATCCTACGGTTTCGCCCAGATATCCGAGATCGGCAAGCGCGTGGAAGAGGGGGCCACGAGCGGCGACAACACGGCCCTCGATGCCTGCATCGGCGAGTACGCGGATTACCTGTCAAAAGTACAGGTTATCTATGAATGAGCCGGCGGCCACGCGGGCGCGCCACCGCGTGCTGGTGGTCGACGATGATCCGGACATGGTGGAGTTCCTCGCCCGCATGCTGCAACGCGAGGGCATGTCGGTGGACAGCGTCAGCGACGGCGAGGCCGCGCTGGCGCGCGTGATGACAGCGCCGCCGGACCTGGTGCTGCTCGACGTCATGATGCCTGGCGCAAGCGGCTTCGACGTATGCCGGCAACTCAAGGGCGACGATGCGACTGCCCTGATACCCGTGGTGTTGGTGACCGCGCTGGAGGACGGCGAGAGTCGCGTGCGCGGCATCGAGGCCGGCGCCGACGATTTCCTGTCCAAACCGGTCAAGCGCGAGGAACTGATCGCGCGCGTGAAGACCTTGTGCCGCCTGCACGAAACGCGCAAGGAACTGGAGAGCCGCCGCCTGGCCGCCGAAGTGCAGCGTAAGGAAGCGATCCGCAAGGCGTTCTCACGCTATATCTCGCCGCGGCTGGCGGACCGCATCGCCGAAGCCGCGGGCGAGGGCGGCGACCCGTTCCAGGGTCGCGCGCAGCGCACCAGCCTGGTGGCGCTGTTCGCCGACCTGCGCGGCTTCACCCGGCTTACGGAGCAAAATGAGGTGGGCGCGGTAGTGGGGATGCTGAACGAGTATTTCGGCGTGCTCACCGACGCTGCGTACCTGCACGACGGCACCATCTTCAACATGGCCGGCGACAGCCTGCTGGTGGGCTTCAACGTCCCCTTTGCGCAGCCCGATGCCGCGGAACGCGCCTGGCGCACGGCGCTGGAAATGGTGGGCCGCTTCGCTCCCGTGGCCGCGGCCTGGCAGGTCCGGCACGGCCTGGCGCTCGGTGTGGGTGTCGGCATTTGCGCCGGCGATGCGATCATCGGCAACGTCGGCTCGGCGCACTATGCAAGCTACACCATCATCGGCAACCCGGTGAACACGGCGGCGCGCCTGATGGAGATGGCGGCCCCCGGCGAAGTGCTGGTCTGCGGACCGGTTTTCGAGCGCATCCGCCACCTGGTGCCGGCGGAGCGCGTCGAAGGCCGCGGCGACGTGACCTTGCGCGGCAGGTCCGAGCCGATCCCGGTGTTTGCGGTGAAGGCGATGCGGGAGCCGGCATGAGAGTGCTGATCATCGACGACGATCCGGACCTGCGCAACCTGCTGGTGCACTACATCCGCCAGCAGTGGCCGGCGGGCGACGTCGACGAGTACGACCCGCTGGAGCGCGAGATGCCGGGCGCCGAATTCTCGCTCGGCACCTACGACGTCATCATCCTCGATTACATGCTGGGGCGCGGCGACGGGCTGCAGTGGCTGGTCAACTTCAAGAAGCGCGCCGACTGCCCGCCGATCATCTTCCTCACCGGCGCCGGCAACGAGATCATCGCCGTACGCGCGATGAAGGCCGGCGCGGACGAGTACCAGCGCAAGCAGGAACTCACCAAGGCCCGCCTGATCACCGCGATCCGCGACGTGGCGCACGACAGGATCGAGAAAACCGTGCCACCCGAGGTCGCCTCGCGCATGGAGGGCCACGTACTCGGTGCGCGCGTGCAGATCCCGGGTATCCGGGTTCTCCGGCTGATCGGCGAGGGGGGCATGTCGCGCGTCTACCTGGCCTCGCGTGATAAGGACGACGAGCCCCTGGTGGTCAAGATCCTCAGGAGCGAGATTACCCAGGACAAGCGCGCGCTGGCGCGCTTCATTGAAGAATACAACCTGATCGAACGCCTCCACAGCCGCCACGTGGCGCGCATTCACGGCCACGGCGTATCGGCGGACAACGCCTACCTGGTGATGGAATTCTTCGACGGCGGCGATCTCAACAAGCGCCTGAGCAACAAGGCGCTGCCGGTCGAAGAGGCACTGCAGCTGTTTCGCGAACTGATGCTTGCGCTTGGCGACATCCACGAGCAGGGCATTCTGCATCGAGACCTGAAGCCGCAGAACCTCATGTTTCGCGCCGACGGCAGCCTGGCGATCGTCGATTTCGGCATCGCCAAGCACATCGACTCGATCGACCACACCAACAAGGGCGAGATTCTGGGCACGCCGCGCTACATGAGCCCGGAGCAGGTGCAGGGCAGGGCGCTCGACTTGCGCACTGATATTTACAGCGCGGGGGTGCTGCTGTACCAGATGATACTGGGGGAACATCTGTTCAGCGGCGAGACCGCGGTGGAGGTCGCGCTGCATCACCTCAATACGCCGCCGCCGGCGCTGCCCGAGCGGCTGGAGCGCTACCAGCATCTGTTCGACAAGCTGCTGGAGAAGGACCGCGACGCGCGCTTCCGCAATGCCGACGAGGTGATGGGCTACCTGTCGCGCAAGTTTTGCCAACAGAACTAGCCCGAGTTCCGGGCCGGCGGGCGATGGCATGAAAAACAAGATACCGGTCGGCGATCTGCAGTTTGGCATGTATGTCTGGGAACTGGATCGCCCCTGGACGGATACGCCCTTTATGTACCAGGGTTTCGTGCTGAAGACGCACGGGGAACTCGAGGGACTGAAGAAGTATTGCCAGCACGTCTACATCGACACGGAAAAAGCGGACAGCACCGCGCCAAGGCTGCAACTGCTGGCCGGCGCGGGTCCGTTGGCCGCGGACCTGCCCGGCACGGGCAAGGTGGTGCACCGCGAAAGTTTTACCGTGGAGAGCGAGTGGCCGCAGGCCCGGACGGCGCTCACGCAAGCCCAAGCCAAAGTGTTCGACGTTTTCGAATCGGTGCGCGTCGATCGACTGCTCGAGGTGGGCGAAGCGAAGACCGCGGTTGGCAACATGACCTCGACCATGCTGCGCAATCCGGATGCATTGATGCTGTTTTCCGCGATGCGCGAGCGCGGCGGCTACCAGCTCGAGCGATCGATGGATGTCTCCATCTATATGATCGCCTTCGCGCGCTTTCTCGGCATGGATGAGCCGGATGTCGAATTGGCCGGCCTGGTCGGGTTGTTGCAGGACATCGGCATGCTGCAATTGCCTCAGGAGATGCTGCAGAAGAAGGGCCGGCTCGAACCGGCCGAATACAAGATCGTGCAAGGGCACGTTGCTCGTACCACGGCGGTGCTCGCCGGCGCCACCGGCCTGCCGCCCGTGGTGGCGAAACTCGCCGCGCTGCACCACGAACGTTACGAAGGTACCGGCTACCCGCTTGGCCTGCGCGGCAATGCCATCGATGTGATTGGTGCGATGGCCGGCATCGTTGACACTTTCGACGCGCTGACCGTCAAGCGGCCGTATGCGGAACCGATGTCACCTTCGAACGCGCTCAACTTGCTGTTCAGGATGCGCGGCAAGACCTTCCATCCCGTGCTGGTCGAGCAATTCATCCGCTGCATCGGATATTTTCCCGTCGGCAGCATCGTCGAGTTGAACAGCGGGGAAGTTGGCGTGGTGGTATCGCAGAATGCGGAGCAGCGCTTGCAGCCCAGGGTGATGGTGGTGCGCGACGCCGGGGGGCAGCTGCTGCAACCACAGAAACTGCTCAATCTGGCGAAACTGCCCAAGATGTCGGCGGATGAGCCCTACCGCATCCGGCGCACGCTGGAATACGGGCGCGTCGGGGTGGCGCTGAGCGACGTCATCATGCGCGGCTGACGCCGCTTTGGCGGCCGTGCCGGCTAGGTGAGGGCGCGCCAGATGCTGCGCAGCTGTTCGGGAAGATCCTTCGGCGAGAACGGCTTGGAGAGTACCCCCGCCGCGCCCATCTTGCGCAATTCGTCCAGCTCGCGCTGTGAGGCTTTGGCGGTGATGAACACCACGGGCACGCCGTTCAGTTCCGGCAGTTCCTGGATTTTTCTGAACAATGTCGGACCATCGATCACCGGCATCATCCAGTCCAGCAATATCATCTCCGGCCGAAAGGCCAATATGGCGCCGATCGCCGTGGTCGAGTCGCCGATGATCTCGACCTGCATTTTGCCGATGCGCTCGAGCGACATGCGCACGATGCGCTGGATGTCTTCGTCGTCCTCGACGTAGAGGATCCTGCTGAGCGGCGTGTCGGGCATGGGTGGTCTATCCTTTGGCGGCCAGAGTCTCCTGGCGCAACGGCAATTCAAAATGAAAAGTCGAGCCGCCGCCGTCGCGGCGCTCGAATCCGATCCGGCCGTCCATCATCTCGATCAGGCGCTTGCTGATCGCCAGGCCGAGCCCGGTGCCGCCCTTTTGGCGGGTGACGGTGGAATCGGCCTGCGCGAAACGCGTAAACATCCTGCTGCGGAAGTTTTCCGGTATGCCGGGGCCAAGATCGTTGATCTCGACGCGGACTTCCCAGTCCGTTTTTCGCACCTGCACCTCGACCGCGGAGCCCGAGGGTGAAAACTTGGCGGCGTTCGAAAGGAGATTGGTCAATACCTGCATCAGGCGCTTGCGGTCCCCGCGCACGGGCGCTGCGGTCCATGCGCCGCGTTCTTCCAGAGTCACCTTGAACCGGTCGGCAAAGGACTTGTTCAGCAGCATGGATTCTCGCACCAATTCCTCGAGAGAGATATCCTCGAGCGTCAAGGTAAATTTACCCGACTCGATCTTCTCGATGTCCAACAGGTCGTTGATCAGGTCCAGCAGGCGCTGGGCATTGCGCTCCGCGACCGCAGTAAGGTCCGCGACGTCGGCGTTCAATTCGCCGAGCGCGCCGACGTTGACCAGCTGCAGCGAGCCGATGATCGAAGTCAGCGGGGTGCGCAGTTCATGCGACAAGGTGGAGGTGAATTCATTCTTCAACCGCTCGGCCTCCAATTGCTGCGTGATGTCCTGGCCTTGGGCGATGATCGACAGCAAGTCACCGGTATCGTTGACCAGGGGCGTGAACGTGAACTCGCAGAAGATTTCCAGGCTGTCGCGGCGCAGGCAACGGGCACGCACGCGAACCGCAGGCACCCGGTCGGCGATGAAGGCCTGCCACCATGCGGGAGTGAGCGCGCCCTCGTCCGCGGGGAACAGGGAAAGCAGCGCGCTGCGGCCGATGAGCTCGAGCGCGGAGTAGCCGAGCATGTGTTCGGCGGCAGGATTCATCTCGAGGATCGTCGAATTCGCGTCCATTTCGATCACCGAAATGGGCGCGCGCTCCGCAAATAGCGCCAGTTTCCGCCCGGAGGCCTCGACCTCGTGGCGCGCTTCGAGCAGTTCTTCGATTTGCTGCTCGAGCTGCTTGTTGAGCGCCGTGTAATCCTCGGTCAAGCGGTTGTAGGCATGGCGCAGCCGGTAGCCGGAATAAAACACCTGGTTCAACCGGTAGGCGATGCTGACATTGACCAGGTAGAACACCGGAACCAGCAGGGCGATCTCGGTGAACAGGCGGTTGCCGAAGGTCGCCAGGACGTAAGTGAAGGGCAGCACGATGGCGCCGGCGTACAGCGCAAACATCGGCCAGGACGCGGCGTAGGTCGGGATGCCCGCCGAGGCGATGCCGGCGAGCAGAAACGCGAGGAACACCTGTTGCTCGTCGGTATGCGCAGGGAAGAACACCGCGCCGGCGAACCCCCAGTTGACGCCGTTGGCCAGCGCGCTGATGCCCAGCCAGCGCAGCCACTGCGCGGCCTCGGCCAGCTTGTTCGAGCTGCTGCGGTAGCCGTAGTAGAGCGCGGCGCGTGCCGCGGTCACCAACAGCACCAGGCCCCACCAGAACAGCACCAGCTCGCGGGTGCGCGTATCCCAGAGTTCGTAGGTGGCGATGCCGCCGATGGCCAGCGTAATCACGATGCCGAGCGGCATCTGGCTGTAGAGCTGCTCGACGCGATCGGCGAGGACGCGCTGCGGGTCGGCGCCTTCGCTCGCGTCGACGGCGCGCGCCGGCGCGACGGGGGATGGCGCTACGCTGCTGGAATTCATCGTAGGGGCGGGATCCGCCCCGATTATATCGGCACCAACCGCCCTAGCATTGCCGGATTACAGGCTCTTGCTGTTGCGTATCACGCCGACTGCGACGCCTTCGATGGACATGGGATCGCGGCGCAGGTCCACCTCGATCGGCTTGAAATCCGGATTTTCCGGCAGCAGTTGCACGCTGTGGCCGCGACGCCGGTAGCGCTTCACCGTGACTTCGTCGGCGAGGCGTGCCACCACAATCTGACCGCTGCGCGCCTCCGGCGTGCGGTGCACGGCGAGCAAATCGCCTTCCAGGATACCGGCATCGCGCATCGACATGCCGCGCACGCGCAGCAGGTAGTCCGCGCGCGGCGTGAATATATTGGGATCCACCTGACAGCGGCCCAGCAGGTGCTCCTCGGCGAGCATCGGGCTGCCGGCAGCCACGCGCCCGACCACCGGCAGTTCCATCAGACGACCGATGCGCGCGCCAGCCTTGTCCTTGACGCGCAGGCCGCGCGAGGCGCCCTGCAGGATTTCCAAGGCGCCTTTCTTCTCCAGGGCGCGCAAGTGCTGCTCGGCGGCGTTCACCGAGCGAAAGCCCATTTTCTTGGCGATTTCGGCGCGCGTCGGCGGGAAGCCCGATGACTCGGTGAGGTCGCGCACCAGCTTCAGGACCTCGCTTTGGCGATCGGTCAGCGCTTCGAGATGGGCCATGCGGTCGCTCCTTACTGATAGTCCTTACAGTGGTGGAAGTATATCCAGTATAGGACCGGGCGCAAGTAGAATGCTGCATGGCGGCAATACTGGTGCACGGCGGCGCAGGGCGCTGGGCGCGCGAGGACGCCACAATTGCGCTGGCCGGCGTGGCGCGGGCGGCGGGCATCGGCTGGCGCGTGCTCGCGCAAGGCGGCAGCGCCATCGACGCGGCGGTGGAGGCGGTGGTCGCCCTGGAAGACGATCCTGTATTCAACGCGGGCACCGGCTCGGTGCTGAACGCCGAAGGCGAGGTCGAAATGGACGCGAGCGTGATGGATGGCGACACGCTCGCCGCCGGCGGTGTGGCTTGCATCCGCCGTGTACGCAATCCGGTCCTGGTGGCAAGGCGCGTGCAGGAGGCGACCGACTGCGTGCTGCTGGCGGGAAGCGCAGCCACCGCTTTTGCGCGCGAACAGGGATTCGCCGATCATGACCCGGGTCTCCCGCGCGCGCTGCGCGCCGGTCAGCGTGGCGGCACCGTAGGGGCAGTGGCGCTGGATGATGCGGGCCGGCTGGCCGCGGCCACCTCCACCGGCGGCCGCGAAGGCAAGCGCGCCGGGCGCGTAGGCGACTCGCCGATTCCCGGCGCGGGCAATTACGCCAGCGTGCACGCCGCCGTATCGGCGACCGGCTGGGGCGAGCAGATGTTGCGTTACGTAACCTCAAAGGATGTCGCGGATCGCATTGCACGCGGGGCCGCGCCCGACCAGGCGTTGCGGGCAGCGCTCGAGGACATGGCGCGGCGTTTTGGCGAGCCGATCGGCGCCATTGCGCTGGACGCCCGGGGAAACATCGGCGCGGTGCATGGCACCGAGGCCATGCCGCACGCCTGGCGGCGCAGCGGCGAACCTGCGGTCACCGCGCAGTTCGCGGCCGGTAGAATTCGCGCATGATCATCCGCTCGCTGCTCGACACCGACCTGTACAAGTTCACCATGATGCAGGTGGTGCTGCACCATTTTCCCGGCGCGCAGGTGGAGTACCGCTTCAAGTGCCGCACCGAGGGCGTCGATCTGACCCCTTATGTCGAGGAGATCGGACGCGAGGTCGCCGACCTGTGCCAGCTGCGTTTTCGCGACGAGGAGCTCGCCTACCTGCGCACGCTGCGCTTCATGAAGTCGGACTTCGTGGATTTTCTCGCGCTGTTCCAATTCAACGAGAAGTACATCCACATCGGCCGCGGTGCGGCGCTGGGCGAAATCGACATCACCATCCGCGGGCCGTGGCTGCATACCATCCTGTACGAAATTCCGGTGCTGGCCATCGTTTCCGAGGTGTTCTTCCGGCGCAGCCAGCCGGGCGCCGACCTGGGCGAGGGGCGCAGGCGCCTGGCGGCAAAGATCGCCCTGGTGCGCAAGGTCGAGCCGGCGCTCGATTTCAAGATTTCCGATTTCGGCACGCGGCGGCGCTACTCGCTCCCCTGGCACGAGGAAGTGATTCGCACCCTCAAAAGCGAAGTGCCGCAGTACTTCGCCGGCACCTCCAATGTCTGGCTGGCGATGCGTTTCGGGGTGACGCCGCTCGGTACCCTGGCGCACGAGTACATGCAGGCCTGCCAGGCGCTCGGCCCGCGCTTGCGCGATGCGCAGGTATTCGCCATGGACAAGTGGGCGCAGGAGTATCGCGGCGACCTGGGGATCGCGCTGTCCGACACCTATGGAATGGACGCCTTCCTGCGCGACTTCGACCTGTACTTCTGCAAACTGTTCGACGGTGCGCGCCACGATTCGGGCGATCCCTTCGCCTGGGGTGAGAAGATGATCGCGCACTACCAGAAGCACCGCGTCGACCCGCGCAACAAGACGCTGATTTTCTCCGACCAGCTTTCATTCCCGCTGGCCATCGAGATCGCGCGCCGTTTCCACGGTCGCGCACGCACCGCGTTCGGCATCGGCACCAATCTCACCAACGACATTGGCTTCGAGCCGATCAACATCGTCATCAAGATGACCGAATGCAACGGCCAGCCGGTGGCCAAGGTGTCCGATGCGCCCGGCAAGACGGTGAGCAGCGACGAGCGCTACCTCGCCTACCTGCGCCAGGTTTACGGGCTCGGGCCGGCGCAGCACTGAACAGCTCAGGAACTTCCGCTGGCAATGGCGCGCATGCGCTCGACGCGCTCGCGCAGCGTGCAGCCCCGCAGGTCCGCGACACCGCGCTCGGTGACGATCACGCCGGCCTCGCTGCGCGGGGTGGCCACCGGGCCCTGCAGCTTCTCCACGATGCGCGCGGCCGGCAGCAGCATCAGCGACACGCCGCCTGGGGAGTGGTTGGCCGCGCGGATGAAGTCGAGTGCGCCGCCGACAGCGCCCAGGTAGCTGCCTTGCGCCACTTCGGCGTTGACCTGGCCGGTGAGGTCGACCTCTACCGCGGAGTTGATGGCGACGAAGCGTTCGATGCCGGCGAGCACGCGTGGGTCGTGGGTGTATTCGGTAGAGCGCAGCTGGATGGCCGGGTTGCGGTGGGCGAAATCGAACAGCAGGCGCGTGCCCATCAGCACGCCGCAGTTCGCCGTGGCAACGATTCCGCGCCGCATGAGATCGACCGCGCCGTCGCCGAGCGAGCCGGAGTGGATGGCGAGGTGTTTGCGCTCGCCCAGCATGCCGAGGACCGCATCCGGCAGTGCGCCCAGGCCTGTTTCCAGCGTGGCGCCCTCCGGCACGAAGGGCGCCGCGTGGCGCGCAATCGCTTTCTCCAGGTCTCCGGGCGGGCCGTAGGGAAGGGCGACCGGCGGGCGGGAGGATTCCACCAGCAGCGCGCAGTCTTCCTTGCGCAGGAGCTTGTCCGAATGGGTCCAGGGAACCTGGTCGTTGACTTCGGCGATCACGGTCCGGCACACCTCAAGAGCGGGAACCAGGTAGTCGGCGGCGAGCCCGAGGCTGTACTCGCCCAGCGCATTCGGCGGGCTGACCTGGAGCATGACGACATCGACCCGGATCTTCTTCGAGCGGATCAGCGCGGCGAGCTGCGAATACGGATGCGGATGGATGTCGAGCACGCCGGCGTCGGCGAGCGCGCGATTGTGGCCCGAGCCGCAGTAGGCCGAGAGCCGCAAGTGGTCGGCGTGCTCGGGCTTGACGATGCCGGACCAGTTCACTCCCATGAACAGCGACGCGCCGGAGAACGAGGCGCGCTGCGCGACCAGCGCCTCGACCAGCGTTTGCGGCTCGGCGCAGGCCTGGCCGAAGATCACGCCCTCTCCCGGCCGGATGTGGCGCGCAAGCTCCATGCGGGGCGATGCTAACATCGCGCAAGGAGGTTCCAATGCTCGACGACAAGTCCCTCGATCTCATTTTCCGCGACGCACACACGCCGCAGGGTTTCCTCGACACGCCGGTGACCGACGAGAAGCTGCGCCAGCTCTACGAGCTGATGAAGTGGGGCCCGACCACCTTGAATTGCCAACCGATGCGCATCATGTTCGTGCGCTCGAAGGCGGCGAAGGACAAGCTCGCGCCGGCGTTGAGTCCCGGCAATCTCGACAAGACGATGAAGGCGCAGGTGACCGCGATCATCTCCTACGACTCGCGTTTCTACGAATTCCTGCCCAAGACATTTCCGAACAACCCGAAGGCCAAGGACGGCTTCGAGGGCGAGGACAAGAAAGCGATGGTGGACCGCGTGGCGCTGAGGAACGGCTCGCTGCAGGGCGCCTATTTCATCATCGCGGCGCGGGCACTGGGCTTGGATTGCGGTCCGATGTCCGGCTTCGACAATGCCAAGGTGGACGCCGCGTTCTTCCCGGACGGGCGCTGGAAGTCGAATTTCCTCATCAACCTCGGCAAGGCCGACCCGGCGAAGGTTTTCCCGCGCAATCCACGCCTCGCGTTCGACGAGGCCTGTAAGGTCCTCTAGGAGCGGTAGCCGGCTTCGCGCTGGCGGCGGATAGCCGCCACGCGGAGCAGGCCTTCGCCTGAGGAGTACTCGTAGAGGGCCACGTAGCCGGACTTGCCGTACGAGATCACCAGTTCGCGCAGCGTCGAACCCGGCACCGGGCGTCCGATCTCAGGGTGGGGCTGCAGAACCAGGACAGCGCTGCGCACCTTCTGGATGTGATCGAGCGCTGTCGCCGGGTCGCGCGCGAAATTGAACTCGAAGATGCGCTCGAGGTCCGCGAGCGCTTCTCCGGCGAATACGATCACGCGATCTTGCGCGTTTTGGGCCGCACCGGTTTGCGTCCGCGTGCGCGCGCCAGCAAGTAGTCGAACACCAGGTTCGCCGGAATGCCCGTGCCTGAGCGCTTCATTCTCGCCAGCCGGCGTCCCGCCTCGGCATGGAACGCCGCGCGCGCTTCCTCGGCCTCGAGCTTCTCGTGGATCGCGTCCAGCATGAAGGCGTGCGCGGTCGTTTGCTGCGCCTGGGCGCGCCTGGCGACGCGCTTTTTCACCGCCTCGGGTATGCGCAGCGACACCGGCATGGCTGCCCTCTGTATTACAAATGAGATACGGATTGCTAATCCGGCCCGGTGAGCCGGTCAAGCTGCGCCGGCCCGGCAGACGCGTGCGGCCCGAACCGCATGCGCTTGTTCGCGTTGCATCTTGGCGCGGTAGATCACCGTGCCGCTGGCGGCGTGGTAGCTCATCTTGGCAAGGGAGAGCGGCGCCCGCAGCATGTACCCGGCGAGCTTCTTTCTGCCTTCGGCGTCAGCGGCCGTGACGCACACCCGGTTGTGAGGGACGCTCAGAACGAGAAGGTGTTGCTTCCTCACGACGTATTCCTCGGTAGCACGAAGAAACTACTTCCCTGCCCTTACCGCCTTTACCCGTGCAATCCACTCGTCGATGCGCATTTCAAGCAGATTCAAAGGCAGCGCGCCATCGTCCAGCAGCGCATTGTGGAAGAAGCGCACGTCAAACCTTTCGCCGAGCGCTTTTTCCGCCTTGGCGCGCAATTCCTTGATCTTCATCTCGCCTATCTTGTAGCCGAGCGCCTGACCGGGGTTGACGATGTAGCGGTCGACTTCCGCTTCGGCAAAGCCACGGTTCAATCCGGCGGTTTCCGTCAGGCAATTGATCCCCTGCTCGCGCGTCCAGCCGAAGGCATGTACGCCCGTATCTATCACCAGCCGGCAGGCACGCACCATCTCCCACGATAGGCGGCCGAACTTTGAATAGGGTTCGCGGTACATGCCCATTTCGTCGCCCAGGCTCTCCGCATACAAGGCCCATCCTTCGCCGTAGGCAACGTACCAGGACGAACGGCGAAACTTCGGCAGGCCTTTTAGCTCACGCGCGCGGGCGACCTGAAGGTGATGCCCCGGCACCGCCTCGTGCAGCAGCACATTTTCCATTTCGTACTTTGGGCGTGTTTTGAGATTGTTGCCGTTCGCCTCGAAGTAACCTGCGCGGCTGCCGTCGAGCGCGCCGGGCGTGTAGTGCTCGGCGTTGTCGCCCTCGTTGGGCTCCATCAAGCGGATGCCGTAGGGCACGCGCGGCAACTCGGCAAACAGTTTCGGCAGCTCGGCATCGGCGCGCTTGGCGATGTCTCGATACGCCATCAACAGGTCTTCGGCGCGCGTGAAGTAGAAGCGCGGATCGGTCTTGAGAAACTGCACGAACTCAGCGTAAGTCCCTTTGAAATCCGTGGAGGCAAGCAGTTTATCGATCGCGGCGCGGATGCGCGCCACTTCGCGTTTACCGATGTCATGAATCTCCGCGGGAGAAAGATCCGTCGTGGTATTGACGCGCACTTTGAGCGCATAGTAGGCCTTGCCGCCAGGCAGGTCGGAAGCGGCGAGTGTCTTGCTGCACGCCGGCAGATAGCGCTGCTCAATGAACTCCTTCATCGCCGCATAGGCGGGATGGACGCGTTCGGAAAGCACCTTGCGGCCAGCCTCGGTCAGACGCGCCTGCTGCGCGGCGGAAATGCCGGCGGGAAAGCTGGTGAAGGGAGCATAGAACGGCGTGGCCGTCACATCGGGTCCCGCAAATGCCGCAAACTGACCGGGCACACGCTCCATCGCCTCGCGCGGCAGCATCCAGCCCGACTTGATTCCGGCCTCCATGCGCGCAGTCAGTTGCGCCAAGGCCACCGGCAGCGCGTTGAGGCGCTTGAAATAGTTTTCATAGTCGCGCAAGTGCCGGAACGGCGTCACTTTGACGAGCAGCGGATACAAATGCTGCGGCCCATCCATGGGTGTGACGACCGCCCATTTGTCGCTGCCGTCGGCGCCGAAGGGAAGATCGCCATACAGGCGGTTTGCCTCCGCAGTCCGGGAAAGATCGCCCTGCATCATGTCGCGCGAGATTCGATCCTGCGTGGAAAGTTTCCTTGCATCGAATGTCCGCAGTTCCGCCATCACGATTTTCACGTGAGCCTTGCGGCGCGACGTCGCCTGCGCGGAAAAGTCGCTGAGCCGATCATTGAAGCCATCCACGCCAATGAACGTGGCGGACTCGGGGCTTTCGGCCAGCCCGAGTTGAAACTCGCGCTCGAACAAGGCATGCAGCGCTTTGTTCGGCGCAGGCTCGGTCACCGCGGCAAAGGTAAGCGATGAGGTAAGCGAGGAGACAAACAGGGCTAGAAAGGCGGCGAAATGGACAAGCATGCGGTTCACTCCCGGTAGTGTGGGTTCATCAAGGTTAGATGAGTGTGTTCATGAAAACGTACAGAGATCAGCCTGTTATCGAGTGTTAACAAGGATTTATAAAAACGGATAGGAAAACTACTCCGGCCGCCGCGCGCCTGCGGTCTTCGTGTCGCGCGACCCAAGGTTGCGCCGGCTTGGTTTGCAACCGATGCGGCTTGTCTTGGGGTGCTCTCGAGGCGTTCGGGGCGTGCGCAATCGGCGTTATGACGAATGCTGGCCGCATTTATCCCGTTGAGGCAAGCGCGGGCGGGACAGGCGCGCACAAGGACCGACCGCGGTCGGTCCGACGGAAAGCTGCCTCATCTGCGTACCGGCGTGGCCCCTTGGCTGTCGAACTCGTAGTGCAGGATCAGCTGGTCGCGCACCGGTCCCGCCAGTCGCAACTTTACCGCCCACACGCCGAGCATTTCCAGATCCAGCTTTACGCGGTATTCGCCCGGCGCCTGTGCCGGCTGCGCCTTCACCGGCTTCACGTTGTGCGCCATGGGCATCGAAGGCATGTCCGCGCCCACCGTGATCCGCGCGCCCTCGAGCGGCTTGCCGCCGCGCGAAAGCCGGATGGTGCAGTCGTAGACGAAATCCGTTCCGGTGGATATGCACCGCAAATCCGCCTGCGGTGTCTGCGCATGCGCCTGCACGGGCAGCATGAGGAAGATCAGGTAAAGCGCGTTCTTAGCCATCGGACCATCCTCTCATCCAGCAAGCCTCGCGGCCGGAACACCAGGAGCACCGCGACCAGGCCTCCGAACGCGACCATGCGGTAGCCGTGGAACACGCGGCTGCCCTCCAGCGCGCCGATGTCCAGCACCACGCCCAGCAACGGGCCGAACGCCGTGCCCAGGCCGCCGATCAGCGCGTACGCCAGGCTGTGCACGCCCAGCATGATGTCGAAATTGCGCGGCTCGATGTAGGTATTGTGGTGCGCGTAAAGCACGCCGCCCAGCGCCGCCAGCGCCCCTGCGGCGGCGGCCACGCCGAGCTTGACGCGCTGTATGTCGATGCCTACCGACGCGGCAAGTTCGGGATCCTGGCCCACGCTGCGCAGCGTTGCCCCCAGCCTGGAGCGCTCGACGAACAGGAAACCCGCCAGCACCACCGCGAGCAGGCCATACACCATGGCGAGGTATTCGATCGGCTCGATGCCGTGCTCGAAGACCCAGCGGATGCCGCGAAAGCCCTGCGTGCCGTCCGGTCCGGCGAGTTCGCCATTGATCACGCGCCGCCAATGGAACAACTCGAACAGGATCCGCGCCATCTCGGCGGCGGCCAGCGTTGCCATGGCGAAGTACAGCCCGCGCAACCGCAGCGTCGGCAAGCCCACGAGGAATTGGGCGAGCGCCCCGAGCGCCATCGCCGCCGCCGCCGCAAGCGGCAACGGCCAGCCGTAGAGGGCGGTAAGCATGCCGCCGGCATAGGCACCGACGCCGAAGAACGCCTGCTGTCCGAAAGACAGCTCTCCGGCAATCAGCAGCAGATAGGCGGACAGCGCGACGAACGAGAACAGCCCGATGTTCGTCAGGACGCCGATCGTGTATTCATCCATGGCACTCTCGCGGCGAGCAGGACAAACAGCAGCAGGTAGGCGATCAGGTCGCGCAGCTGCGGGCCGAGAAACCACTGGCTGTGCGCTTCCAGCAGTCCGAGTGCAAGCCCGCCCACGACCGCGCCCGGCAGCGATCCCAGGCCGCCGAGCATCATCGCCAGCAGGCCCTTCAGGGTAGACCACATGCCGAGCATCGGCGTGATCTGGCCGTGGCTGGCGACCACCAGGTAGCCGGCGACGCCGCCGATGGCCGAAGCGAGCGCAAAGACGCGCACGAATACCCAGGGAACGTTGATCCCGGCGAGCGCAGCGGCGTCGGGCTGTTCGACTACCGCACGCACCGCGAGCCCGAACCGCGTGCGGTACAGCGTCCACCACAAGAGGACACAGGCGGCGAACGCCGCCCCGAGCATGGCGAGCGCGTCGATGCGCAGCGTGTATGGGCCGAGCGCGAGAGGCGCGCCCTCGTACAGCGCCGGGAAGGCGTAGAGGTGCGTCGGCATGACGAGGGTCGCCAGCTCCTCGAATTGCATCCACACCGCGAAGCTCGCCACCATGGCGGCGATCGCCGAGCCCTGGCGGTGCGGCGCAAAGCACAACCGTTCCACATAGGCACCGGCCAGCACGGCGCCGGCAACCGTGATCAATGCCAGGAGCAGAAGTCCGGCGCCGAAATTGACATGGGCCCAGGTGGCGGCATAGCAGCCGAACATGATGGCCGCGCCATAGGACAGGTTGGCGCGGCGCAGGACGCCGAAAATGAGGGTGAAGCCGAGCGCGAGCAGGGCATAGGCGGCGCCGATGCCCAGGCCGTCCAGGGTGTTCTGGATCAGGTCGGCGATCACGCCTATTGCTGCGCGGAACCCAGGTAGGCGCGGCGGATCACTTCATCTTCCGCGAGCGCGCCGGGCGTGCCGCTGAAACTGATCCTGCCCTGCTCGATGAGATAGAAATGTTGCGCCACTTTGAGCGCCATGTGCGCATTCTGTTCGACAAAGAAGATGCTGACGCCGTCCTTGTGCAGCTCTGCGATGATGCGGAAGATTTCCTCCACCACCAGCGGCGCCAGGCCGAGCGAGGGCTCGTCCATCAGCAACAGCTTGGGCCGGCTCATCAGCGCGCGCGCCACCGCGAGCATCTGCTGCTCGCCGCCGGAGAGCGTGCCGGCTTGCTGGGCGGCGCGTTCCTTGAGGCGCGGGAAGCGCGTAAACATCTTCTCGAGGTCCCCGGCGACGGCCTTGCCGTCGTTGCGTTGATACGCGCCGGCCTGCAGGTTTTCCAGCACCGTCATGCCCGGGAACACGAGCCGGTTTTCGGGCACCAGCGCCACACCCCGGGTGACGATGTCGTGCGGCGCGCGCCCGGCGATGTCCTCGCCCGCAAACAGGATGCTGCCCTTGCGGGGTTTCAGGATCCCCGCGACGGTCATCATCAGGGTGGTCTTGCCGGCGCCGTTCGGGCCCAGCAGGCAGGTGATCGAGCCCTGCGCGACTTCGAGCGATGCGCCTTTCAGCGCCTCGATCTTTCCGTAGGCGGTAACAACGTCCTGGATCTGCAGCAGGCTCACGCGGCCTCGCCACCCAGGTAGGCCTTGCGCACTGCGGGGTGCGCCTGGATCTCGGCCGGCGTGCCTTCCGCGATTTTCTGACCGAAGTTGAGCACCGCAATGCGGTCAGTGACACCCATCACGAGTTCCATGACATGCTCGACCAGCACGATGGTGATGCCGGTGTGCCGCAATTTGACGATGCGCTCGCGCAAGTGCCCGATCTCCTCGCTGTTCATGCCGGCCGCCGGTTCGTCGAGCAGCAGCAATTTTGGCCGTGCCGCGAGCGCGCGCGCCAGTTCCAGCCGCCGCTGCTCGCCGAAGGCAAGATTCGCCGCAAGTTCGTCCTGCTTGTGTGCCAGGCCCGAAAACTCCAGCAGGCGCGCGATTTCCTCGCGCACGCCGCCCCGGCCGCCGAGCCAGCGCGCGAAAAACCCCTGCCGCACCCGATCCTCGGCGGAGTTCTGCGCGACCCACAGGTTCTGCCACACGCTCAGCTGGCCGAAGAGGCGAATGTTCTGGAAAGTGCGCGCGATGCCCGCGCGCAGCCGCAAATGCGTAGGCAGGGCGCCGATGTTCTGGCCGCGGAAAAAAATCGATCCCGAGGTCGGGGGAAACAAGCCCGTGATGACGTTCACGGCGGTGCTTTTACCCGACCCGTTGGGGCCGATCACGCCGAAGATCTGGCCTTCGGCCACCCTCAGATCGAGGCCGTCGACGGCTTTTACGCCGCCGAAGTGGCGCGACAGGGCCTTCAGCTCAAGCACGCCGCGGGCCCCCGAGGATGCCGCTTGGACGCAGATTCATCGCCAGCACGATGAGCGCGCCGAACAACAGGTTCCTCCAGTCGCCCATGAAGCGCAGGCCTTCCACCAGAAAGCCCTGGACGAAGATCACCGCCAGCAGGGTGCCGAACACGCTGCGCAGTCCGCCGACGATGGGATAGGCGATGGCGAAGGTTGCCAGCAGGATGTTGAAGCTCGAATGCTCGATGTGCGTGGTGTAGTGCGCGTACAAGCCGCCGCCGACGCCGGCAATCGCGCCGCCCACGGTCATCGCGCTCACCTTGATGGCGGTCAAATTGATGCCGACGGACTGTGCGGCCAGCTCGTCCTCGCCGACCGCCCGCAGCACCGAGCCGTAGCGCGAACGGTCGAACCACCACAGCAGCGCCATCGCGGCCGTCGCAAAAATCCAGATGAACAGCATCGCTTCGCCCGTGCTCCAGCCGTTTTCCGGGAAGAAGCGGATCTGCCTGAATCCTTCGCCACCCAGCGGCCCGACCAGGATGCCGCCCTTGCTGATCTGGTAGTCGAAGTTGAAGAAGAACAGGCGTACGCCTTCGCCGAACGCGAGCGTGGCGATGACCAGCATCAGGCCCTTGACGCGCAGCGCCGGGAATCCGACGGCGCAGGCGACCGCAGCCCCGCTGAGCGCGCTCGCGCCGAGGGCCGGCACCAGGTGCCAGCCGGCCAGCACGGTCAGCATGCCGGCCGCGTACGCGCCGACCGCGAAGAATCCGGCCTGCGCCAGGCTGACCTGCCCGGTCAGCAGCACCATGTAGGCGGACAGTCCGAGCAGGGTGTGCACGCCGATCAGCTGCGCCAGGCCGAAATAGAAATCCATGTCAGTCCCGGCCGCTCTTCGGCGCAAAGATGCCGCCGGGCCTAAACACGAGGAACACGAACAGGAGCAGCATCACGTACAGGTCCCGCTCGGTGACGCCGCGGTACAGCTGCAGCACGTTCTCGAACCCGCCGACCAGCAAGCCCGCGACGATCGCGCCGGGGATGCTGCCGAGCCCGCCGATCACGGTGACGATCAGGCCTTTGACGGTCAGCGGCGTGGTGAGCAGCGGCGAAAGCATGCCCACCGAGGCGCCGATCAGCGCTCCGGCGATGCCGCCCAGGAGCCCGGTGACGACGAAGGTGAGGGCATTGACGCGCACCAGGCGGATGCCGCAGAGCTGCGCCGCGACCGGCTGCTGCGACACCGCGCGCGTGGCGAGTCCGAGGGGCGTGCGGTAGAGCAGCAGCAGCAGCGCGATCATCGCCAGCACCGACACCCCGAACACCAGCAGCAGGTCGCCGCGCATGCTGAACTGCCCCGCGCGCAGCATGACGTCGTCGAACATCGCGGGGTAATTCTGCGGCATGCCGTTGGTCACGTGCACGATGACCTCGTCGATCAGCAGCAGCATGCCTACGGTGGACATCAGCGTGGCAAGCGGACTGGAAAGCGGAATGAAATGAAAGCAGGTCGCGTAGACCATCCAGCCCAGAACGCCGCCGGCGGCGAAGGCACCCAGGAACACCAGCCACGCGGGCGCGCCGGCCATGACCTTCAGCACCAGCAGCCCCGCGTATGCGCCGCCCACCGAGGCCGCGGCATAGGCCATGTTGATCTTGTGCATCACGCCGAACACCAGCGTGAAGCCGATGCCGATCAGCGCATAGGTCGCGCCGAACAGCACCCCGTCAGAGACCGCTTGCAGGAAATCCAGCATGGGCAAAAAAACAGGCGCGGGTTCACCGCGCCCGTTGGCTGCCCTTGTGCGCGCTTATAGCGGGTTGTGCAGTACTTTCCACTCGCCCTTTTTCGCCTGCACGAACAGGTAAGGCTTGTCCGCCTCGCGCTCGGCGTCACGCTTGGAGACGCCGATCAGCCCGTTGGTGGTCTTGAGCTTGGCCAGGCCGTCGCGGATCCTGCGGCGGTCGCCCTGGACGTCCTTGCCGGTGATTTTCTCCGACTCCATGACGTTCTTGAGGATGAACATGTTCTCCCAGGCGGCCATCGAGTGCAGGTCGGCCGTGCCCTTGAACTTCGCTGTGGCCTGCGCGGCGGCGTCGGCCTCCTTGTTGATCGGCGCGAACGAAGTCGGGATGATGATGCCTTCGGCCTGCTTGGCGCAGCCTTGCAAGGTCTCCAGGCTAGAGGAACTGGTCAGACCGACGAGCAGCTTCGGCTTCACGCCCTGGCGCTGCATTTCCTTCAGCACGCCGCAAGTCGAGAACGGGTGCGCGGAAATGGCGATCACATCCGCATTGGCTTTTTTCATCTCGCGCACCTGGGTGGCGAAGTTGGTGTCGGCCAGCAGCCACTTCGAGTTGCCGAGCACCTCGAAACCGCTCGCCTCCGCGCGCCCTTTCATCACCAGGTACCAGGTGGCGCGCGAATGCGCGAAGTCCTCCTCGACGCCGCCGTAGAGCGTCTTCATGTTCGGGTGCGTGGAGCGCAGCCAGTAGAACAGCGAGTTGTACATGGTCATCTCGTTGGGCACGTTGCGAAACGCCCACTCGGAGATCTTGGCCAGGCCGATCTTGATGGCCACGTCGGTGAACACCGGGAATTGCAGCCCCGAGTCGCCCGCGTCGCCGACCTTCTTCTGCAGGATGCCGAACAGCGGTTCGGCCACATTGGAGCACGTCGGGCCCACTGCCACCACTGCGTCGGTACCGGCGATGCGGCGGATCACGGAAATGCCTTCTTCCGCATTGCACCGGTCGTCGTAGAACTCGACCGCCATCCTGGCCTTCGAGCCGTCGGCGAGCTTCACTCCGCCACTCTTGTTGATTACGTCTGCGGCGGCCAGAAGAGCCGCTTCGCTGTTGACGCCGAACGAGCGCACCGGGCCGGACTTGGCGCCGAAGCCGGCGATCTGGATGGTCTTGTCTTGCGCGTGAGCCGTGCCAACGCAGAGCGCGAGGGATACGGCCAGGGCGAGTTTCTTCACGGGGTCTCCTCCTTGCGGTAGATTTGCCGGAGCAGTGTAAAGCGAGGAGCAGGGGATGGCCAAGCATAAAAATAGAATTGCTGCGGTGCGCAATAGCCTTTGGCGGGGACTGAAACCGGGTGCAGCGAATTACGCTGCCCTTTCACCGGTCGTGTTCCTGCCTCGAGCGGCGGAAATCTTCCCGGATCGCGTTGCGGTGGTGCATGGCGAATCGCGCATCACCTACGCGAAATTCTACGAGCGGGCGAAACGCCTGGCTTCGGCGCTTGCGCAACGCGGCGTGAAGCGCGGAGACGTGGTGGCGGCGATGCTGCCCAACGTACCGGCGATGCTCGATGCGCACTACGGGGTGCCGATGCTCGGCGCGGTGCTCAATGCCATCAACACTCGGCTGGATGCCGAAACGGTCGCCTACATCCTGGCGCACGGCGAGGCGAAGGTGCTCATCACCGACCGCGTCTACGCCGGGGTGGTCGGGCCCGCGCTGAAGAAACTGAAAAAAAAGCCCCTGGTGATCGACGTGGACGACCCGCTCTACATCGGGCCGGGAGAGCGCCTGGGATCGATCGGGTACGAGAAGTTCATCGGCGGTGGGGATTCCGCATTCAAGTGGTCGCTGCCACGCTCCGAGTCGGAGCCCATCGCGCTCAACTACACCTCGGGCACGACGGGCCGGCCGAAAGGCGTCGTGTACCACCATCGCGGCACCTTTCTGGAGTCGCTCGGCAACATCGTCGCCTGGGCGATGCCAGCGCACCCGGTTTATCTGTGGACGCTGCCGCTGTTTCACTGCAATGGCTGGTGCTACCCGTGGTCGGTCACCGCGATGGCGGGAACCCACGTATGCCTGCGCGCCGTGGATCCGGCGCTCATCTTCCCGATGATCGTCGAGCACGGCGTGACGCACATGTGCGGGGCGCCGACGGTGCTCACGATGCTGATCTCGGCCCCCGCCGAACAGCGCCGCAAATTTGCGCAACCCGTGCACATCATGACGGGCGGCTCGCCGCCGCCCGCCAAGGTGATCAAGGGCATGGAGGAACTGGGCTTCACGGTCCTGCACATCTACGGCATGACGGAGCTGCAGGGACCGTCCACCTTCTGCGCGGTGCAGGACTCCTGGAGCGGCCTGTCGCTGGAGGACCGCGCGGTGGAAATGGCGCGCCAGGGCGTGCGCTACCAGGTGGTGGAGGGTCACATCGTCGCGGACTCCAGATCCTGCAAGCCGGTGAACAAGGACGGCCAGACCATGGGCGAGATCCTGGTGCAGGGCAATACCGTGATGCTGGGTTACCTGAAGGATCCGAAGGCGACCAGGGAGGCGTTTCACGGCGGCTGGATGCATACCGGCGACCTCGCGGTCTGGCATCCGGGCAACTACATCGAGATCAAGGACCGCAAGAAAGACGTCATCATCTCCGGCGGCGAAAACATTTCGTCGGTCGAGGTGGAGATCGCGCTGTACAAGCATCCGTCGACTGCGCTGGCGGCAGTTGTGGCGCGGCCCGACGAAAAGTGGGGCGAAACCCCGTGCGCTTTCGTCCAGCTCAAGCCCGGGAGCAGCGCCACGGAACAGGAGTACATCCAGTGGTGCCGCGACAATCTGGCGAAATTCAAGGTGCCGAAGAAGGTGGTGTTTGGCAATTTGCCGACGACGGCGACCGGGAAGATCCAGAAATATTTGCTGCGAGAGACGGCGAAAGCGCTCTAACGGAACAGCTCCTGGTCCCGATAGGACGCGGGATCCTCGATCGGCTCCAGGTGCGTCAGTACCGCCGTGCCAGGCAGGGCGGCGCGTATCTGGTCCTCGATCTCGTCGGCGACGCCGTGACCCTCGCGCACGCTCATCTCGCCGGGCACCAGCAGGTGCAGTTCCACCAGCCGCAGGCGGCCCGCGCGCCGGGTCCTGAGCGCGTGGTAGTTCATGCCGCGGCCGCGGTAGGGTTCCAGGATCGCGCGAATCCGTTCCAGATCGGGCTCGGGAAGCACCCGGTCCATCAGCCCCAGCAACGAGCGGCGCATGACTTTGCTTCCCGTGACCGCGATGTGGACGGCGACTGCGATAGCGATCAGGGGATCGAGCGCGAGCCAGCCGGTCAGCACGGTGGCGCCTACGCCCACCACGACGCCGATGGAGGTCCAGACGTCGGTCAGCAGGTGGTGGGCATCCGCTTCCAGGGCGATGGATTGATGGCGCTTGGCCGCGCGCTGCAGCACGAGGGCGGTGCCCAGGTTGATCGCGGCGGCGACCAGGGAGAAAAAGATGCCGATGCCGAAATCGGCGATCGGCTGCGGCTGCAGGAGGCGAGGAATGGCGGCAGCCACGATCGCCAGCGCGGCAAGCACGATCAGGCCGCCTTCCACCGCGGAGGAAAAATATTCCGCCTTGCTGTAGCCGAACGGGTGCTTTTCGTCCGGTTCCCGCACGGCGAGGCGCAACGTGTAGAGCGCAATGAGCGCCGCACCGAGATTGACGAAGGACTCCAGCGCGTCCGAAAGAAGGCCCAGGGACCCGGTGACCCAGGCCGCATAGCCCTTGAGCGCCATAGTGAGCAGGGCGGCAGCCACGGACAGCCAGGCATAGCGGGCTAGGGAGGCCATGGACCTAGGTTAGCAGCCGATTTGCTTCCACCCCCGGTTGGTTCTAGCATGGCATCCGCAGTACGCAGAGAGAGGACAGGTCCATGACAAACAAGGCCTTAGCTACAGCTCTTGTGACGGTACTCGCGCTTCTACCCGCGACCCAGGTGCATGCCCAGACGCCACCCGCCAAGCCCGCCGGGATGACCGTCCAGTCCGGCGAGCCTAAAGCCTCCAGGACCGCAGCCGCCACCGGCAGGAAAGCCCCGGCGAAAATGAACGAGGATGCGCGCCACTGCCTCGACCTGGCCAGCACGATCGAAATCGTGAAGTGCGCGGAGCCGTACCGCTACTAGCTTAGCGACGCGCAGTACGGGAGCGCGCACCCGTGCACGGGCATGTCTCGCCCAAATGATCGACGGCGCCTTGCGAGTAGTGTGACAGCCGAGTATGTTCAGTTCTTCCGAGGGGAGGTGGCGCCACATGTCTCCGTCCATGTTTGCGCGGCGCAGTGCGTCGCTGTTCGTTCTGGGCGCGGTGCTCCTGGTGGCAGGTCCCGGCGGGTCCTCCGCGCGGGACGATGACGACGGCGACCGCAACGGCCGTCTGGAGATCGTTTCGCTTTCGAACCGCGCCGACCTGGTGAGCGGCGGCGATGCGCTGCTCGAAGTGCGCGTGCCGAAGAGCGTGCCGCTGCACAAGGTCAGGTTATGGCTCAACGGCCGCGAAGTCACCGTCGCGTTCACGACCTATACCGCTGCGCGCACGCTGCGCGGTGTGGTGAAGGATCTCGTGGATGGGGAAAACGAGTTCGTCGCCGACGGCAATGGCCGGGGGCATGGCGGGCCGCGCGCGCGGCTGAAAATCACCAACCACCCGATCGGCGGCCCCGTTCTTTCCGGCGAGCAGATCCGGCCCTTCTTTTGCGCCACGCCGGTGCCGCAGCCGGCCACGGCGACATCGCCGGCCACGAATGCGAGCGGCCTGTCGACCTTCGCGATCGACGCC
>JANMSV010000068.1:0-34036 GCA_031389685.1 Betaproteobacteria bacterium
CCTGCAGGTGCTGGCGTTTTTCGCGCCGGATGGCCGCTACGACGACGTCTACACCTCGAACTACGTGACGTTGAACGTGCTGGACCAGCTGAAGCGCGTGCCCGGCACCACCAACGTGCAGATCTTCGGCGCCAAGGACTACGCGATGCGCATCTGGGTGAAACCGGACCGGCTGGCCCAGCTCAAGCTCACGCCCAACGACCTGATCCGCGCGATCAACGAGCAGAACGCCCAGTTCGCCGCCGGCAAGGTCGGCCAGGCGCCGAGCGGCGGTGCGCAGGAACTGGTCTACACCATCACTACGCGCGGCCGGCTCGCGGAGCCGCGCGAGTTCGAGGACATCATCGTGCGTGCCAACGCCGACGGCTCGGCGCTCAGGCTGCGCGACGTGGCGCGCGTCGAGCTCGCCTCCAAGGACTACGACTTCATCGGCCGCATCAACGGCAAACCCGCGACACTGGTGGGCGTGTTCCTGCAGCCTGGCGCCAACGCGCTCGAGGTCGGCAGGAGCGTGCGCGGCACCGTAGCCGGCCTGGCCGGGCGCTTTCCGCAGGGCTTGAGCTATGCCGTGGCCTACGACACCACCCGCTTCGTCGAGGTCTCGATCCGCGAGGTGGTCAAGACGCTGGCTGAGGCGATGCTGCTGGTGTTCCTGGTGGTGTACCTGTTTCTGCAGAGCTGGCGCGCCACGCTGATCCCGTTCGCGGCCGTGCCGGTGTCGCTGATCGGCACTTTCGCCGGCCTGTACCTGCTGGGTTACTCCATCAATACGCTGACGCTGTTCGGCATGGTGCTCGCCATCGGCATCGTGGTGGACGACGCCATCGTGGTGCTGGAGAACGTCGAGCGCATCATGCGCGAGGAAGGCCGCTCGCCGCGCGAGGCGGCGATCAAGGCGATGCACGAGGTGACCGGTCCGGTGGTGGCGATCGTGCTGACGCTGTGCGCGGTGTTCATTCCCATCGCGTTCCTCGGCGGGCTGACCGGCGAGCTGTACCGGCAGTTCGCGGTGACGATTTCCATCGCGGTGGTGATCTCCGGCATGGTGGCCCTGACGCTGACGCCCGCGCTGTGCGTGCTGATCCTGAAGCCCGGGACGCGCCGGCCTGCGGGGTTCTTCGGCTGGTTCAACCGCTGGTTCGCGCGCGTCACCGGCCGCTACGAGAACGGCGTCGCGCGCATGGTGCGCCGCGGTGGCATGTCGCTCGCGCTGTATGCCGTGATGGTGGTCGTCGTCGTGGGGCTGTGGCGCACCACGCCCGGCTCGCTCGTACCGGAGGAGGACCAGGGCTTCTACATCGCCGCAGTGATCCTGCCCGACGGCGCGACGCTGGAGCGCACCGACAAAGTGGTGAACGAGGTGATCGGCATCATCAAGTCCAATCCGGACAACGAGGACGTGGTGGCCTTCACGGGATTCGATTTCCTCGGCGGCGGCTTCAGGAACAACGCCGCCACCATGTTCGTCACGCAAAAGCACTGGGATGAGCGCAAGGTGACCGCGGCGCAGTTGGTGGGCGAGCTGTGGATGAAGACCGGCCACATCAAGGAGGCTCTGGTCCTGGCGTTCAATCCGCCGCCGATCTTCGGCCTGGGCACCGCGGGCGGCTTCGAGCTTTACCTGCAGAACCGCGGCGAGGGCGGCCCGCAGCGCACCGCCGAGGTGCTCGGGCAGTTCCTGGGCGCGGCAAATTCCAACCCGCTGCTGGGCGGCGTGCAGACCCTGTGGCGCTCGCAGGTGCCGCAGCTCACCGTCGACGTGGACCGCGAAAAGGCGAAGGCGCTGGGCGTGTCGCTGGAGGAACTCTACGGCGCGCTCTCGGCGACGCTCGGCACCTACTATGTGAACGACTTCAACCGCTACGGCCGCACCTGGCAGGTGCTGATGTCGGCCGAGCCCGGTTACCGCAAGCGCCCGGACGACATCGGCCGCGTCTGGGTGCGCTCCGAGCGTGGCGAAATGGTGCCGCTCGCCGCGCTCGCCACCGTCAAGTACTCCTCCGGTCCCGATGCGCTGGACCGGTTCAACAACCTGCCGGCGGTGAAGCTGTTCGGCCAGGGTGCACCGGGCGTGTCCTCGGGTCAGGCGATCGAGGCGGTCGAGCGCATGGCCGCGCAAACGCTGCCGGCGGACTTCAGCTACGACTGGGGCGGGGCGTCGTACCAGGAAAAGCGCTCTGCGGGAACCGAGGGCATCGCACTCGGCCTTGCCGCGATCATGGTGTTCTTCATCCTGGCTGCGCAGTACGAAAGGCTGTCGCTGCCGCTTTCGGTGCTGCTCGCGCTGCCCTTCGGCACTTTCGGTGCGCTGGCGGCAATCTGGATCAACAACCTGCTGCCCTTCGCGGGCGTTGCGCGGCTGAGCAACGACGTGTATTTTCAAATTGGCCTGGTGACGCTGCTCGGTCTGGCCGCCAAGAACGCGATCCTGATCGTCGAGTACGCGGTGCTCAAGCACCACGAGGGGCTATCGGCTTCTGCCGCCGCCGTGGAAGCCGCACGGCTGCGCTTCCGCCCGATCCTGATGACCTCGCTCGCCTTTATCTTCGGTGTGCTGCCGCTCGCCATCTCCACCGGCGCGGGCGCCGGTGCGCGCCATTCGGTGGGGACCGGCGTGATGGGCGGCATGCTCGCGGCGACCTTCCTCGCCATCTTTTTCGTGCCGCTGTTCTTCAAGCTGTTTACCGACCGGCACCTCACCGAAAAGCGCAGTACTGCCCAGATCAAGGAAGAAGCTGCGCAGGCGCGGCAGGTGTCGCACAAACCGGTCCAAGCGCCGCACCACGCGCCGCACAAGGCAGGCGATGATGCGTAGCGCCGCCCTCGCCGCGCTGATCCTTGCCGGCTGCGCCGTGCAGCCCGACTACCAGCGCCCGGCGCTCGAGCTGCCGCAGGCCTGGAAAGAATCCGTGCCGCGAGCGGCGACGCCGTCGCGCTGGTGGGACATCTATGCGGATCCTGGCCTGGACCGCCTGATCGACGAGGCGCTGGCGCAGAACGCCGACGTGCTGGTTGCCGTCGCGCGCGTCGATGAAGCGCGCGCCTTGCTCGGCGAGGCGCAGTCCGCATTTCGGCCGCAGGTGGACGCCGGCGCGCGCGCGGGACGCTCGCTGTCCTCTGCGGCCACAGGCCTGCTCCCCCCGGGCGCGCAGCGCGAGCGCGACAACTATCGTGCCTCGCTCAACGTGTCCTACGAGATCGACCTCTTCGGGCGGCTGCGCGCCGCGAGCGGCGCGGCACGCGCCGAGCTCGCCGCGAGCGAAGCGGTGCGCGATGCCGTGCAGCTCGCGCTCACGGCGTGGGTGGCAAACTCCTACTTCGGCCTGCTCGCGCTGGACGCGCAGGTCGCGCTGACGCGCCGTGCCCTGGGGTTGCGCGAGGAGTCGCTCGCGCTGCAACGCCGGCGGCGCGAGGCGGGCGTGATTTCGGATTACGACCTGCGCCAGCTCGAGGCGGAAGCCGCTACGCTGCGCGCGCAGCTCCCGCCCCTGGAGCGCGATCGCCAGATCGAGGAGGCGGCGCTCGCGGCGTTGCTGGGGCGTACACCGCGCGCCGTGTTCGAGGGCGCCGTGCCGCGTGCCGCGCTTGTCGACGCGCCATTTGCGACTGCCGTTCCGCTGGGTCTGCCCTCCGAACTGTTACTGCGGCGCCCGGACCTGGTCGAAGCCGAGCAACGGCTGGTGGCGGCGAACGCGCGGGTGGCAGTGGCGCGGGTGGCCCACTTTCCCGCGATCTCACTGACTGGTTTCCTGGGCAGCGAGAGCGCCGAGCTGGGCGACCTGTTTACCGGGCCGGCAGGCATCTGGAGCTTTGCCGCCGCTCTTGCACAGCCGATTTACGGCGGCGGGCGTCTCGAAGCGCAGCGCGACGCGGCCGCAGCGCGCGAGCGCGCCGCACTGGCGCAATATGAGGGCACGGTGCGCAACGCCTTCCGTGAAGTGCGCCAGGCTTTGGCGGCGCAGGCGGGCGCCCGCGAGAGCCTCGAAGCGCAATCAGCGCGCGTGAGGGCGCTGGAGGAGACCCTGCGCCTTGCGAAGTTGCGCTACTCCAGCGGCATCGCGAGCCAGCTCGATGTGCTCGATGCGGAGCGGGGACTGCTCGCCGCGCAGACGGCGCGCGTCGAGGCCCTGCGCGCGCAGCGCGCGGCGGTGGCCGACCTGTATCGAGCGCTGGGGGGTTAGTCCGGCGAGTGGAACAGGTAGGTGTCCATCGCCAGGACGCCGCCTTCGACGTGGTCGATGATGCGCTCGGCGCGGTAGCCCGTGCGCGCTGCACCCAGGGCGACGAACAGCGGCAGGAAGTGTTCCTCGGTCGGATGCGCGCGCGCGCCGGCGGGCGAGAGCCTGCGGTAATCCGCGAGGCGCTCGAAGTCGCTCGCGTCAATGCACTCGCGCACCCACGCCTGGAATTCACTCACGTAGGGCTCCGGCCGCCCCACGCCCGTGTCGCGCACGCTGCGCAACTCACGCAGGTTGTGCGTCATATGCCCTGAACCGATCACCAGTACGCCCTCGTCTGAGAGCGGCGCGAGCGCCGCGCCCAGCTGCAGGTGGTGGCGCGGCCCGAGCGGCGTCTGCACGGAGACCTGCACGACCGGCACGTCGGCCTTCGGGTAGGCATAGAGCAGCGGCGACCAGGCGCCGTGGTCCAGCCCGCGCTGCGGCTCGATCGCCGCCTCGAATCCGCGCGCCTTGAGCACCTCCAATGCGCGTGCCGCAACCTCTGGCGCGCCGGGCGCCGGGTAGCGGATCGCGTACAGGGGCTGCGGGAAGCCGTAGAAGTCGTGGATCGTGTCGGGGCGCGCGGCGCCGGTGAGCATCGGCTGCCCGGCCTCCCAGTGCGCCGAGGCGATCAGCAGCGCGCGCGGCCGCGGCAGCCGCCGGCCGAGGTCCGCCCAGGCTTTGCCTGCAGCACCCGCCTCGAGCGCGTGCATCGGGGAGCCGTGGGACAGGAAGACCGTAGGCAGAGACGCGATAGACTTGCTCATCGCGTCACATTTTCGCAGAAAGCAGGTGGACCGGAATGCATCGTTGGCTCGTTCTTGCGTGCTGGTGCGCCGCGCTGCCCGCCGCGGCGCAGGATGATGTGGTGCCCGATGCGCTGAATACCTTTACCGTGAACCAGGCACAAGGCGGGATCGAATCGCCGCTGACCGAGCACGAGCCGGTGTACTTCGTGATGGGCACGCGCGGCGACACCAATGCGCGTTTCCAGCTCTCGTTCAAGTACCGGATGTTCGACCAGGCCCTGGGCTGGGGCCGCGACCAGCCCTGGCTGTCGGGCTTTTACCTCGGCTACACGCAAGCCACTGCGTGGAACCTGTCCGGCGACTCCAAGCCGTTTCGCGACACCAACTATCGGCCATCGCTGTTCTGGGCCTGGGAGCGCACCGACGCCAAGACCTGGATCGACGCGCTGCGCGCCGGCTACGAGCACGAATCCAACGGCAAGGACGGCGCGAGTTCCCGCTCCATCGTCACGCTGTTCCTGCGGCCGGAATGGCACTGGGACACCGCGAACGGCATGCGGCTCGCGTTCACGCCGAAGATCTACCGCTACCTCGACAAGGAGGACAACCCCGACATCCAGCGCTACCGCGGTTACGTCGACTGGCGCCTGCGCTACGGCGACCGCCAGCGCAGCTGGGTGGCGATGGCGCGCACCGGCACCGCCGGCAAGGGCAGCCTGACGCTCGATTACTTCGAGCGCACGCGCGTGCTGGGCTTCGGCCCGGTGTCGGGCTACTTCCACGTGCAGCTCTTCGCCGGTTACGGCGAGGACATCCTCGACTACAACCTGCGCAATAAATCGCAGTTGCGCCTGGGCTTCGCCATCGTGCCCTGAGGCGCAGCCTGCGCCGCGCTCAAGTCGTGGAGGGGCGCCAGGTGTAAGGCACGGGGCTCGAGGCGCGCAGCACGCGGATCATGCGCAGCGCCGCTTCGCGCCCGCGGTAGTAGCCCGGCACGACGAGGGTCTCTTCGAAGCCCATGGCGCGGTAGAAGCCGCGCGCCGCCTCGTTGCCGGCGCGCAGTTCCAGATGCAGGCTGGCGATTCCGGCGGCGCGCGCCGATTCCACCAGCCATTCGACGAGCCGCCGGCCGATGCCCAGGCGCCGCTGCGCCGGTCGCACCGCGAGCAGCACCAGGTGCGCGCGTTCCTCGCCGAATTCCATGATGGCGAAGCCGGCGATGTCTCCGCGGTCGCAGGCCACCGGCGTCAGCGTTTCCCGCTCGCGGATCGCCTGCTGCACGCGCGCCGCGTCGTACTTCCAGCCCAGGCCGGACTCCACCAGGTCGCGCGACATCAGCGCGATCGCCCGCGCGTCGCGCTGGCTGGCGAGCCTTACCGCGATGGCATGCGCCGTCATGCCGGAAAGTCTAATCGCAATCGCCTGGCATTGTCATGCGCTCAGCTGTCGCCGGCGTGCCGCGCGCGTATCCGCACGGTGCGTTCCAGGCCGTCGGCGGCCTCCAGAACCTTGAGTCGCAAGTCCTGGTCGAGGTTGCCGCCCAGGACCTGCTGCACCTCGTCGAGTGCCCGCGCGTCGGTTTGCCCGGCCAGGAATGCGGCCAGCCAATGCTCGACGAAAAAGATCTTGCGCTTGCGCTTGAGGTCCGGCAGCCGGGCCAGCGCCGCACCGAGCAGGCCACGCGTGAGGGCCGCGTGCTCCGGGGCATTGAAGGGCGCGAGTGCCTCCTCGATCCAGCCCTCGGGCAGGCCGGCGTCTCCGGCGAAGCGCTCGAAGGTGCGGCGCTTGGCCTCGGCATCGGGCAGCGACGCCGATGCGGCAAAGGCGTAGCGGCGCGCGTCGTCGCCGCGCTCGGCGGCGGCGTGTTCCGCGAGCAGCCTCGCGCCGTCGGCGTCAGCGCGCAGCACCAGCCGCGCGATGAGCTGGAAGCGATCGCGCACGCCCAATTCGACGCCCGGCACGGCGAGCGAACCCTCGAGTATCTGCTTGAGGCCGGCCAGCGCCGCGGGCGACCAGGCGAGCGCCGCATAAGCGCGCAGCATCAGGATGCGGCGGCTCGGTGGCGTATCGGCGAGCGCCGCATCGAGCAGCATGCGTTCCAGGCGCGGCGCCAGCTGGTCACGCTGCGCATCCGACAGGTAGCGCCGGAATGCCGCTTCCACGCGGTTCAGCAGGCCGGCGAGGATCACGTCGTCGGATTCCTCGGGCGCCAGCGCCAGCGCGAATTCAATGAATGCCGCCGGCGCGAGCTCCGCGTCACGCACGTTTTCCCACAGCGCCTCGACCAGTTGCGCGCGCAGCAGTCCGTCGGGCAGGGCGCGCGGTTCCGCCAGCAGCGCGGCGCGGCTTTGCGCGTCGAGCAGGAAGCGCGCGTAACCGAAGTCTCCGGCATTGGGGTACAGCCAGCGCGCCGAAGGGTGCGCCGCCGGCCCGACCACGCGCACGCGGCGTGCCTCGAGCCGGGTCTCCGAGGTCCGGATCTGCCCATCCTCGCCCGCCGCCGCGATCACCAACTTTTGCGGCCACATGCCGCCGGCGCCAAGCGCGTCCTGCTGCGACAGCAGCAGCCTGCCTTGCTGCCAGCGCAGCGTCACTTCGGGCAGGCCGCGCTGCTGCACCCAGGCGCCTGCCCAGGCTTGAAGGTCGCGCCGCGACGCGCGTTCGAAGGCGCGCACCAGGTCGCTCCAGTCCGCGGCACCCCAGGCGTGGCGCGCGAGAAAATCGCGCAGCGCGCGGCGAAACGCCGCCTCGCCAAGGTAGAACTCCGCCTGGCGCAGGAACGCGGGGCCCTTGGCGTATACGATCGAACCGTAGGCGGACTTGGCCGCCGAAAGATTCGCCAGCGGCTGGCGCAGCGGCGTGGTGCCGCGCGTGGCGTCGGTGCGATAAGCGCCGGTTTTCAGTGCGTGGAACGCGCTCCAGGGTTCGAGTTCAGGGACGATCGCGGCGGCGGCCCTGGCCGCCATGAAATTGGCGAATCCTTCCTTCAGCCACAGGTCGTCGAACCAGCGCATGGTGACCAGGTTGCCGAACCACTGGTGCGAGGCTTCGTGGAACAGGAGCTGGGCGCGCCGCAGCAGGTCGGGGTTGCTCGGCGCGAAGGAAAACAGCACCGCCTGTTCGTTGAGGAAAGTGGCGCCGGCGTGCTCCATCCCGCCATAGGCGAGTTCCGGGATCAGCACCAGGTCGTACTTGGCGAAGGGAAAGCGCCGGGCGAATTCCTTCTCGAAGTAGCGCAGCGCCGCGCGGTTGAGGCGCAGCACCTCCGGCGCGTGCTCCCGGGCGCGCTCGAGCTGCGAACGGCGCACATACAGTCGCGTCGCTTCGCCGGGCAGGACGACGGTCTCGAAGGGCCCGGCGGCGAACGCGAACAGGTAGGTGGAGATCGGCTCCGTCTCGGCAAAGCGTGCGCGCCCCGGGGCCTCCTCAAGTGCGGGCGCGTTCGATACCGCGCGCCAGCCCTGCGGCAGCGCAAGCTCCAGCGCAAAGCGCCCCTTGAGGTCGGGCTGGTCGAAGCAGGGAAAGGCGCTGCTCGCGTCCGCGGGAACGAACAGCGAATAGACGTAGCTCGCGCCGTCCTCGCGGTCGCGATAGCGCGTCAGCGCGCTGCCAGCGACCGTGACCGGCGCGCTGAACGCGAGCTGAATCAGGTTCTCGCCGCGCTGCAGCGCGGCGCGCGGGACGACGAGGTGTTCGCGCTCGTGGCGCGCCCGTGCCGCTTTGCCGTTGACGCGCAACCCGTGCACCGGCGCGCCGCGCCAGTCGAGCACCAGGTCAACCCGGCGCAGGAGCGTCACGCGCAATTCGAGCCGGCCGCCGGCGCTATCCTTGCGCTCGTCGATGCGCAGCTGCAGCGCGTAGCGCGGGTCGCGGTAGTGCTTGGCGCGCCAGCGCGCGAGTTCCTGGGACACGCCGGGTTCGAGGCGCGGCGCGGCCTGCGCGTGCGCGGGAGGCATGGACGCCGCGAGCAGGATGAAGAGCGCGGCGCCGGCTCGCATGCCGCGAAGTATAGTGTCGGGCATCCACCTGGACAGAGGTTTCCCATGGCTGAGCACTATGACGCGATCGTGATCGGCACCGGGCAGGCGGCACCGGCCCTGTGCGCGCGGCTGGACCGCGAGGGCCTGAAGACCGCGCTGGTCGAACGCAAGCTGCTCGGCGGCACCTGCGTCAATGTCGGATGCATCCCGACCAAGACGATGGTGGCGAGCGCGCGCGCTGCGCACATGGCGCGGCGCGGGGCCGAGTACGGGTTTTCCTGCGGCGAGGTGCGCGTGGACATGCAGGCGGTGAAGTCGCGCAAGGACGCGGTGGTGCGGCAATCCACCGATGGGCTGGGCAACTGGATCGCCGGCATGAAGAACGTCAGCCTGCTGCGCGGGCACGCCCGGTTCACCGGGCCGCATGCCGTGTCGGTAGGGGAGCGGGCGCTCGAAGCGCAGCGCGTCTTCATCAACGTCGGCGGCCGCGCGCTGGTGCCCGACATCCCGGGGGTAAAGGACGTGCCCTTCCTCACCAACAGCACGATGATGGAGCTCGACACGCTGCCCGAGCACCTGCTGATCATCGGCGGCAGCTATATCGGCCTGGAGTTCGCGCAGATGTACCGCCGCTTCGGCTCGAAGGTCACGGTGGTCGAGCGCGCCGCGAAGCTGCTGCCGCGCGAGGACAACGACGTCGCCGCGGAGATTCGCGCCATCCTGGAACGCGAAGGCGTGCAGGTTCGCACCGGCGCCGAGTGCATGGCGCTGTCGCGCAAGGGCAATCGCATTACGGTCGGCCTGACGTGCAAGGAGGGTGCGCCGCTTGCCGAGGGCAGCCACGTGCTGCTCGCGGTGGGGCGGCTGCCGAACACGCAGGACCTGGGGTTGGAGGCGGCCGGCATCCACACCGACGCCCGCGGCTACATCGAGGTGGACGACGCGTGCCGAACCAATGTGCAAGGCGTGTGGGCGCTGGGCGACGCCAACGGGCGTGGCGCGTTCACGCACACGTCCTACAACGACTACGAAATCGCCGCCGCCAACCTGTTCGACGGCGACGCGCGGCGCATCGCGGACCGCATTCCCTGCTACGCGCTGTTTATCGACCCGCCGCTGGGGCGCGCGGGCATGAACGAAACCGAGGCGCGCGCCGGCGGCCGGCGCGTGCTCGCCGGCAAGATGCAGATGGCGCGGGTGGGGCGCGCGCGCGAGGCGGGAGAGACGCAGGGATTCATGAAAGTGCTGGTGGATGCGGAGACCAAGCAGCTGCTCGGCGCCTCTTTGCTCGGCATGAACGCCGACGAAGTCGTGCATTCCCTGCTGGATGTCATGTATGCCAGGCAACCCTACACCACGATCCAGCGCGCGGTGCACATCCATCCCACGGTGACCGAGCTGATTCCGACGCTGCTCGGCAGCCTCAAGCCGCTGGCCTAGGCTCAGCGCTCTAAACGCGCAAAGAGAATCGGCATCGCCGCCAGCAGGAGGAGGAGCGGCGCCGCGACGCTGGGCGCCTGGTAGGCGAGAATCGCCAGCGGCAGGATCACGAATACTGCGGCCAGCAGCCAGGGAACGCGCGGCGCCTTGCCCAGGTCCGCGCCGAGCTTGCGTTTGAGCCACAGGGCGAGCCCGCCTGGCCTCGGTCCGGTGCGATGGCCCAGGGAGCGCGCCAGCGCGCGCTCCTCGAGCCACGCGAAGAACACGTAACCCAGGACGAACAGGCTCCCGGCAAGCACCACGGGCGCGATCAGCAGTCCGGCCAGCGCGGCCACCGGCCGCGTGCCCACGAGCAGCATGATCGGCGTCATCGCGCAGGCGATGGCGGCCACCGCGAGCAGCAGGCCCGCGGGAATCACCAGCGCCAGCCGCGCGCCGACGTAGTCCTGGAAGTCTTCGGTCTGCCGGTAGCGGCGCACGAGGCCCAGCGCATCGTCCAGCGGGCCGAGCAGTTGCCGGCCGATTTTTTCCTGCGGGGAGATTTCCGGTCCCGCGTTCGCCATGGCGTGCGCTCCTGTCAACGGTGTGCGCCCAGCATACGGAACTGCGGCCGGAAAAGCCGGGAATTTTTCCGCAATTCCGGGGCGCTCGCTTAGACTGGTGCCCATGCAACCCAATTTCATCGTCATACTCGTCGATGATCTGCGCTACGACGAGTTCGCTGCCGGCGGCCATCCTTACATGAAGACGCCGCAGGTGGATCGCCTGGCGCGCAGGACATCGTTACGGCGCGACCTGCGGCGGCTGGTTGCCGATGCGCTCGGCATCTAGCGGAAAGGGAGGCAGACATGGAATCGATCGATCGTCCCACCATCCAGCGCTCGGCAACCGGCCTGATCGATGAGATCAAGCTCCAGTCGCCGCAGAGCGCGGCGGAGAAACTGGCGCATTTCGGCGGCGCCGAAGTCGCCGCCGTGCTGGCCCGGCTGAGCGCGGGCTTCGCGCAGGAGATCCTCGCCGCGCTGCCCGCGGAGACGCGCGAGCGCGCGCTGGCCGCCGCGCCGCTCGAATACGCACGCCAGTGGCAGCGCAACGCGCTGTACGCGGAGGGCACCATCGGCCGCATGATGGAGCCGGTGTATGCCGAGTTCCCGCCGCAGGCCACGGTGGGCCAGGCGATCGAGGCGCTGCACGAGCTGGTGAAGACCGCGTTCATCACCTACATCTACGTGGTCGACGATGACGAGCGGCTGCTGGGCATCGTCACCATGCGCGACCTGCTGTTCAACGAGCACGCCAAGGCGCTGCGCGACGTGATGCTCACCGAGGTGTTCTCGCTGCACGCGCCGACCGTGCTCGAGGAGGCGATGAAGCGGGTGCTCGACCGCCACTATCCCGTCTACCCGGTGGTGGACGCCGAGAACCGCCTGCGCGGCCTGGTGCGCGGGCAAAGCATGTTCGAGGCGCGCGCCTTCGACCTCGCGGCGCAGCCCGGCAGCATGGTCGGCGTCGAGAAGGAAGAGCGCCTGGGCACGCCGTGGCAGCGCAGCCTGTTCATGCGCCACCCGTGGCTGCAGCTGAACCTGCTCACGGCGTTCCTCGCCGCGGCGGTGGTCGGTTATTTCCAGGACACGGTGGACCGGCTGGTGATCCTGGCCCTGTTCCTGCCGGTGCTGGCCGGACAGTCGGGCAACACCGGCTGCCAGGCGCTCGCCGTGACGCTGCGCGGCATGACGATCGGCGAACTCAAGCCGGGGGCCGAACGCAAACTGATCACCAAGGAGGCGGGGCTCGGCCTGCTCAACGGCGCCGGCGTCGGCCTGGTGGCGGCCATCGGCATGTACGTCACGGCAAGCAGCCAGGGCTCGCCACACTCGTTCCTGCTGGCCTTCGTGGTGTTCATCGCCATGGTCGGTGCCTGCGTGGCGAGCGGGATCTCGGGGGCCATGGTGCCGCTGACCCTCAAGCGCCTGGGCTTCGACCCCGCAACCGCCTCGAGCATTTTCCTCACCACGGCCACCGACGTGGTGAGCATGGGCATGCTGCTCGGCTTGGCCGCGCTGCTGATCCGGTAGCGGAAAATTTGGCCTGTCCCAATCTTTTCGTTTGGTCTACCATTTGACGAGCGCACCGGCCACGGGAGATTGGCATGCAAGTCAAAGAAATTCTGCGCGTCAAGGGCAACCGGCTGCTGATCATCGAGCCCGCCGGTCGCGCCGTCGATGCGGTCAAGACCATGTCGGAGCAGAACCTCGGCTCCCTCATCGTCGTCGACCAGGATCGCATGGTGGGCGTGCTCACCTTCCGCGAGATCCTGCAGGCGCTGGCGCAGCGCAATGGCACCCTGGGTGACGCGCGCGTCGGCGACCTCATGCTGCGCGATCCGGTGACTGCGACCCCCGATATGGAGGTGAACGATCTGCGCCGCACCATGCTGGATTCCGGCGCGCGTTACCTGCCGGTGGTGCAGGACGCAAAGCTCCTGGGCGTGATCTCGTTCCGGGACGTCGCCAAGGCGGTGCTCGAAGAGCAGGACTTCGAGAACAAGATGCTCAAGGGATACATCAAGAATTGGCCCGCGTAGGAAGCTGATTCTGGGCGGTGCGGCGCTCGCCGGCGCCGCCGCGTTCGCCGGCTGGCGCCTGTGGCCGGAACAGGGGCTGTGGAATCCCTGCCTCGCGCGCCTGCCGCGTCGCCTCGCCGAGCACGAGTTGGTCCGGTCCGCCTGGCGGGGGCTCGACCCCACGCAGGTCTGGGACGCGCACGCGCACCTCGTCGGCACGGGCGATTCCGGCAGCGGCGTGGTGGTCAATCCGCGCATGGAAAGCCTGCTCAATCCCGCCGAGTACGCGCGGCGCCTGTTGTTCCTCAACGCGGGCTGCGCGCACGCTGCGCCCGGCAGCGTCGACCGGGCCTATGTCGAGCGCATGCTGAATCTCGTCGACGGCATGCGCCCGGGCGCAAAGCTCCTCCTTTTCGCCTTTGACAGCGTACACAGCGAGCGCGGCGAGATCCTGTGGGACCGCACCGGCTTCTACGTGCCCGATGCGTACGCGCGCGACACCGCGCGTGCGCACCCGCAGGCGTTCGAATGGGTGGCGTCGATCCACCCTTACCGCGCCGATTGCGTGCAGGCCCTGGAGCGCGCGAAAAGCGAGGGCGCGCGCGCGGTGAAATGGCTGCCCGCGGCGATGGGCATGGACCCGGCCTCCGCGCTCTGCGACCGGTTCTACGCTGCCGCGTCGCGCCTGCAGCTGCCGCTGATCTCGCACGCGGGGCTGGAGCGCGCGGTGATGGGCACCGACGTCCAGGACTACGGCAACCCGCTGAAACTTCGCCGCGCGCTGGACACCGGGGTGCGCGTGGTGGTGGCGCACTGTGCCTCGATGGGGCAGGACCGCGACCTGGACCAGGGTGCCAATGGGCCGCTGGTCGACAGCTTCGAGCTGTTCGCGCGCCTGATGGACGAATCGCGCCACGCGCGGCTGCTGCGCGGCGACATCTCGGCACTGACGCAGGTGAACCGCGCCGGCGGCACGCTCGCGCGCGTGCTCGAGCGCGACGACTGGCATGCGCGGCTGCTCAACGGGACGGACTATCCCCTGCCGGGGCTGATGCCCATCTTCTCGGTGGGCTACATCGTGTCCCTGGGACTGCTCGAGGCCGCGGCGGCGCCGGTGCTGACCGAGATCCGCAGGCACAACCCGCTGCTGTTCGATTTCGTGCTCAAGCGCAGCCTGCGCCGGAACGGCAAAGGGCTGGCGGCGAGCGTGTTCGAGACGCGGCGCTTCTTCGAGGGCGGCGTGTAAAATCCTGCGCATGTCCGGCAACACCTTCGGCACTCTGTATTGCGTCACCTCGTTTGGCGAGTCGCACGGCCCCGCCTACGGCGGCGTGGTGGACGGCTGCCCGCCCGGACTCGAGCTGTCGGCCGCGGACCTGCAGCAGGAGCTCGACCGGCGCAAGCCCGGCAGCTCGCGCCACGTCACGCAGCGGCGCGAAACCGACACGGTGGAGATCCTTTCCGGGGTTTTTGAGGGCCAGACCACCGGCACGGCGATCGGTTTTCTCGTCAGGAACGAAGACCAGCGCTCGAAGGACTACGCCGAGATCGCGCGCAAGTTCCGCCCCGGGCACGCCGACTATACGTATTGGCAGAAATACGGCCTGCGCGACGCGCGCGGCGGCGGGCGGGCGTCGGCGCGCGAAACGGTGGTGCGCGTGGCCGCCGGTGCCATCGCGAAGAAGTGGCTGGCCGGGCGCTACGGCGTAAAGGTGCGCGGTTACCTGGCGCAGCTCGGCCCGCACCGGATCGCGTTCCGGGACTGGCAGGCGGTGAACGCCAATCCGTTCTTCGCGCCGGATGCCGGCGTGGTCGCGATGCTGGAAAAATTCATGGATCAATTGCGCGAGAGCGGCGATTCCTGCGGCGCGCGCGTCAACGTCGTGGCGCAGGGCGTGCCGGTGGGCTGGGGCGAGCCGGTGTACGGGCGCCTGGACGCCGACATCGCCGCGGCGATGATGTCGATCAATGCGGTGAAGGGCGTGGAGATCGGCGCCGGCTTCGCCGCGGTCGAGCAAAAAGGCAGCGAGCACGGCGACGAGATGACACCGCAGGGGTTCCTGTCCAACAACAACGGCGGCATCCTCGGAGGAATTTCCAGCGGCCAGGAGCTCACCGTGTCGATCGCGCTCAAGCCGACTTCGAGCATCCGGCTGCCGCGCCGCACGATCGACACCGACGGCAAGGCGACCACCGTCGAGACCACCGGGCGCCATGATCCCTGCGTCGGCATCCGCGCCACGCCGATCGCCGAGGCGATGCTTGCCTGCGTGCTGATGGACCACGCGCTGCGCCATCGCGCGCAGTGCGGCGACGTGGCGCCGCCCACCACGCCGGTATAGAAAAGCAGGGTGGAATCCATTAAAGTATCAATCCACCCCACGCAAGTGAGGCAATAACATGAGCAACAAGGGGCAGCTGCTACAAGACCCGTTCCTGAACACTCTGCGCAAGGAACACGTTCCCGTGTCGATCTACCTGGTGAACGGCATCAAGCTGCAGGGGCAGATTGAATCCTTCGACCAGTACGTGGTGCTGCTGCGCAATTCGGTCACGCAGATGGTGTACAAGCACGCCATTTCCACGGTCGTGCCTTCGCGCGCCGTCAGCCTCGGCGCGGAAGCAGAACCAGAAAAGGACGCTTGATCCCCGCGCGCACGCCGGACAACCGGGCGGCGGTGCTCGTCTGCCTTGATTTCGGCGCTGCAGGCTACGAGGAAGGCGCCGAAGAACTGGTGCGCCTGGCCGAAAGCGCGGGCGTGCGGCGCCACGCGCAGGTGCGCGGCCGGCGCGAGCGGCCCGATGCCAAGCTCTACTCCGGCAGCGGCAAGGTGCAGGAGATCGGCCTCGCTGTCGCCGCGCTCAACGCGGGCTCGGTGATCTTCAACCACCAGCTCTCGCCCGCGCAGGAGCGCAACCTCGAGCGCGAGCTGCAATGCCGGGTGATGGATCGCGCCGGGCTGATCCTCGAGATCTTCGCGCAGCGCGCGCAGACCAGCGAAGGCAAGCTGCAGGTGGAGCTGGCGCAGCTGGAGCACCAGTCGACGCGCCTGGTGCGTGGCTGGACCCACCTTGAGCGGCAGCGCGGCGGCCTGGGGAAGGTCGGCGGGCCCGGCGAGACGCAGATCGAACTGGACCGCCGCTACATCGGCAAGCGCGTGCGCGTGCTGCACGACAAGCTCGAGCAGTTGCGCCACCGCCGCGAAGTGCAGCGCCGCGCGCGCGCCCGGCGCGACGTGCTTTCGGTGTCGCTGGTCGGCTATACCAACGCCGGCAAGTCGACGCTGTTCAATGCATTGGCGCATGCCAAGGCGCGCGAGGCGGACCAGTTGTTCGCCACCCTCGATACCACCACGCGCCGCGTCTGGCTGCCGGAGGCGGGCACGGTGGTGGTCTCCGACACGGTCGGATTCATCCACGACCTGCCACACGGACTGGTGGCGGCGTTCCGCGCCACGCTGGAAGAAACCGTGCGTGCCGACCTGCTGCTGCACGTGGTGGACAGCGCAGCGGCCTCGCGCGAGCAGCAGGCCGCCGACGTGGACAAGGTGCTGGCGGAGATCGACGCCGGCGGCATTGCGCAGATCCTGGTCTGGAACAAGACCGATGTCTCCGGGCTGAAGCCGGGCGTGGAGCGCGATGAGTATGGTAGGATTCGCCGCGTATTCATGAGCGCGCGCACCGGCGCCGGCCTCGCCGATTTGCGGGGCGCGATCGCCGAGGCCGCGCAGACGCGGCCTAGCCGCACCTCTTCTCCGGAACCGATCTCTCTGTAATGTCGCTGAACGACCCGAATTGGGGACGCCAGGGTGGAAACCGCGGCCCGGGCGGCCGCCAGGGCCCGCCCGACCTCGACGAGCTGTGGCGCAATTTCAACCGCCGCCTGAACGAGCTGTTCGGCGGGCGACGCGGCGCGGGCGGCCCGCCGCCGTCGCCACCTTCCGGGCGCGCGCTGGGCGGCGGCGCCGGCGTGCTGCTGGCGCTGGTGCTCGGGGTATGGCTGGCGAGCGGCTTTTACATCGTCGACGCGGCCTCGCGCGGCGTGGTGCTCACCTTCGGAAAATATTCCGACCAGACCGATCCCGGCCTGCGCTGGCGCATGCCCTACCCGCTGCAGTCGCACGAGATCGTCAACCTGTCGCAGGTGCGCACCATCGAGGTCGGCTACCGCAACAGCGTGAAGTCCAAAGTGCTGAAGGAATCGCTGATGCTGACCGACGACGAGAACATCGTCGACCTGCAGTTCGCGGTGCAGTACGTGGTGACCGACGCGCAGGCCTGGTTGTTCAACAACCGGCGGCCCGAGGAGGTGGCGATGCAGGCCGCCGAGACGGCGATGCGCGAGATCATCGGCAAGAGCAGGATGGACGCCATCCTGTACCAGTCGCAGGACAGCATCGCCAACCAGTCGCAGGTGCTGATGCAGCAGATCCTGGACCGTTATAAAACCGGCATCGACCTCAGCCGGGTCACGATCCAGAACGCGCAGCCGCCCGAGCAGGTGCAGGCTGCGTTCGACGACGCGGTCAAGGCCGGGCAGGACCTCGAGCGCCAGAAGAACGAGGGTCAGGCCTATGCCCGCGATGTGATCCCCAAGGCGAGCGGCACGGCCTCGCGGCTGAAGCAGGAGGCCGATGGCTACAAGGCACGCGTGATCGCCAATGCCGTGGGCGAGGCTTCGCGCTTCCGCCAGGTGCTGGCGGAATACGCCAAGGCGCCGGCGGTGACCCGCGAGCGCATTTACATCGAGACGCTGCAGGAGGTCCTGTCCTCGACCTCGAAGATCATCGTCGACACCAAGGGTAGCGGCAACCTGCTGTACCTTCCGCTGGACAAGCTGATGCAGCAAAGCGGCGTGGCCGGCATGTCCGAGGCGCAGGCTGCGCAACGCGCATCGCCCGAGCCGGCGCTGCCGGCGGATGCGGGGTCGCGCGAGCGCGACGCCCTGCGCAACCGTGAGCGGGGGGGGCGCTGAAATGAGAACCATCGGTCCGGTCGCCGCGGTCCTCATCGCGCTGGTGCTGCTCGCCTCGAGCGTGCTGTTCACGGTCGACCAGCGTCAGAACGCGATCGTGTTCCAGTTCGGCGAAGTGAAGGAAGTGATCACCAAGCCCGGGTTGAATTTCAAGTGGCCGATGATCCAGAACGTGCGCCTGTTCGACATGCGCATCCTGGCCTACGACGATGCCGAGCCGCTGCGCTTCCTCACGCAGGGCAACAAGCCGGTACTGGTGGATTCCTTCATCCGCTGGCGCATCGTCGACGTCAGGCTGTATTTCGTTTCGGTGCGGGGGGACGAGGTGGAGGCGACACGCCGGCTGCGCCAGACCATCTCCGGCGCGCTGCGCGACGAATTCGGCGGACGCACCGTGCACGACGTCGTGTCCGGCGAGCGCGATGCGGTGATGGACCGGGTGCGCCAGAAGGCCGACAAGGATTTGCGCCGCATCGGCGTCGAGATCGTCGACGTGCGCCTGAAGCGCGTCGACCTGCCGCAGGAAGTGAGCGAGTCGGTGTACCGGCGCATGGAGGCCGAGCGCAAGAGAATCGCCAACGAGTTGCGTTCCACCGGCTCGGCGGAGGCCGAGCGCATCCGCGCGGACGCCGACCGGCAGCGCGAGGTGATCCTCGCCGAGGCTTACCGCGACGCTCAGCGCGTCAAGGGCGAGGGCGACGCCACGGCCGCTGCCACCTATGCGCAGGCCTTCCGCCAGGATGCGGAGTTTTATGCCTTTTACCGCAGCATGGAAGCCTACCGCTCGACTTTCCGCGGGCGCAGCGACCTGTTGCTGCTCGAGCCCAATTCGGAATTCTTTCGATTCCTGAAGGACCCCAGCGGCAGAAGCGGCAGCAAGAAATGACGCGCCATGGCGACCACGTTCCTCCTCGCCTTCGCACTGATGCTGATCATCGAGGGGTTGCTCCCCTTCCTTGCGCCTAACCTCTGGCGCGACACGTTTCGCCGCATCACGCAGCTCTCGGACGGCCAGATCCGCTTTTTCGGCCTGACCTCGATGCTGATCGGCATGCTCCTGCTGCTGCTCGCAAGCTGATGCGCTGGCTGCTGCCCGAGTACATCGAGGATATCCTGCCCGCCGAAGCGGCGCGCATCGAGCGCCTGCGCCGCGCGATCCTCGACCTGTTCGCCGGCGCGGGCTACGAACTGGTGATGCCGCCGCTGCTCGAATACATCGACTCGCTGCTGACGGGAACCGGTCACGACCTCGACGTGCGTACCTTCAAGGTGGTGGACCAGCTCTCCGGGCGCATGATGGGTCTGCGCGCCGACATCACCCCGCAGGTGGCGCGCATCGACGCCCACCTGCTCAACCGCAAGGGCGTGACCCGGCTTTGCTACTGCGGCAGCGTGCTGCACACGCGGCCCGCCGGGCCGGCGGCGACGCGCGAGCCGATCCAGATCGGCGCCGAGGTTTACGGCCACGCCGGCGTGGAGAGCGACCTGGAGGTGCAGCGGCTCCTGTGCCGGGCCCTGGGGTTGGCGCGCGTGAAAAAGCTGCGCATGGATATCGGCCACGTGGCGGTGTTCCGCGCTATCGCGCACGCCGCGAAAGTCGGTGCCGGGCTGGAGGCGGAACTGTTCGAGGCACTGCAAAAGAAGGACCTGCCGGCGCTCAAGGGCCTCACGCGCCGGCTGGACGCGAAGACGCGCGCCGCGCTGCTGCTGCTGCCCGAGCTCTACGGCGGCGCCGAGGTGCTGGCGCTCGCGGAAAGGAAGCTGCCCAAGCTGCCGCAGCTCACGCGCGCGCTCGCCACGCTGCGCGCGCTGGCGAAGGCCTGCCCGGTCCCGGCGAGCTTCGATCTTGCCGAGTTGCGCGGCTATCACTACCACTCGGGCGTGGTGTTCGATGCCTATTGCGACGGTGTCGCGGGCGCCGTGGGCCGCGGCGGGCGCTACGACGAGGTCGGCAAGGCCTTCGGGCGCGCGCGGCCGGCCACCGGTTTTTCCATCGATCTCAGGGGCCTGGCCTCGGCGGCCGGGAGCAAGGCGCGGCACAAATGAGTAAAGTGGCACGCAACGTCGTCGTCATCGGCACGCAATGGGGCGACGAGGGCAAGGGCAAGATCGTCGATTGGCTGACCGACCGCGCGCAGGGCGTGGTGCGCTTCCAGGGCGGGCACAACGCCGGCCACACGCTGGTGATCGGCGCGAAGAAGACCGTGCTACACCTGATTCCTTCGGGCATCCTGCGCGGCAACGTCGATTGCTATATCGGCAACGGCGTGGTGGTGTCGCCGCAGGCGCTGGTGGAGGAGATGGATGAGCTCGAGGCCGCGGGCGTGCGCGGGGTGGAGGCGCGCTTGTGCATTTCGGAGGCCTGCCCCCTGATCTTGCCGTACCACGCCGCGCTCGACGCGGCGCGCGAGGCGGCGCGCGGGGAGCACAAGATCGGCACCACCGGCCGCGGCATCGGCCCGGCCTACGAGGACAAGGTGGCGCGGCGCGCGATCCGCGTGCAGGACCTGTTCAAGCCGGCACGCTTCGCCGAGAAATTGAAAGGGCTGCTCGATTTTCACAATTTCGTTCTGGTGCACTACCACCGCCAGCCGGCGGTCGATTTCCAGCGCACGCTGGACCAGACGCTGGCGCTGGCGCCGCGCCTGGCGCCCCTGGTCGCCGACGTGCCGCGCGCCCTGTACCACGCCAACCGTGCCGGCAAGAACCTGTTGTTCGAGGGCGCGCAGGGTTCGCTGCTCGACATCGACCACGGCACCTATCCGTTCGTGACGTCCTCGAACTGCGTTGCCGGCGCGGCTGCGGCCGGCGCAGGCATCGGCCCGCATCACCTGCACTACGTGCTCGGCATCACCAAGGCCTACAACACGCGCGTGGGCAGCGGGCCGTTCCCGACCGAGCTCTCCGACGACGTCGGCGAGCAGTTGCGCCAGCGTGGCCAGGAATTCGGCGCCACCACCGGGCGGCCGCGTCGCACCGGGTGGTTCGACGCCGCGGCCCTCAAACGCTCGATCCAGCTGAACGGCGTCTCGGGGCTGTGCATCACCAAGCTCGACGTGCTCGACGGCGCGGAAAGCGTGAAGATCTGCGTCGGCTACCGCATCGAGGGCGAGCTGTCGGAAATCCTGCCGGTGGGCGCCGAGGAACTCGAACGTTGCGAACCGGTGTACGAAGAGCTGCCCGGCTGGAAAGAGAGCACGGTCGGCATCAACACTTACAAAGCTCTACCGCAGGCCGCGCGTGACTATCTCAAGCGCATCGAGGCGCTGGCGGGCGTGCCGATCGACCTGATTTCCACCGGACCGGAGCGCGATGAGACCATCGTGCTGCGTCATCCGTTTGCTTGAGAATGGTGCCGAGGAAGGGATTCGAACCCCCACAGTGTTGCCACCGCTAGGACCTGAACCTAGTGCGTCTACCAATTCCGCCACCTCGGCAGGGGAGGCGCATTCTAGTGTCTGAGGTAATGCGTGTCAAAAAAACGCCGCACTGAAAAGCGCTCCGGCCGCGGGCCGGCGATCACGCCCGCATCCGGCAAATTCACCGGCCGCGTCGAAGGCCATCCCGACCGTCACGGCTTCCTGGTGCCCGACGGCGGGGAGCCGCGCATTTACCTTTCCGCCGCCGAGATGCGCCAGGTGCTGCATGGCGACCGCGCGGTGGTGCGCGTCACCGGCATCGATCATCGCGAGCGGCCGACCGGCGAGATCGTCGAGGTGCTGGAGCGCGTCAACCGGCGCATCGTCGGCCGGCTGCACAGCGAGCACGGCGTGCTGTTCCTGGTGCCGGAAGACCGCCGCATCGCGCAGGACATCCTGATCCCGCCGGCCGACACCGGGCGCGCGAAGCCGGGGCAGGTGGTCACCGTGGAACTGGTGGCCCAGCCCTCCAAGCACGCGCAGCCGAGCGGCCGCGTCGCCGAGGTGATGGGCAACTATGCCGACCCCGGCATGGAGATCGAGATCGCGCTGCGCAAGTTCGACCTGCCGCACGAGTTCTCCAAGCGGGCGGAGGCGCAGGCCCGCGCACTGCCGGAGGCGGTGCGCGAGGAAGACGCCCGGGGCCGGCGCGACCTGCGCGAGCTGCAATTCGTCACCATCGATGGCGAGACGGCGAAGGACTTCGACGACGCGGTGGTCGCCGTCAGGGACGGCAAAGGCTTTCGGCTGTGGGTGGCGATTGCCGATGTCAGCCACTACGTGCGCGACGGCGACGCGCTGGACGCGGATGCGCGCGCGCGCGGTACCTCGGTGTACTTCCCGCGCCGCGTGCTGCCGATGCTGCCCGAGAAGCTCTCCAACGGGCTGTGTTCGCTCAATCCCGGGGTCGACCGGCTGGCGATGGTCTGCGAGATGGCGCTTACGGGCGCGGGCGCGGTGGCGCGCTACGAGTTCTATCCGGCGGTATTCCGCTCGCAGGCGCGGCTTACCTACACCGAGGTCTGGGCCAAATTGTCAGGCCGGCAGGCGCCGCCGCACCTCGCCACCTTGTACGAGGTGTTCAAGACCCTGCACGCGGCGCGCGGCCAGCGCGGCGCGATCGATTTCGACACGCTCGAGACGCGCATGGAATTCGACGCCAGCGGCAAGATCAAGCGCATCGTCGCCGAGACGCGCAACGACGCGCACCGCCTGATCGAGGAATGCATGCTGGCGGCGAACGTGTGCGCCGGCAATTTTCTTGCCGCGCGCGAGCAGCCGGCGCTGTACCGGGTGCACGACGTGCCGGCGGAGGAGAAGGTGCGCGCGCTGCGCGAATTCCTCGCCGAGCTTGGCCTGCAGCTCACCGGGGGGGACAAGCCGCGGCCCAAGGACTACGCGCAGCTGCTCGAGCGCATCAAGGCGCGGCCGGACTTCGCGCTGCTGCAGACCATCCTGCTGCGCTCGCTCAAGCAGGCGGTCTACACGCCGGAGAACGTCGGCCACTTCGGCCTCGCCTTCGACGCTTACGTGCACTTCACCTCGCCGATTCGCCGCTACCCGGACCTGCTGACGCACCGTGCCATCAAGGCCGCACTCGCCGGCCGCCGCTACGAGAGCGTGGACTGGGACGAGCTCGGCCGGCACTGCTCGGAAACCGAGCGCCGCGCCGACGATGCCAGCCGCGATGTCGAGAGCTGGCTGAAGTGCCACTACATGCAGGACCAGGTCGGCGGGGTGTTCGAAGGCGCGATCACCGGCGTCACGCCCTTCGGCCTGTTTGTCACCCTGGATGAGTATTTCGTGGATGGCCTGGTGCACATCTCGGAGCTCGGGCGCGATTACTTCGAGTTCGACGCCGCGCACCACATGCTGCTGGGCGAGCGCACGAAGAAGCGCTACCGGCTTTCCGACCGCATGAAGGTGAAGCTGGTGCGCGTGGACCTCGACAGCCGCAAGATCGACTTTGTGCCGGCGTGAGGGAGCCGCGCGTCGTGTTCGGTTTTCACGCCGTGCTCGCGCGGCTGCGCGCGGACCCGAAGTCGGTGGTGGAGATCTTCCTCGACGAAACGCGGCACGACGGCCGCATCAAGGACCTCGCGGCGACCGCGGAGCGTGCGGGCGTCAAAGTGATGAAGGTGCCGACCAAGCGCCTGGATGGCTTCTACGGCGGCGGGCGGCATCAGGGCGTCGTGGCGCGCGTAGAAATGAAGAGCCTGAGCCACAGCCTCGATGAGATTCTTGAGAAGGTGCAGGGGCCACCCTTGCTATTGTTGTTGGATGGGGTGACCGATCCCCATAACCTTGGCGCCTGCCTGCGCGTGGCGAACGCCGCCGGTGTCCATGCCGTGGTGGCGCCGAAGGATCGCGCAGCGGGGATCAGCGCCGCGGTGTCCAAGGTGGCGAGCGGGGCGGCTGAGGTGACGCCTTACATCATGGTGACCAACCTCGCGCGCACCATCGACGAGTTGAAGGAGCGCGAAATCTGGGTGGTCGGCACCGACGAGCGCGCAGAACAGTCCCTTTACCAGGCCAACCTCCCCGAGGCGATCGCCTGGGTGCTGGGTGCGGAAGGCGAGGGCATGCGGCGACTGACAAGGGAGAAGTGCGACCTCCTGGTCGGCATTCCGATGGCGGGTGAGGTGGGAAGCCTCAATGTTTCGGTGGCGGCAGGGGTGTGCCTCTTCGAGTCCGTTCGGCGCAGGCTAGAGAGTCATGGAAGTAGAAATCGTTGACCCTATGCCACTGATGCAGGAAACACTTTGGCGGTAGTACGCAATACGCACCCAGGGTGGCGCGCCAACGAAGAAGGCGACCCGGAGGCCGGTATCCGGCGCTTCCTTTTTATTTGAAGCACCCCAAAAGATTGTTGAAATCCTCAGGCTTAACATCCTCGTCAGAAGAGTTATGCGGAATGTTGTGCTCTCGGGTCTTCAATGCGGTGCGGCGGCGGGAATCGAATAACGATTGGAGTGGCATCGCCCCGGTTTCCTGGACACTACCCTAAGCTTGGTTTAGCTTCTCGAACTGATCCGGACTCACCGAGTTGAGCGCCGACGCCACCGAGGCACCCAACCCCAACACCCGTTTCGGCGGTCTTGCCGGCCGCGACCGCGCCGCCGGCGCGCTCGCCTTCCGCACCCTCGTCGACCTCAAGAAGTAGCACCTCGAAAGCGACGGTCGCCGCTACGCGGTCGCTCCTGGCATGCAGGTGATGGCCGAGATCCACCTCGGCGAGCGCGCGGTGATGGAGTAACTGCTGTCGCCGGTGCAGAAGGCCTTCCACGAGTCCGGACGCGAGCGTTGAATCCTGGGAAGTATGGACGTTGCGGCTTCTTAGCCACGCTTGCCGTTTTCCGGGGCCACGAAGCCGATCGGCCTGCGCTTGGGCGGTTCGGACGGCGCCATGAGGATGCGGATGGTGTTGACGAGCCCGGTGATCGCCTGATCATGGGAGGCAAGCTTCTTCTCGTGCACCTCGAGCCGGCGAGCGAGTTCCCTGTTCGAGGCGAGGAACTGCCGCAGGCGAAGGAACGCGCGTACGACGAAGACCGAGACCTCTGTCGCGCGCGGACTGTTCAGTATTGTTGCAGCCATGATGGCGCCGTGCTCGGTGAACGCGAGCGGCAGATACTTGCGGTGCCGGCCGCGCCCCGTTTCTAAGGTCGCAAGTTGCGACCTTAAAGAATCCCACTCTTTGCGCGTTAGGCGGAGCATGAAATCGGCCGGAAACCGTTCGGCATTGCGACGCACCTGCTCATTGAATCTCTTGGTACTCACCCCGTAGAGCGCAGCAAGGTCAGCGTCAAGCAATACTTTGTGACCGCGAACGAGCAGGATGCGGTTCTCGATTCGCGCGATTGGGAAAGGAATCCTGGAGGCCAACAGTGGCCGAGTGGTCGGCATGGCAGGTCTCTCTCCAGGCGCGTTGGTTGAAGGTGATCGGAAAAGCGAGGCCTTGGTTGCCCAGTGGAAAGTAACGCTACATCCAGCTTCTGGTTGACTGGGTAAGTGGGCAGGTAGCCGACTCCCGGCTCCCGCTGTGCTAGAATCCGCCCCCTTCCTTGCCATACCACCCGCATGAGTGGATGGCTTACCCCATGAGGAGAATCGCAACATGCGGCATTACGAAATCTGTTTCATCGTCCATCCGGACCAGAGCGAGCAGGTGCCCGCGATGATCGAGCGCTACAAGGGCGTCATCGCGCAGCGCGCCGGCACCGTGCACCGCCTCGAAGACTGGGGCCGGCGCCAGCTGACCTACCAGATCCAGAAGGTGCACAAGGCGCACTACGTGCTCATGAACATCGAGTGCGACCAGGACACGGTCAACGAGCTGGAGCATTCGTTCAAGTTCAGCGACGCCGTGCTGCGCCACCTGATCGTCAAGATGACCAAGGCGGTGACCGCGCCTTCTCCGATGATGAAGGAGGAGAAGTCGAGATCGGTGATGGACCGTGGCCCCGAGCCGCGCGCCGCCGAGGCCGTGCCCGCCGAGGCCAATCCCGCCGAGGCGCCGGCGGCCTGAATCAGCTCGGGATCCAAGGACGGCTGATCGAGCTCGGTGCGCTGCGCCATACCCCCGCAGGCGTTCCGGTGATCGAGTTCCGGCTGAGCCACCAATCCGAGCAGACTGAAGCAGGAGCAAAACGACAAGTGAGCGCAGAAGTCCCCGCCATCGCCTTCGACGTGCAGGCACGCCTGCTCGCCGGCACCGCGCTGGACCGGGCGCTGCGCGTGGAAGGTTTTTTGTGCGCGAAGAGCCGGCGCTCCAAGAAGCTGGTGCTGCACGCGACCCGCATCGAATTCATTGAAGGAGAGTAACCATGCCCCCGCCGCGCAGAGGTAAAGGCAAGTTCAAAGGCAAAGGCAAGTTCGGCAAGGACAAGAAGGACCGCGGGCAGCGGGCACTGTTCCGGCGCCGCAAGTTCTGCCGCTTCACCGCGGACAAGGTCGAGTGGATCGACTACAAGGACATCGAGGTGTTGAAGGACTTCATCAACGAGAACGGCAAGATCATCCCGGCGCGCATCACCGGCACCGCGGCCGGATACCAGCGCCAGCTGTCGGGCGCCATCAAGCGCGCGCGCTTCCTGGCGCTGCTGCCCTACACCGACCTGCACTGAGGACCTGGCCATGCAAGTGATTCTTCTCGAGAAAGTGGCGAACCTGGGCAACCTCGGCGACGTGGTCAAGGTCAAGGACGGTTTCGCGCGCAACTTCCTCATCCCGCAGGGCAAGGCGAAGCGCGCCACCGAGACCAATCTGAAGGCCTTCGAGGTACGGCGCGCCGAGCTTGAAAATGCGCAGGCCGAAACGCTGGCCAAGTCGCAGGAGCGCGGCGCCAAACTCGACGGGCTGACCCTGCAGATCGTGCAGAAGGCGGGCGTCGACGGGCGCCTGTTCGGCTCGGTGACCAATTACGACATCGTCGAGGCGCTCAAGTTGCAGGGGCACGAAGTGGAGCGGGCAATGGTGCGCATGCCGGCGGGCCCGATCAAGCAGGTGGGCGACTACCCGCTCCAGGTGCAGATGCATACCGACGTGCTGGTCACTGTGAACGTGTCGGTGCTGGGAGAAAGCTAACAGGCTATCGACAGCTTAGTCACAGGTTTTGCACAGGGGCCGCCAGGAGTTTTCCCGGCGGCCCTTTGCTTTGGCGCTGCGCTTTGTTCGGCGGCGCTGGCGCGGTTCAGGTAAATTGCGGGCATGGCATTGGCGCAACCGGCAGCCAGAAACGACGGCGGCGATCCGCAGCTGCTGGCGCTCAGGGTTCCGCCGCATTCCATCGAGGCCGAGCAGTCCGTGCTGGGCGGTCTGCTGCTCGACAACCAGTCCTTCGACCGCGTCGCCGACCTGATCACAGGCAACGATTTCTATCGCGACGACCACCGGCGCATCTGGCGCCACATCGCCAAGCTGATCGAGGCCGGCAAGCCCGCCGACGTGGTCACCGTCTCCGAGTCCATCGACGCGAGCGAGGACCAGGACAAGACCGGCGGCCCGGCCTACCTCGGGGCGCTGGCGCAGAACACGCCCAGCGCACTGCACATCCGGCGCTACGCGGAGCTGGTGCGCGAGCGCGCCGTGCAGCGGCGCTTGGCGCAGGTGGCCACGGAGATCGCCGAGACCGCGCTGTCGGGCAGCGGCAAGGACTCCAGCCAGCTGCTGGACGAGGCGGAGTCGAAGATTTTCCAGATCGCCGAATCCGGCGCGCGCCGCGACCAGGGATTGCTGGACATCAAGCCGGTGCTGGCGCGCGTATTCGAGCGCATCGATCACCTTTACCACCGCGACAACCCCTCGGATGTCACCGGGGTGCCGACCGGGTTCACCGACCTCGACAAGATTACCGCCGGCCTGCAGCCAGGGGAGCTGGTGGTGATCGCCGGCCGCCCGAGCATGGGCAAGACGGCGCTGGCGCTGAATATCGCCGAGCACGTGGCGGTGGACAACGGCCTGCCGGTCGCGGTGTTCAGCATGGAGATGAGCGGCACGCAGCTGGCGATGCGCCTGCTGGGTTCGATCTCCAAGGTCGACCAGCACAAGATGCGCACCGGTCGGCTCAACGACGAGGAGTGGAGCAGGCTCTCCGAGGCCATCGGCAAGCTGCACGACACGCCAATCTATATCGACGAGGCGGGTGCGCTGAACGCGCTGGAGGTGCGGGCGCGCGCCCGGCGCCTCAAGCGCCAGTTCTCCAAGCTCGGCTTGATCGTCATCGACTACCTGCAGCTCATGAGCTCGAGCAATCCGAAGGCCGGCGAGAACCGGGCCACGGAGATCTCCGAGATCTCGCGCTCGCTCAAGGCGATGGCCAAGGAGCTCGACGTGCCGGTGATCGCCCTGTCGCAGCTCAACCGCGCCGTGGACCAGAGGCCGGACCGGCGGCCGGTGATGTCGGACCTGAGGGAGTCGGGCGCCATCGAGCAGGACGCAGACGTCATCATGTTCATCTACCGCGAGGTGGTGTACAAGCCTGATCTGCCCGAGGAGCAGCGCGGCGTCGCCGAGGTGATCGTCGGCAAGCAGAGAAACGGCCCGATCGGCACGGTCAGGCTGACGTTTCGCGGCCAGCACACGCGCTTCGAGAACTACCTGGACCCGGCGTCGTACTAGCCGCGCACTGAGGGAGGCACAGGATGGCCGAGCCGTTGATCCCGCAAAAATCGCCCTACGCGGTGGAACTCGCGCCCGGCGACTATTGGTGGTGCGCCTGCGGGCAGTCCAAGCGCCAGCCGTTTTGCGACGGATCGCACAAGGGTGGCCCGTTCACGCCGGTGAAATTCTCCGTGGCCGAAGCGCAGAAGGTATGGCTGTGCGGCTGCAAGCACACCGGCAAGCAGCCGTTCTGCGACGGCACCCACCAAAAAGTCACGTAAAGGCGATGCCCGCGCCTTCGGCCCGGGCGGGACTGCAGAAAGTGAATTACTTCTTGGTGGCGGTCCAGCGCCCTTCAGTGCCGTTGTCGGCGCGAAAGCTGCCTTCCATGCGCGCGCCGCTCACGCGGCCGCTGAACTCGCGGCGCACGCTGTCGTTATCGATGTAGGCGAAGGCGATACTGAAGCCGCGCAGCCGCGGCTCGCGCAGCCCGCCGAGCGCCGCCCCCAGGCCCACCGTGCCCTCGATCTTCTGGTAGCGCTGCTCGAGCGTGAGTTCGAGCTTGCCCGCCGCGCCGCCGCCCGACAGTTCCAGGGTCCAGTTGCCGCCGACCTGCGCCGGCACCACCCAGAAATAGGCGCGCCGGCCATCCATGCTCGAGGACTCGTCGGGCTCCCAGTCGTCCATGTTGAAGGAATGCGAGACCACGCGCGTGCCCGCACGCATGCCGAGGATCTGCGGGCGCAGCTTGAGGTTGAGCGCCGGCAGCAGGTACATGGTGAGCACCGTGGCCTGCGTGAAGTCGGACACGAAGATGTCGCCCTGCACGATGCGCGCCTTGCCGGTGACGCCGGCTTTCGCGACGTTGCGCTGGGCGTGCCTGGCCATCTCCGGGTCGTACTCGATGCCCATGGCGCGCGCGCCGAACTTCTTCGCCGCCATGATGGCGATCTTGCCGTCGCCGGCGCCGAGGTCGACGACGTAATCGTTGGGCGTGACCTGCGCCATGCGCAGCATGCGCTCGACGACTTCGTCGGGCGTGGGCACCCAGATCACGTCCTTGCCGGGCTGGCCGACGCTCGGTTCGTAATTCCCGTTCTTCTGGGCGGCGGCGGGTAGGACGAAGAGCAGCGCTGCGAGCGCGGCGGCGGCGGGGGCCGCGAACCGGAACCAATGCACGATGGGCACTCCTAGGGTAAGGGGAGGAAAATTTAGCAGAATCGCCGCCGGGCGTGGCGAAACACCGCGCCCGGAGGATTATTCCTTGCGTCCGCTTTACAGCGCTTCGGCGGCGTGATCGGCAAGGCGCGAGCGCTCGCCGCGCGCCAGCGTCACGTGCCCGGCGTGCGCCCAGTCCTTCATGCGGTCCACCACGTAGGTCAGGCCGGAGGAGCCCTCGGTGAGGTAGGGCGTGTCGATCTGCGCGATGTTGCCCAGGCACAGTACCTTGGTGCCCGGGCCGGCGCGGGTCACCAGGGTTTTCATCTGCTTGGGCGTGAGGTTCTGCGCCTCGTCGATGATCAGCCACTTGTTGACGAACGTACGCCCGCGCATGAAGTTGAGCGATTTCACCTTGATGCGCGAGCGCACCAGGTCGCGCGTCGCCGCCCGGCCCCACTCGCCGCCGGATTCGTCGGTGGCGTTGAGCACGTCCAGGTTGTCCTCGAGCGCGCCCATCCACGGCTGCATCTTTTCCTCTTCGGTTCCGGGCAGGAAGCCGATGTCCTCGCCGATCGGCACCGTGACCCGGGTCATGATGATCTCGGTGTAGCGCTTCTGGTCCAGCACCAGGCTCAAGCCCGCGGCCAGCGCCAGCAGCGTCTTGCCGGTGCCGGCCTGGCCGAGCAGGCTGACGAAATCGATCGCGGGGTTCATCAGCAGGTTGAGCGCGAAGTTCTGCTCGCGGTTGCGCGCCGTGATGCCCCACACCGAGTTCTTGGCGTGGCTGTAGTCGCGCACCGTTTCCAGCACCGCCATGCGGCCGGACTTCTCCTTCACCATGGCATGCAGCGGCAGCTCGCCCGCGTCGTCGTACAGGAACTCGTTCAGCAGCAGGCCGGGCACCAGCGGCCCGCGCACGCGGTAGTAGGTGTGGCCTTCCTTCTTCCAGGATTCCATGTCGCGGCCGTGGCGGTCCCAGAAATCGGCCGGCAGCTTGCGCACCCCGGCATACAGGACGTCGGTGTCCTCCAGCACCTTGTCGTTGAAGTAGTCTTCCGCGGCCAGGCCCAGGGCGTGCGCCTTGATGCGCATGTTGATGTCTTTGGACACCAGCACCACCGGGCGCTGCGCGTGCTGCTTTTGCAGGTGGCGCACCACCGACAGGATCTGGTTGTCGGTCTTGCCGGCGGCGAAGGTCGGCGGCAGCCGGCCGTCGATCGCCTCGGTCTGCAGATACAGGCGCCCTCCCGAGGGTGCGCCGTCGCGCGTCTTGATCGGCAGGCCGGCCTTGATGTTGGCCACCGAGGCGGAGACGATCTCGTCGAGGAAGCGGCTGGCCTGGCGCGCGTTGCGCGCCACGTCGGACAGGCCCTTCTTGTTGTTGTCCAGTTCCTCCAGGGTGCCGATCGGCAGGTAGACGTCGTGCTCCTCGAACCTGAACAGGCTCGTCGGGTCGTGCATCAGCACGTTGGTATCCAGCACGAACTGCTTGGTGATGCGGTTTTTTTTCTGCGCGAGGCGGGGCTTCTTCGGCATGGCGGTGGTGGCTGCGGTGGTGGCTGCGGTGCTGGCTTCGGTCCGTTCTTGTTCCGGGTGTTGGTCGAGCGGACGATCAGAGGGTTTTAACAAAGTCGAGTACCTCCTGTGCGTGGCCGGGGACTTTCACACCGCGCCATTCGTGCGCCAGCGCCCCTTCCACGTCGATGACGAAGGTGCTGCGCTCGATGCCGCGGACCTTTTTGCCGTACATGTTCTTCAGCTTCATGACGCCGAACTGGGCGCAGGCCTGCTCCTCGGCGTCGGACAGCAGCTCGAAGGGGAAATGCAGCTTCGCCTTGAAATTCTCGTGCGACCTGAGCGAGTCGCGCGACACGCCGTAGATCTCGCAGCCCGCGCGCTGGAAGTTCATGTGCAGGTCGCGAAACTGCATGCCCTCGGTGGTGCAGCCGGGCGTGTTGTCCTTCGGGTAGAAGTAGAACACCAGCTTCCTGCCGCGGTGCTCGGCGAGGCGGAACGTGCCGCCGCCGGTGGAGGGCAGGGAAAAATCCGGTACGGGACTTGCTGGCATCCAAGCGGTGTTTTAAGCCGCGTTCTCAGGTGGGGATTGCAACGAGTTCATTGAACATGGTTTTTACGACGGCTGCAAGCAAACCCACCAACGAATAGGGTGGGCGAGAAGCAGTGGCCTGATTCCAAGGTCTTTTCTTGTTTGCTGGCGTCAACGATAGCACGCAGCCCACGTTACTAGCGGGAGGGGGGCGGATTCCACGACTTGGGGCATTCCGCCAGGGGATAGCCAACTATTCGCTTATAAGCGATAATGCGCCTGCACATCTTTCATTACCTTGCACCCAACGGGCGCGACCTGTTCCAGGACTGGCTGGACCGGGTGCGCGATTCGACGGCGCGGGTGGCGATACAGAGGCGCGTGGACCGCCTGGCTCTGGGCCTTTTCGGCGACCACAGTTTCTGCCGCGATGGGGTGTGGGAACTGCGTGCGAACCTAGGGCCGGGCTACCGGGTGTATTACGCGCGATCCGGCCTTGAAATGATCCTGCTGCTGTGCGGCGGTGAGAAACGCACGCAGGATGCGGACATCGATAGGGCAGTGGCCTGCTGGCAGGACTATTTGAGGAGAACCAAGTGAAGCGTATTTCCGCGAACCGCGTCCGCGCTGGCGCAACGCGCAGCCACTCCGAAGCGACGATCGCGAGCTTTCGGCGCGATCCGCCGTTCGCCGCCGAGTACCTCAATGCGGTCCTGGAGGACGGCGATCATGAGGAATTGCTGATCGCGCTGCGCTACATGGCGAAAGCATTTGGCGGCGTATCGGCCGTGGCGCGCAAGGCCGAACTCAACGCGACCACCCTCTACAGGACCTTGTCGCCGAAGGGCAATCCCGAGTTGAGGAGCCTGACCACGTTATTGCGCGCGCTGGGAATGCGGCTGGCGGTTTATCCGATCCGCCAACGCCAGTCTAGGAATGCTGCTGCAGGAAGCGCCGGATCTCGAGCAGCACGTCCTGCGGTGCTTCCTCGGGAAGGAAGTGGCCGCAATTCAGCGCGCGCCCGCGCACGTCGCTCGCCACCTCGCGCCAGTCGCGCAGCGGCTTGAACATTCTTTCGATCACGCCTTGTTTACCCCACAGCACCTGCACCGGCATCTTGAGTTTCTTCTTAAAATCCTTCCGGTCATGTTCGAGGTCGATGCCGGCCGAAGCGCGGTAATCCTCGCAGGTGGCGTGGATGGTGCGCGGGTCGCGGAAGCAGCGGATGTATTCGTTCTGCGCCGCCCTTGAGAAATGCTTCAGCCCGCCCTTGCCGCGCCCGATGCGGCCGAGGATGTAGCCGGGTACGTGGCCCGCGAGTAGCTTCTCCGGCAGCGGCGGCTTCTGGATCAGGAAGAACCAGTGGTAATAAGCCGTGGCAAACGCCTGGTCCGTGCTCTCGTACATTTTCAGAGTCGGCGCGATGTCGAGCACCGTGAGCGTGCGCACGCGCCGGCCGTGGTCACGCGCCAGCCGGTGCGCGACGCGCGCCCCGCGGTCGTGCCCGACGACGTGAAATCTCCTGTGCCCGAGTTCCGCCATCACCTCCACCATGTCCCTGGCCATCGCTCGCTTGGAATAGTTCGAGTGGTCGGGCAGGCCCTTCGGTTTGGAAGAGTCACCGTAGCCGCGCAGGTCGGCGCACACTACCGCATAGTCGCGTGCCAGGTCCGGCGCGATCTTGTGCCACATGGCGTGCGTTTCCGGGTAGCCGTGCAGCAGCAGCAACGGCGGGCCCTCGCCCTTGGTCACCAGGTTGATAGTGGCGCCGGAGGTGCTGAGGCGCTTGCGCTTGAAACCGGGAAACAGAGCCAGGCGATTCCCGCTCACGAGCGTGCCACCAGCCAGACACCGAGCATGATCACCGCGATCCCCGCGATGCGCTGGACGTTGAGCGATTCGCCCAGCAGCCACCAGGCGAGCAGCGCGTTGAGCGCGAAGCCGATCGACACCATCGGAACCATCACGCTCACCTCGGTGCGCGACAGCGCCATCACCCACAGCACCAGGCTCAGCGCGTAGCAGCCGGTGCCGGCGAGGATGCGCGGCTCGAGCGCCAACTGCAGGCCGACCGGCAGCGCGTTGTCGAGGGAAAAGGCGAAGCGGCCGACCGCGTTGGTGCCGGCCTTGAGCAGCAGCTGCGCGGCCACCCCGAGCAGCACTGCGACGCTCACCAGCGCGAAGCTGAGCGCACTCATGCAAAGAGCAGCGCGGCGGCCACCTTGCGCTCCTCGGCCGCGAGGATGTTGTAGGTGCGGCAGGCCGCCTGCAGGTCCATCACTTCCAGGCCGATGCGCGCGCGCACCAGTGCGCCGGTGAGCCGCGGGTGCGGAAAGCGCAGGCGGCTGCCCGTGCCGAGCAGCACGACTTCAGGTTTCAGA
>JANMSV010000100.1:0-1913 GCA_031389685.1 Betaproteobacteria bacterium
TCCGTCAGCAAGGCGACCGGTGGCGCCTGAGCGAGTTCCTGCGCGTAGACAACCTCGGCGACCAGGCCTACATCGGTTCCGTGGTGGTGAACGACGGCAACGGGCGGTTCTATGAGCCCGCGCCGCCGTGCAACTACCTGCTCGGCATCCAAGCCAGCCTGCAATTCTGAACGCTAGGCCGCCTTCACCTTCGCCGGCCCGGCCCTGGACATCAGCTCGCGCAGCACGTAGGGCAGGATTCCGCCGTGCTTGTAGTAGTCCACCTCGATCGCCGTATCGATGCGCGACTTGACCTTCAATTCCCGCCGCGCACCGCTGGCGCCCTGGATCACCAGCGTCAGTTCCTGCTGCGGGCGGATGTCCTCCAGACCCAGCACGTCGACCTGCTCGTCGCCCTTGATGCCGAGCGACTGCGCCGAGTCGGAACCCAGGAACTGCAGCGGCAGCACGCCCATGCCGACCAGGTTGGAGCGGTGGATGCGCTCGAAGCTGCGCGCGATCACCGCCTTCACGCCGAGCAGCTGCGTGCCCTTCGCCGCCCAGTCGCGCGACGAGCCGGTGCCGTACTCCTCGCCGCCGAACACCACGGTCGGGGTGCGATCGCCGATGTAGCGCATGGCGGCGTCGTAGATCGGCATTTCCTTGCCCAGGTACAGGGTCAGGCCGCCTTCCTTGCCGCCGAGCATCAGGTTCTTGATGCGCACGTTGGCGAAGGTGCCGCGCATCATCACCTCGTGGTTGCCGCGGCGCGCGCCGTAGGAATTGAAATCGGCCACCGCGACGTCGTGCTCCTGCAGGTAGATGCCGGCGGAGGAGGTGGGCTTGATCGCGCCCGCGGGGGATATGTGGTCGGTGGTCACCGAGTCGCCGAACATGCCGAGGATGCGCGCGCCGGTGACGTTGCCGGTGCTCCCGGGCTGCATGGAGAAGTCCTGGAAAAAGGGCGGCTCGGCGATGTAGCTGGACTTGGGCCAGTTGTAGACCTGGCCGGAAGGCGCGGAAATCTTCTTCCACATCGGGTTGGCCTCGGCCAGGTTGCTGTACAGGCGCTTGAAGGTCGGCGCGTCCATGGCCAGCTTCATCAGCGACTTCACTTCGTCGGCGCTCGGCCAGATGTGGCCGATATACACGTCCCGCCCGTCCTTCGACTTGCCCAGCGGCTCGGTGCGCAGGTCCTTCAGCATGCTGCCGGCGATGGCGTAGGCCACCACCAGCGGCGGGCTGGCGAGGAAGTTGGCGCGGATACTGGCGTGGATGCGCGCCTCGAAGTTGCGGTTGCCCGAGAGCACCGCGGCGCACACCAGGTCGTTCTTGACGATCGCCTCTTCGATCGGCTGCGCGAGCGGCCCGGAATTGCCGATGCAGGTGGTGCAGCCGTAGCCCGCGAGGTAAAAGCCGAGCTTTTCCAGGTATGGCAGCAGGCCCGCCTTGGTCAGGTATTCGGTGACCACGCGCGATCCCGGGGCGAGGGAGGTCTTGATATGCGGCTTGACCGTGAGGCCAAGATCGACCGCCTTCTTGGCGAGCAAGCCGGCGGCGAGCATCACGCCGGGATTCGAGGTATTGGTGCAAGAGGTGATGGCGGCGATCAGCACGTCGCCGTTCCTGATTTCGGTGCCGTCGTAGGCCTGGTACGTGCGGGCGAGGTCCTCCGGCTTCCTGGCAAAGCCGTTTTCCGCCGCGGGTTTCGAGTAAAGCGAGGTGAATGTCGCCTTGACGCGATCCAGGTTGATGCGGTCCTGCGGCCGCTTCGGGCCCGCGAGCGACGGCATCACGCTCGACAGGTCGAGCTCCAGGAACTCGCTGTAATCGATGTCGCCCGCCTTGGGCACGCCGAACATGCCCTGCGCCTTGAAGTAGGCGGCGAAGGCTTCGATCTCGGCATCGGTGCGCCCGGTGCCCCTGAAATAATC
>JANMSV010000139.1:0-17210 GCA_031389685.1 Betaproteobacteria bacterium
GCGCGTGAACGGCCGCTTCAGGCGCTCGAGCTCGCTCTGCGGCACGCCGGGGCCGCGGTCCATGACCTCGATCAGCACCAGTGCGCCGTCGCGCCGCGTCCCGACCTCGATCGCACCGCCGGCGTAATGCAATGCGTTGTCAATGAGATTGGTGACGGCGCGACGCACCGCCATGGGGGCGAACCGCAGCGTTGAAAGGCTTGCGGATGTGAACGAAATTGTTTGCTCCCGTTTCCGGTAGCCCTCGACAATTTCCGCAATCAAGGCATTCAGATCGCCTTCGACAAACGGCTCGTCGTCACCGCGCGCGAATTCCAGGAACTGGCCGATCACCTGGTCCATCTCTTCGATGTCGGCGCTCATGCCCTGCGCGGTCGCGGCGTCCGCGCCGCTCATCTCCAGCGCCAGGCGCAGGCGCGAGAGCGGCGTGCGCACGTCATGCGAAATTCCGGCCAGCACCATGGCGCGCTCGCGCTCGAGCGCCGCGAGGTCGCCCGCCATGCGGTTGAACGCGGCAGACACCGTGGCCAGTTCGCGCGGGCCGGCCTCGGCGAGCGCCGCCGGCTGCTGGCCGAGACCTACGGCCCGCGCTGCAGTGGCGATGTCGCGCAGCGGGTGCGAGATGCGCGAGGCGATGAGCCAGGCGCCGAGCAGCGCCAGCACGATCAACGCCGCGCCCCAGCCGAGCCAGCCCAGGCCGAAGTCCGGCTCGAAGCGCTCGGGCGGCAGCATCACCCAGAACTCGTCCTCGTCGATGAAAAAACTGACCCAGAAGCCTTCCATGCCGTCGCGCCCATAGGCGAAGCGCGTCGCCGCGCCAAGCGCGCCGCGCACGTACTCCGCGACACGCTCGAGCAGCGGCTCCGCGGGCAGCGGCTCGAGCCGTTCCTCGTTGATGACCGGGAACACGCGCAGGCCCTCGCGCTCGTTCAGCTCGACGAGCAATTCGCGGCGGCGGAAGGGATCGGCGTTGACCAGCGCCGCGCGCGTCAGGTTGACCACGCTCACCGACTGCTGCGCCAGCTCGCGGGCGCGCGGCTCGCGTTCGTAGACGCGGTAAATCTGGAACGAGGCGAGGACCGAGACGACCAGCAGCAGTGCGATCAGCAGAAAGGATCGCCAGAACAGCGTCATTTCGGCGTGCCGTCGGGCACGAACACGTAGCCGTGGCCCCACACCGTCTGGATGTAGCGCGGGTGCGCGGGATCCTCCTCGATCAGCTTCCTCAAGCGCGAAATCTGTACGTCGATGGCGCGGTCGAACACCTCGTACTCGCGGCCGCGCGCGAGTTCCATCAACTGGTCGCGCGACAGCGGCTGGCGCGGCCGCTCCACCAGCACCTTGAGCACGGAGAATTCGCCGGTGGTGAGCGCCACCGGCTTGCCGCTCTTTTTCAGCTCGCGCGTGGCGGAGTTGAACTCGAAAGCGCCGAATCGGTGCAGGCCGTCTTCCGCGCCCGGCGCCCCAGGCAGGCCGCCGCGCGGCTTGCGCCGCAGCACGGCGTTGATGCGCGCCACCAGCTCGCGCGGGTTGAAGGGCTTGGGCAGGTAGTCGTCGGCGCCCATTTCCAGGCCGACGATGCGATCCACCTCGTCCCCGCGGGCGGTGAGCATGATGATCGCGGGTGGGGCACCGGAGGCACGCAGGCGGCGGCAGATGGCGAGGCCGTCCTCGCCCGGCAGCATCAGGTCGAGCACCAGCAGGTCGTAGCGTTCGCGCAGCAGGTGCTTGTCCATGCCGACGGCGTCGGCGACTGCATGCACCTCGAATTTCTGCTCGCCGAGATAGCGCGTCAGCAGGTCGCGCAGGCGCTGGTCGTCGTCGACGACCAGGATGCGGGTTTTGAGTTCGGCCATGGGGGCAGGGTGACGGGTAACGGTTTGTTACAGGATTCGGCGGGGAATCATCTTATTATGCATGGGCCATGAGAACGATCCTTGCCCTGCTGCTCGGCGCCGTCCTGCTCGCGCATGGGCCGGCCTACGCCCAGGAGCAGCCCAGGCGCGGCGAGCAGTTCCAGAAGCAGGGCCTGCAGCCGCGCGATCGCACGCGCGAGGAGCGCCGGGAATTACGCCGGGACCGCGCGGAGCGCCAGGACGGGGAGCGCGGCCGCTTTTCACGCGAGGAGCGCGACCAGCTGCGCCAGGACCTGCTGGACGCGAACCGCGAGATGAAGCGGCGGCGCTAAATGGGGTCTGTCCCCTTTTCCAGCAGGTGCGCGATCGAGTTGGCGTAGTAGCGCAGCAGCGGCAATTCCTCGGTCTGCGCGAAGTACAGGCCTTCGCGCTCGCCGACCAGCCGGCGCAGCCGCAGCATGCGCAGCCCGACGTTGACGGCGTAGTCGAAGTCCTTGCGCGGCACGTAGACATGCGCGCCGCGCGCGCGAAGTTTTTCCACCAGCCGGCCCACCTCGGTCTTCAGTTCCAGCTCCGAGATCGCTTTTTCGCCGCTGCGCACGAACACGGTGGCGATGAGCGGCACCGGCAGAACCGGCACGATGCTGCCCACCACCTCCATCAGGTGCTTGCCGAGCGCGGCCATCGCGCGCCTGCGCTCGTCGCCCGAGAGACGATGAAAATCGAGGTTGTGCTCGCGGCAGTAAGCGCGCATCGACACCGGCGCGCCGAAATTGACGCAGGCGTAGCCGAAGCGGTGCCATTCGCTCCTCACCATCAGCCAGAAGTTGCGCAGGAAGAAGCGCAGCGTGGTGCCGAGCGCCGCGGCGCGGCCGCGCCGCGGCGCGTCGGGATCGAGCGCGCGCAGCAGCGTGCGGTCCTCCAGCACGCGGTCGTAGTTGATGCCCAGCGGAATGAACACCAGATCGCGTTCGCCGTCGAGGCGAAAGCCGCGCATCATGTAGTCGATGGCGCCGAGTTTGGGTTCGCGCATGCGCCCGTCGCGCGTCAGGCCGCCTTCGGGAAACACCGCCTGCGGCACGCCCGCTTCGGTCGCCATGACGATGTAGCGCTCGAGCACGCGCCGGTACAGTTCATCCTTCGAGTTGCGGCGCACGAAGTAGGCACCCATCCAGCGGATCAGCGCGGAGAGCGGCCAGATGCGCGCCCATTCCCCCACCGCGTAGGACAACGCCGTCTGGTCCGCCGCCAGGTAGCCGGCCAGCACGTAGTCCATGTTGGAGCGGTGGTTCATGACGAATACCACGGTGGACTCGGGCTCGACGCGCGCCAGGTTCTCGGCGTCCACGTAACCCAGGCGCACCCGGTACAGGAGCTGCGCCACGCGCTTGCCGACCCAGTAGCCGACGCGGAAGTAAAGGTAGGCGTTGAACGCCGGTACGGTCTCGCGCGCGTAGCGCTCCACGCGGTGCAGCGCGGCCGTCACGGAAACCTTGTGCTCGCGCGCGTACACCTCGGCGGCCTGCTGCACCTTCGGGTCGGTGAGCAGCCGGTGGATCAGCGCCTGGCGGCGCGTGCGCTGGAACGGGCGGATGCCGATGCGCAGCCGCTTTCCGACTTCGTCGATCACCTGGTTGGCCGGATGCATCACCATCCAGCGCAGCGCGGGCATCAGCGCGTGCTCGTACAGCGCCCACAACGCGAGCAGCGCGCCCACGACCGCGAGCCACAGCGGAACCGCGATGGTCTCCAACATCAGAGCGCGCGCTTCACCGCATTGGTCACCGCGCGCGTGTCGTGCACGCCGCCAAGGTCGGGCGTGAACACCTGCTCCTCAGTGGTGCGCTCGATCGCCTTCATCAGGCGCGCCGCGGCCTTCGGCTCGCCCAGGTGCTCGAGCATCATCGCCGCGGTCCAGAAAGTGGCGATCGGATTGGCGACGCCCTTGCCGGTGATATCGAAGGCCGAGCCGTGGATCGGCTCGAACATCGAGGGGAATTTGCGTTCTGGATTGAGGTTGGCGGTCGGTGCAATACCCAATGAACCGCTCAATGCGGCAGCCAAGTCCGACAGGATGTCCGCGTGCAGGTTCGAGGCGACGATGGTGTCGAGCGACGCGGGTTTCAGCACCATGCGCGTGGTCATCGCGTCCACCAGGATGCGATCGGTCTTCACGTCGGGATATTTCTTTGCCACTTCATAGAAGATCTCGTCCCACAGCACCATGCCGTGGCGCTGTGCGTTGGATTTGGTCACTAGGGTCAGCAGCTTGCGCGGGCGCTTCCTCGCCAGTTCAAACGCGAAGCGATGGATGCGCTCGACGCCGACGCGCGTGAACACCGAAGTTTCGGTGGCGATCTCCTCCGGCAGGCCCTTGTGCACGCGGCCGCCCGAGCCCGAGTATTCGCCCTCGGAGTTCTCGCGGATGATCACCCAGTCGATATCATTCGCATTCGCCAGCGGGCTGGTGACCCCAGGCAGCACGCGCGAAGGGCGCACGTTGGCGTACTGGTCGAAGCCCTGGCAGATCGGCAGGCGCAGTCCCCAGAGCGAGATGTGATCAGGCACATCGGGCGCGCCGACGGCGCCGAAGAAGATGGCGTCGAAGGTTTTCAGCTTCTCCAGGCCGCCTTCGGGAATGTAGGCGCCAGTCTTGAGGTAGCGCGCGGAACTCCAGTCGAAATGCTCGAAGTCGAGCTTGAAGCCTTCTTTCGCGGCGAGCGCGACGAGGACCTCGATGCCGGCGGGAATGACCTCGTTGCCGATCCCGTCGCCCGGGATGGCGGCGATGCGGTAGGTGTTCACGCCGCGGCGCGTTTGGACGCGCCGCGCACCGCGTCGGCCACTGCGGCGCCGACCTCCATGGTGGAAGCCTTGCCCTTCATGTCCGGCGTGTGCGGGCCCTCCACGATCACGCGCTCGATGGCGCGCACGATGTCGGCCGCCGCCTTCGCGTGGCCGAGATGCTCGAGCATCAGGGCGCCGGACCAGATCTGCCCGATGGGATTGGCGATTTTCTGCCCGGCGATGTCGGGCGCCGAACCGTGCACCGGCTCGAAGATGGAGGGCGCGGTCCTCTCCGGATTGATGTTGCCCGAGGGCGCGATGCCGATGGTGCCCGCGGTGGCGGGGCCCAGGTCGGACAGGATGTCGCCGAACAGGTTCGAGGCGACGATGACATCGAAGCGGTCGGGGTTGAGCACCATCTGGATGCACAGGCCGTCGACGTGGAACTGGTCGGCGCGCACCTCCGGGTAGCGCTTCTTCATCTCGGCGAAACGCTCGTCCCAGAACGGCATGGTGATGGATATGCCGTTCGACTTGGTGCACGAGGTCAGGTGCTTCTTGCGCGTCTTGGCCAGTTCGAAGGCGTACTGCATGATGCGGTCCACGCCTTTCCTGGAAAACACGCTTTGCTGCGTCACCACCTCGCGCTCGGTGCCTTCGAACATGCGCCCGCCGACGTTGCCGTACTCGCCCTCGGTGTTCTCACGCACCACCAGATAGTCGATGTCGCCGGGCTTGCGGCCGGCGAGCGGGCAGGGCAGGCCCTGGAACAGGCGCACCGGGCGCAGGTTGACGTACAGATCGAACCAGCGCCGGAAATTGATCAGCAGCCCCCAGGCCGAAATATGGTCGGCCACGATCGCGGGATTGCCCACCGCGCCGAAGTAGATGGCGTCGAATTTGCGCAGGATCTCCGGCGCGTCGTCCGGGCACATCTTGCCGTGCTGCTGGTACCAGTCGCAGCTCCAGGGAAATTCCTGCCACTTGAAGCGCAGGCCGTGCTTGGCGCCGGCGGCCTCCAGCACGCGCACGCCTTCGGGCATCACTTCGCGGCCGATGCCATCGCCGGGGATCACTGCGATCTTGTATTCGATCATGGCGTGAGTATAGCTAGAATCGCCGGGTGAAATTCGCTGCGTTCGAGACCTCCACCGAGTGGTGTTCGGTCGCCTTGTGGCTCGACGGCGAACTGCGCTCGGTCGAGGAGCGTGCGGGTCACCGGCACGGAGAACTGCTGCTGCCGATGCTCGACGCGCTGCTGGCGGGCGCCGGAATGAAGGTCCGTGCCCTCGATGCGGTGGCCTTCGGCGCAGGCCCGGGCGCCTTCACCGGCCTGCGCATCGCCTGCGGCGTCGCGCAGGGCCTGGCGTTCGCGCGCGCTCTGCCGGTGTGTCCCGTGTCGACGCTGGAGGCGATGGCCGAGGAATGCGGCGCGCCGCGCGTGGTCGCCTGCCTCGATGCGCGCATGGGCGAGGTATATTATTCGGCGCTCGAGAAGCACGGGGACCGCTGGCGCGAGGTGGTGAGCGCGCAATGCGTGGCGCCTGCAAAGGCGCCGCGCCCGCCGGGAGACGGCTGGGTCGGCTGCGGCAGCGGATTCGCCGCCTACGGCGATCTCGGCCTCGCCACGGTGTATCCCGAAGTGCACCCGAGCGCGGCGGCGGTGGCGCGGCTCGCGGCGCCGCGGCTGGCAGCGGGCGAGGGCATGGACGCCGCTCACGCGGCGCCGGTCTACCTTCGGGACAAGGTCGCGTTGACGACGGAAGAGCGCACAAATTGATGAGCGCAGTGCTTAAAGATGTTCCGCGGCTCGCGGTGATGGCCGAGTCCGACCTCGACGCCGTGCTGGCGATCGAGGGCGCCGTCTACAGCCATCCCTGGACCCGCGGCAACTTCGCCGACTCGCTACGTGCCGCCTACGCCTGCCGCACCTGGCGCCTGGGCGGCGCACTGCTCGGCTATTTCGTCGTGATGGTGGCGGCAGACGAGGCGCACCTGCTCAATCTGTCGATTGCCGCCGCGCACCAGAGGCGCGGCCATGGCTCTGCGCTGCTGCGCGAGGCGCTGCAGCTGGCGCGCGGGCAGGGCGCGCGGCGTATTTTCCTGGAAGTGCGTCCCAGCAACCTTGCGGGCAAGGCGCTGTATGAAAAATTCAGCTTCAGCAGGATTGCGCTGCGCCGCGGCTACTACCCGGGGCGCGGCGGGCGCGAGGATGCCTTGGTGCTGGGGTGTGCGCTGTGAGCCGGCGCCTTGAGATGCTCGCGGAGATGGGCTTAGCGCCGGTTTGGCGGCTGAAAGGTCAAATGCGTCCCCCGGTTTGCGCAACTGCGGCGCAAACCGGGGGATCGAGGGAACAGCAGATCGGCAGGATGGAGTGGCCGGCGCTAAAGTCGGCGGTGTCTGGATGCACTGCCTGCGGGCTGCGCGCCGGATGCAGCCAGACGGTATTTGGCGTCGGGGATGAAAATGCGCAGTGGCTATTGGTCGGCGAGGCCCCCGGCGCGGAGGAAGACAAACTCGGCGAGCCCTTCGTCGGGCAGGCGGGAAAGCTTCTGGATCACATGCTCGCCGCGATCGGTCTGGCGCGCGGCAGGAACGTGTACATCGCCAACGTCCTGAAGTGCCGCCCGCCGGGCAACCGCAATCCGGCGCCGGAGGAAGTGGCGCAGTGCGCGCCGCATCTGCGTCGCCAGATCGAGCTCATTCAGCCTAAGTTGATCCTCGCCATGGGCCGCTTCGCGGTGCAGACGCTGCTCAAGTCGGACGCCACCATCGGCAGCCTGCGCGGGTCGGTGCACAGTTATCACGGCGTGCCGCTGGTGGTGACCTACCACCCGGCGTATCTGCTGCGCAACCTGCCCGACAAGGCGAAGGCCTGGGCGGATTTGTTGTTTGCGAAAAAAACCGTCGACGGGGTTTAGCTTCGGCGGGCGGTACGCTTTTAAAACGATCTCGTGGTTTCCGGGAGATTCATCCGGAAACCACGAGACCATGGAGCGTCAAAACCGCGCCGGGGCTGAGACTGGCAATGCGATCTCATGGCTTCCGGATGAATCTCCCGGAAGCCATGAGACCTGGGAAGGTCAAAATCGCACGGTGGCCAAAACTGGCCTAGTGCTTCTCCGAGCGCGCAATCTCCAGCAAAGCCTCGATTTCCTCGCGGTGCACGCGCCGGTTGCGCAGGTACCAGAGCAGCACCAGCGTCGTGGTGCCGGACATGAACAGGCCGAACAGGAGGATGATGGTATGGATCGACGTCCCGGAGGCGAGCAGCGCGGAGTAGGCCGCGATCATCACCAGGATCGAGATGTTCTCGTTGAAGTTCTGCACCGCGATCGAGCGCCCGGCGCCCATCAGGTTGTGCCCGCGGTGCTGCAGCAGCGCGTTCATCGGCACCACGAAGTAGCCGGCCAGGCCGCCCATCACGATCATCAGCGGGATGGCGATGCGCACGTCGCCGACGAAATTCATCAGGATCACGATCAAGCCCATGCCGATGCCCATCGGGATGACGTTCACCGCGCGGTCGAGCGACACGCGCAGCGAGGCGAGCACCGCGCCGAGCGCGATGCCCAGTGCCACCACGCCCTGCAGGATGGTGGCTTTGGACAGGTTGTAGTCGAGCGCGCTGCGCGCCCACTCGATGACGATGAACTGCAGCGTGGCGCCGGCGCCCCAGAACAAGGTGGTGACGGCGAGCGAGATCTGGCCGAGCTTGTCGGTCCACAGGCGGCGGCAGCACTGCGCGAAGTCGCGCAGCGTATCGAGCGGATACGCGGGCAGCGGCTTGAGCGCGACGCCGGTGTGCGGCACATACAGGTTGAACAGGGCCGCCGCGGCGTAGACGAACACGATGACCGAAATCGCGGCTTCCGCCGGCGTGTCGATGCCGGTGTCGAACTGCGGCAGGTCGTAGCCCAGCAGCTGGCCGGACACGCGCGTGCTGATCAGCAGGCCGCCCAGCATCGTGCCGAGGATGATCGAGCCCACGGTCAGGCCTTCGATCCAGCCGTTGGCGATCACCAGTTGGGTGGGCGGCAGGTACTCGGTGAGGATGCCGTACTTGGCAGGCGAGTAGGCCGCAGCGCCCAGGCCAACGACGGCGTAGGCAGCGAGCGGGTTGACCCCGTACAGCAGCATCAGGCAGCCCACGATCTTGATGGTGTTGGAGACGAACATCACCTGGCCCTTGGGCAGGCGATCGGCGAAGGCGCCGACCCAGGGCGCGAGCAGCACGTAGGACACGACGAAGAAGAATTTCAGGTAGGGCGTGAGCCAGCCCGGCGAATCGCTCTGGATGAGCATCGCGATCGCCGCCACCAGCAGCGCGTTGTCGGCGAGCGACGAGAAGAACTGCGCCGCCATGATGATGTAGAAGCCCAGGCTCATGGCCGCGGTTTTATAGCATGTCTGCGCGCCCCGCACCGCGGCGGCGGCTGTAAAAGTTTGCCGGGGCGTCGGTACGCTATCCTGACGCCATGCCCCGGCCGATCCGCGCCACCATCAAGGCCTCTGCCCTGCGCCACAACCTGCGGCTGGCGCGCGAGTCGGCGGGCGAGGCGAAGGTCTGGGCGGTGCTCAAGGCCAACGCCTACGGCCACGGGCTGGAGCGCGTTGCGCGGGCGCTGGCGGACGCGGACGGCTACGCGCTGCTCGATTTCCAGGAGGCGGTGCGCCTGCGCCTGGCGGGGGTGCACAAGCCGATCCTGATGCTGGAGGGCTTTTTCCGGCCGCTCGACGTCAACCTGCTGTTCAAGTACGGGCTGACCCCGGTGGTGCACAACCCGGATCAGGTCGAGTTGCTCAAGCACATGGACATGCCGGCGGATCTGGATGTCTACCTCAAGGTCAATAGCGGCATGAACCGGCTCGGTTTCGGCATGGACGAGCTGCGCCCGATGTACAACACGCTGCGCCTGCAGCCCAGGATCCGCGGCATCACGCTGATGACGCACTTCGCCGATGCGGAGGGCCCGGGCGGTGTGCACGACCAGCTGCGCTGGTTCAACGAGCTGGTGCAGCCCTTCGAGGCGCCGCGCTCGGTGGCCAACTCGGCGGCGCTGCTCAGGTTCAGGGAAACCCGCGAAGGCTGGGTGCGTCCGGGAATCATGCTCTACGGCTGCTCGCCGTTTGCCGACTGGAGCGCCGAGGAAATCGGCCTGCAGCCGGCGATGACGCTCAGCTCCGAGCTGATCGCGGTGCAGAAACTGGCGCCGGGCGAGCGCGTGGGCTACGGCTTCGCTTTCGAGGCGAAGGAAGCGATGACCATCGGCGTCGTTGCCTGCGGCTACGCCGACGGCTATCCCCGGCACGCGAGCACCGGCGCGCCGGTTTTGGTGGCGGGCAAGCGCACGCGCATCGTAGGGCGCGTCGCGATGGACATGCTGTGCGTGGATATCAGCGACATCGAGGAGGCCGGCATCGGCACCGGGGTGACGCTGTGGGGCGAGGGGCTGCCGGCGGACGAGGTGGCGGCGGCGGCGGGCACGGTGAGCTATGAGCTGCTGTGCGCGCTGGCGCCGCGCGTGCCGGTGCGCGAGGAAGCGTAGTGGCCAAGGCGAAGTCGGCCTACGTCTGTTCCGAGTGCGGCGCGAGCGCGCTGAAGTGGATGGGCATGTGCCCGTCCTGCGGTGAGGCGGGCACGCTGAGCGAGCAGGCCGCGCAACGCGGCGCACGCCCCTCCGGGCCGGCCGCCAGCCCGGTGGCGCTCGCCAGAGTGGAGGCGCGCGAAGTCGAGCGCCTTTCCAGCGGGCTGCCGGAGCTGGACCGCGTGCTGGGCGGCGGCCTGGTGGTGGGCCAGGTGGCACTCATCGGCGGTGATCCCGGCATCGGCAAGTCCACGCTCCTGCTCCAATCCCTCGCCGCGTTGGGCGCCGCGCGCAAGGTGGTCTATGTCTCGGGTGAGGAATCGGCCGAGCAGGTGGCGCTGCGCGCGCGGCGGCTGGGGCTGGACGCGGAAGGCGTGGGTCTGCTCGCCGAAATCCAGCTCGAGCGCATCCTCGGGGCGCTGGAAGCGGCGCGGCCCGAAGTGGCGGTGGTGGATTCGATCCAGACCTTGTGGTCCGAAACGCTGCAATCCGCGCCCGGCTCGGTGGCGCAGGTGCGCGAGTGCGCGGCGCAGCTCGCGCGCCACGCCAAAAAGACCGGTACGGCGCTGTTCATCATCGGCCACGTCACCAAGGAAGGCGCGATCGCCGGCCCGCGCGTGCTCGAGCATATCGTAGACACGGTGCTGTACTTCGAAGGCGACCCGAATTCCGCTTTTCGCCTGGTGCGCGCCGTCAAAAACCGCTTCGGAGCGGTGAACGAGCTCGGTGTGTTCGCGATGACCGACCGGGGATTGCGGGCGGTGAGCAATCCGTCGGCCCTCTTCCTGCAGCGCCACGAGAAGGACGTGGCGGGATCCTGCGTGCTGGCGACGCTGGAGGGCACGCGGCCGCTGCTGGTGGAGATCCAGGCGCTGGTGGACGCCTCGCATGCACCGAATCCGCGCCGGCTCTCAGTGGGCCTGGAGCAGAACCGGCTGGCGATGCTGCTCGCCGTGCTGCACCGGCACGCAGGCATCGCGACCGTGGACCAGGACGTGTTCGTCAACGCGGTGGGCGGCGTGCGCATCGGCGAGCCGGCGGCCGACCTCGCGGTGGCGCTGGCCATCGTGTCCTCGCTCACCGACCGCCCGATTCCCGGAAAATTGGTGGCCTTCGGTGAAATCGGCCTGGCGGGCGAGGTGCGTCCCGCGCCGCGCGGTCAGGACCGGCTGAAGGAAGCCGCCAAGCTCGGCTTCGAGAAGGCGATCGTGCCCAGGGCCAATGCGCCGAAAAGCAAGACGGCCGGAATCGAGGTGATCGCCGTCGAGCGGGTGGACCAGGCGGTGCAGTTGCTGCGCAATCTCTGACGATGACGCGCGACCCTACTTCGCGATCGTCGTGGCGATATTGGGGCTGTTCGGGTTGACGTCCAGCGTGCGCGTCCTGGGGATCACGATGAGGTCCATGTCTTCCATCGGGATCGCGCCTACCAGGACCTGGTCTCCCATCACCAGTGCACCGGCGAAGCCGACCCGGTTCTTGAAACGGACTTCGATCGGTCCGACGTAGGGCACGCGTTTCTTCGATCCATCTGCCAGGGTCACGACCTTTTCGTCGATGGCGTCGAGCTTGAGCTGCTCCCGGACATGCTCTGGAATGCAAAGGTGGACCGCACCCGAGTCCGCCAGGGCGTCAACCTTCACAGCGGCCGGGCGCCGCAGGCGCGGATTCTTCAGGACGAGCTTTGCGATCACGCGGCCCATAGTGTCACCCCAGCACCATAGCCGAATCAACGCGCGTCGCGTCCGGAGGATGACATTGCAAGCTCCGCCGCCCTGTTTCCGCTGCGGACTGCCGCTTCGAGGGTGGGAGGGTAGTCTGGGTCGGTGTAGTCGCCAGCGAGGAGGATGCCGGGGATCGGGGATTTCACGTTAAGGGCTTTCATTGCCGGCGTGCAGGCGACGGTCGCGCGCTTTTCGGCGATGACGCGCGACCATTCCGCATCCGGCAGGCCAGGCAGCGCCTTTGCTAGCTCGCGGTGGCATGTTGCGGCGAGTTCGTCCTGCGTCATCTGCTGGTGCTCGCCCTGCGCGCTGATGACGCAGGCGATCAGTCCGCGCTCGCCCGTCAGCGCGCCGCGATCGAACACCCATTGCACGAGGCCGTCGGCCAGGCCGAGCATGGGGAAGGGCAGGCGCGTCCGCGCCTCGTACTGCAGGTAGCAGGTGTAGATCGGTTGGTACTCGAACTCCGTTGCGAGATCCGGCAGCAGGGTCTTCAGCTGGTGCGGGCCTACGGCGAGGATGACGCAATCGTATTCGGCCTCGAGCGCCCCCAGCTCGCGTACTGTCGTCTCGCAGCGTATCTCGGCGCCTTTCGAGTGCAGCCATGCCAGTGCCGGTTCAGGGAACAGCTTCGACAGGTCCACCCGCGGCAGGATCAGGTCGCTCGCGCCCTCGGCACCGCCGAGCGTGTCGCGCAATACCGCGAGGAACACGTTGGCCGAGGCCTGCTCCGGCGGTGTATTTAGGGCGGAAACGCAGAGCGGCTTCCACAGGTAATGCGCGATGCGACCGTTCTGCGCGTGGCGCTGCAGCAGCGCGCTCACGCTGCAATCCTCGGCAAGGCGGAAACCCAGCCTGCGCAGCGCCAGCATGAAGCGCACTGCACCGAGGCGTTCACTCCACGGCAGGCCGCGCGCGAGCAGTAGACCGGAAAGCAGGCCGAAGGGGGTGGGGAAGTACATGGCGCGGAACCTGAAGCCGTCGGCATAGTGCAGCTCGAGCGGCAATCGCAGCACCGCATCCGAGGGCACGCCGACGGTGCGCATCAGGGAGAACAAGGTGGCATAGGCTCCAACCAGGATGTGCTGCCCGTTGTCGAGGGTGTGTCCCTGCGTCGTGACGCGCCGCGCGCGCCCGCCCGGCACTGGCCCGGACTCGAATACCACCACGCGCACGCCGCGTTGCGCGAGCGTGACGGCCGCGGCCATGCCGGCGTAGCCGGCGCCTACGACGGCTACGCGGCGATCCACGTCTTCCACGCGATCCAGAATTTGCGCACCGGGGTGAGCGCAGTGCGCTGCGTCAGCACCTTGAACCCTTCGCGCTCGATTTCGGCGAGCAGCGCTCGGTAGATCGCCGCCATGATGAGTCCCGGGCGCTGCGCGCGCCGGTCGGCCTCCGGCAGCGCCGCCATCGCCCGGTCGTAGTAGGCGCGGGCGCGATCGGCCTGGAATTTCATCAGGGAGGCAAAGGCCTCGCTGTGGCGCGCGTTGAGCAGGTCCGCCGCCGAAACGCCGAATTTCTGCAGGTCCTCGACCGGCAGGTAGATGCGGTTGTTGCGCGCATCTTCGCCCACGTCGCGGATGATGTTGGTGAGCTGGAACGCGGTGCCGAGCTTCCTTGCGTACTCGAGCGTGCGCGGGTCGGTGTGGCCGAAGATGCCGGCGGCGAGCAGCCCGACCACGCCCGCGACGTGGTAGCAATAGCGCTCCAGTCCCGCGAAATCGAGGTAGCGCGTCTGCCTGAGGTCCATCTCCATGCCGTCGACGATCTCGTTCAGGCGCTGCGCCGTGATGCCGTAGGGCGCAAGCGCGGGCTGCAGCGCGCGGCTGACCGGGTGCTGCGGACGGCCCGCGAACAGTTCGCCGATCTCGTGCCGCCACCACGCCAGCCTGGTGCCGGCGAGCTGCGCATCCGCGCTCTCGTCCACCGCGTCGTCCACCTCGCGGCAAAACGCGTACAGCGCGGTGATCGCGCGCCGCCGCGGCGGCGGCAGGAACAGGAACGAATAATAGAAACTCGATCCGCTGCCGGCCGCCTTCTGCTGACAGTATTGGTCCGGCGTCACAGGGCTTGCGCGAGCAGCCGGGGCCAGTCGAACCAGTGCAGGACCGGGCGCCGGCGGAACATGTCGTAGTTTGCCCGCTCGAATTTTTCGAGGATGCGCAGGCCGCCCTGCACCGTAAGGCGCAGTTCCAGGCCGATGCGTCCCGGCAAACTGCGGCCCAGCGGCGCCCCGGACAGCATCAGGTCGCGCGTCCTGCGCGACTGGAATTGCAGCAGACCTCGCCAGGCGGGGTCGCAGATTTTCCCGGCGAGGTGGCGCTCGGTGACGCCGTGCCGCGCCATTTCGTCCTGCGGCAGGTAGATGCGATTCTTCGCGTAGTCGATGGCGGCGTCCTGCCAGAAATTGATCAATTGCAGGGACGTGCAGATCGCATCGGACTGCGCCAGTTCCGTTTCGGACGTGCGTTTGAAAAGATGCAGCAGCAGCCGTCCGACCGGGTTGGCGGAGCGCCGGCAGTAGTCCAGCACCTCGGCGAAGTTGGCATAACGGGTTTTGGTCACATCCTGGGCAAAGGCGTCCAGGAGATCATGCAACAGCTGCACCGGGAGCGCATGCTGCTGGACGACCCGCTGCAGGTCACGCATCAGAGGCGCCGCCGGCGCCCCGAGTTGCCGGCGGTAGTCCTCCAGTTTCCCGAGGCGCCGGTGTGGCGGGTCGTCGCCCTCGTCGGCGCAGTCGTCGGCACTGCGCGCGAACCGGTAGATGAGCGCCACCGGCTCGCGCAAATGCACCGGCAGCAGCAGCGACGCAACCGGGAAGTTCTCGTAATGGCCGACCGACACGCGAAGGTATAATACGTTGTTTTTCACCCGCTTTTTCGGGCGAAGGTGGCGGAATTGGCAGACGCACCAGACTTAGGATCTGACGCCGCAAGGCATGAGGGTTCGAGTCCCTCCCTTCGCACCAGCGGACCACTCTGAGGATACGACGGGAATGGCGGCAAACGTGGAAACCCTGGGCGCACTGGAGCGGCGCCTGCAGATGTCGGTGCCGGTGGAGCGCATCGAGCGCGAAATCGACCAGCGCCTGAAGAAACTGGCACGCGACGTCAAGATGCCCGGTTTCCGGCCGGGCAAGGTGCCGATGAAACTGCTGGCGCAGACCTACGGGCCGCAGCTGCGCTCGGAAGTGCTGGGCGACGCAGTGCAGAAGTGCTTCATCGACGCGGTGAAGGAGGCGAACCTCAAGGTCGCCGGCCAGCCGCGCATCGAACCGAACAAGGAGCCCGCCGCCGGCGCGCTCGAATTCAGCGCCACCTTCGAGGTGTATCCCGAATTCAAGGTCGGCGACGTCTCCGCCGCCGCCATCGAGCGGCCGCAGCTCGAGGTGGACGACGCGGCGGTCGACAAGACCATCGAGATCCTGCGCAAGCAGCGCGTGGCCTATACGGGCGCGGCGCGCCCGGCGCAGGACGGGGATCGCGTGACGGTGGATTTCGCGGGCACCCTCGGCGGCGAGCCGTTCACCGGCGGCAAGGCCGATGGCTTCGCTTTCGTGCTGGGGGAAGGCCGCATGCTGCCCGAGTTCGAGACCGCGGCGCGCGGCATGGCCGCGGGCGAGGCGAAGCGCTTCGAGCTGAAGTTCCCCGACGACTATCATGGCAAGGACGTGGCGGGCAAGACGGCGTCGTTCGAGCTGAACGTGAAGCAGGTAGACGCGCCCCGCCTGCCCGAGCTGGATGCGGAGTTCGCGCGCGGGCTGGGCGTGGCGGACGGCGACCTCGCGAAGATGCGCGCCGAGGTGAAGCAGAATGTCGAGCGCGAGGCGAACAAGCGCGTTGCAGCGCGCCTGAAGAACCAGGCGCTCGAGGCGCTGCTCGCCGCCACCCCGCTCGAGCTGCCCAAGTCGCTGGTGGCGATGGAGACGCAGGAACTGGTGGGGCGCGCGGCCGCCGACCTGCGTTCCCGCGGCCTGAAGATCGAAAAGCTGCCGCTGGATCCCCAGACCTTCGAGGCGGCGGCCAGGCGGCGCGTGGCGCTGGGCCTGATCATCGCCGAGCTGGCGCGCGCCGAGAAACTGCAGCCCAAGCCGGCGGAAGTGCGTGCCGTAATCGAGCAGGAGGCGGCTTCCTACGAGAGTCCCGCCGAAGTTGTAAAATGGTTTTATATGCAGCCCCAGCGTTTGTCGGAGATGGAAGGCCTCGCCCTGGAGGGCAACGTGGTCAAGTGGATCCTGTCGAGGGCGAAAGTCGCGGACAAGGCGGTGGCCTTCGACGAGCTGATGGGAAGCAACGCATGAACTGGGAGCGCCGGGCGGCGGACGTGCAGGACCTCGGTCTGATTCCGATGGTCATCGAGCAGTCGGGGCGCGGCGAACGCGCCTACGACATCTATTCGCGGCTGCTGAAGGAGCGCGTGGTGTTCCTGGTCGGTCCGGTGACCGAGATCACCGCCAACCTGATCGTCGCGCAGCTGCTGTTCCTCGAGTCCGAGAATCCGGACAAGGACATCTTCTTTTACATCAATTCGCCGGGCGGCTCGGTGTCGGCGGGACTCGCCGTGTACGACACGATGCAGTTCATCAAGCCCGACGTCAGCACCCTGTGCGTCGGCCAGGCGGCCAGCATGGGCTCGCTCCTGCTTGCGGCCGGGGACAAGGACAAGCGCTTCATCCTGCCGAACTCGCGCGTCATGATCCACCAGCCGATGGGCGGCTTCCAGGGGCAGGCGACCGACATCGAGATCCACGCCAGGGAGATCCTGTACCTGCGGGGTCGCCTCAACGAGATCCTCGCCAAGCACAGCGGCAAGACGGTCGAGGTCATTGGGCGCGACACGGAGCGCGACTTTTTCATGGGCGCTGAAGACGCGGTAAAGTACGGTATCGTGGACAAGATCCTGACATCCCGGGAGCAGGTGTAGATGTCGGACAAGGCCAGCGCCGGCGAGAAACTGCTCTACTGCTCGTTCTGCGGCAAGAGCCAGCACGAGGTCCGCAAGCTCATCGCCGGGCCCTCGGTATTCATCTGCGACGAGTGCATCGAGCTGTGCAACGACATCATCCGCGAGGAGACCGCCTCCGACAAGGGCGGCAAAAGCGCCAGGTCCGACCTGCCGACGCCTCACTAAATCCGCCCCAACCTCTACCATTACGTCATCGGCCTGGACCTGGCTAATACGATCCTGTGGGTCGCGTTCTAAAATAATTACACGCGGCTCACCCACGTGTCGAAAAACGACGAGGTGGA
>JANMSV010000216.1:0-19706 GCA_031389685.1 Betaproteobacteria bacterium
CCGCTCGCCCACGCGCCGGAGCAGGTGGCGTGAGAGCCCATGACATAAGGCTCGGACGTGGTCAGCTCGGGATTGGTGTGCTTGGGGTCGATGTTCTGCGACGCCCAAACGACCGCTTGCGCGATCGTCATGCCGAGGAAGTTCTCCCAGCCGACGGTCTCCTTGTGGGGGTCCTGGAAGGCCTCCTTGGTCACCATGCGGATGGGACCGCGGCCGGCCGCCAGCTCCTTGAGGATGGCGTGGTTGCGCAGGCAGGTCGGCACCGGGTGATGGTCGACGTAGTCGCCCACCAAGGCCTTGGTGTCCTCGTACCACCTCTTCTCGTACTCCTCGCCATTGCCGTTTTGCGTGTACGTCTTCAGATGGAGGAAGTAGGCGCCGACGGGACCATAGCCGTCCTTGAAACGCGTCAGGACGATGCGGTTTTCCATCTGCGTCATCTTGGCGCCGACCTGGATCGGAAGCGCGTAGCACGACCCGCTGCTCCAGGGCGCATACCAGGTCCGCCCCATTCCCTCGCCCACGGCGCGCGGCTTGAAGAGGTGCGACGCGCCGCCCGCGGCGACGATGACGGCCTTCGCGCGGAACACATGGTAGTCGCCCGTCCGGACATTGAACCCGACGGCACCGGCGACGCGGTTGGCCTTGCTCTGGTCCATCAAGAGGTGCGTCACCATGATCCGGTTGTAGACCTCGGTCGCGGCCTTGCGGGCCGCTTCGGCGACGATCGGCTTGTAGCTCTCGCCGTGGATCATGATCTGCCACTTGCCTTCGCGCTGGTAGCGTCCGGTCTTGGGGTCGCGCATCATCGGCAGGCCCCATTCCTCGAACAGGTGCACCGACGCATCGACGTGCCGGGCGATGTCGTAGCCCAGGTCCTCGCGCACGAGACCCATCAAGTCGTTGCGGGCGTAGCGCACATGGTCCTCGGGCTGGTTCTCGCCCCACTGCATGCCCATGTAGCAGTTGATGGCGTACAGACCCTGGGCGACAGCGCCGCTGCGCTCGATGTTCGCTTTCTCGACGCAGACGATCTTCAGGTCGCGTCCCCAGTACCGGGACTCGTAGGTTGCCCCGCAGCCCGCCATGCCGCCGCCGATGACGAGGATGTCCGCATCGACGAATACCGTTTTCCTGCCTCCGAAGAGTCCCATCAGACGACTCCCAGCTTGAGTTGATCCGGGCGCAACGTGGGCAACCCCCCTTTGATGTTGAGCCCTTCCGGTTCGTGTGCGAGTTCCTGCTTGGCGAAATCCTCGGGGCGGGGCGCGTCGTACTCGGCCGGCCCCTTGATCGATCCCCACGGTGTTGTCCGGATCGGCGACACGAAGTTCTTCTCGCGGCCGTCGCGGAACTTGAGCTTCCACGAAATGGTCGCCTTGGCCTCTTCCCGCAGCACCCGGACACTGTGGCCCAGAGGGGCGAAGTCGGCATAACCGCGGACATCGATGGCGTCTTGCGGACAGGCCTTCACGCAGGAGTAGCACTCCCAGCACATGTTCGGCTCGATGTTGTAGGCACGCCGATAGGTCTTGTCGATGTGCATGATGTCGGACGGGCAGATGTCGACACAATGCCCGCAACCGTCGCACCGGGTCATGTAAACGAAAGTTGGCATGGGTTCTCGTTGCCTCTCAGTAGTGCCGGGGTTGTTGGCGGGCGCTGCCGAACACCTCGGGTTTGTCGGCGGGCGCGGGCAGATTGCTCCTGAAGCCGATCGCGTGGGAAACCCTTTTCTCGAAGGCCGCCGCGGGCTTGAAAAACATGTGAGCGAACTTGGACCACGGCACCGATCCGAACAGCACCGTCGTGGCGATGATGTACAAGCCGAAGAACACGCTGGCTCCGGAACCGCCCTTCGACTGCAGGAAGGCCCAGATCAGGCCCAGCGTCACGCTGGCCAGCAGCGAGAGGATGAACAGATCCGCGCGCATGATGCGGAACGGGGAATTGCCCTCGGCGGCGACATCCACCCGGATGAAGAACCAGAACCAGTATCCGCCGAGGCAAACCATCAAGCCGCCAATCCACCAAAGTAGCGGCAGGATGCCGGGCGTCGGAGACGCGGGCGTCGGGTAGCCGAACACCATGACGGCGGTGGTGATGACGTAGATCAGGAACCCGTACATGGTCAGCAGATGGGCGACCCGGCGACGCGCGTTGCAGAATTCCCCGGATGCCAGGACGTCGACAAGGCCGGTCTGGATGGCGAGCGACACCAATTCGCCGCCACCGACTTGCTTCGACCCTTTGCCTTTCGATTTCCGCCAATTGTCGAAAAAATACCTGGCGCTCCCCTTATGTACGATGTCGAACAGCGTCCCTGCGGCAACCAGGACGATCATGATGACGACATAGGTCTGCATGGCGGCAGGCGGTATGGACGCCGAAAGCCCGGTAAACGGATTGCTGGTGAACATTTCTTGTCTCCTCGCCGTTCCGACGGGAATTCTAAGCGCCGACTGCGGGCGCCCGCCTTAGAGTTCGCTATGCGCTAATAGAGGGCTTGAATGCGGGTTCGCGGCCGAGTTCGCGCACCTCGAAGCGCATCGCCGCGAGATCGCCCAGCGCCCACGTCGCAGGCGCGGCGAGACCTGCCACGGTGCCGGGATTGACGAGCCAGGTCCCATCGCCCTTCACGCTCGCGACCTTCCGCGCTTCGGCCCGGTGCGAGTGCCCGCAGCACACCAGCTCCCAGTCGCCGGTGCACGCCATCGCGTAGCCGTAGTCGTCATAGTGCACGATGAAGACCCGCCGGCCGGCGAGCTCGATGCGCGCGTCGACGCCGTGGTACTGGAGGAGCCCGCCGCTCGCGCGCGACAGCTTGTGCAGGGCCTGCGCATCGCCGACGTTGTTGCCGTGGATGAGGTGCAGCGGCAATCCCAGCGCGATGGCGGGCTTGAGGGTCTGCGCGCCGATGAGGTCGCCGCAATGGATCACCGCCTCGGCGCCCTGCGCTTTTGCCTCGCGCACTGCCTGCGCGAGTGCATCGGCGCGGTCGTGGCTGTCCGAGACGATGCAGATTTTCACGTGCGCATCTTAGCCGGGCGCCGACAAGGAGCGCGTCAGGGGCGGCTTATGGCGGCATCAGTTTCACTCGTTGCTGCGCAGGCGACCGGACCCACGCTCGCTTTCCTGCGGGATCTCGGCTAGAGAATGCGGTCGCGCCTCGCCTGACGCTATTGCGCGCCGGGGGCGGCCGGCGCGCCGAATACCGCGGTGCGGTTGCGCCCCAGGCGCTTCGCGGCGTAAAGAGCCTGGTCGGCGTTGCGCATCAGCGTGTCGGCGGAGTCGGCATGATCCGGATAGCAGCAGACGCCGACGCTGAGCGTGACGCAGACCGTCGTTTCGTCCGCGATCCGGATGGCGGAGCGTTCGAGATCCTCACGGATTCTCTCGGCCAATACCAGCGCGCCGTCCCTGCCGGTCTCCGGCAGCAGCATGGCGAACTCCTCGCCGCCGACGCGCGCCGCCACGTCGATGCCGGCGCGGCCCCGGTCCCGCAGCAGCGCGCCGAGAAATTTGAGCACGGCGTCGCCCGCCTGGTGGCCGTGCGTGTCGTTGACGCGCTTGAAATGGTCCACGTCCAGCGCGAGGAGGGCGCAGGGGCGGCGGTAGCGGTCGCCGCGCGTGACCTCGATGCCGAGGCGTTCGTCGAAGCTGCGCCGGTTGGCGAGGCCGGTCAGGGCATCCGTGCGGGCCAGATCGGTCATCTGCGCGTGCAGGCGGGCGTTGCTGATCGCCCCCGCCGCGCAGTGGGCGAAGGTCTCCAGCAGATCGTTCTCGTCCCGGCTGAAATCGTCGCGGTCGTCGCGATAGACATACAGCACGCCGAGCCGCTGCTTCTGGAACCTGAGCGGCAGGCAGACGAAGGAACGGATGCCGTCCTGCCTCGCCAGCGCGCTCAGCCGGTGGCGCGTTCCGGGCAGGTCGTTGCTTAGCTGCCAGCTCCCGGAGGTGAACGCCTCATCGGCCAGGCCGCCGGGGCGAAACGACATGTTGCTTACGAAATGCTCGGACAGCCCCCGGGTCACCCAGTCCTTGAATCTGCCTTCGGCTTCCTCGTAAAACGCGATGCAGCAGGCGCGCGAGCCGGTCAATTCGCCCGCGCAGCGCATCACCTCGTCCAGCACCTGGTGCACGCTGAGCGAGGAGGTGACGGCGGCCATGACCTGGCTGAGCGCGGCAAGCTGCGAGGTCTTGCGCGCGATGGTCTTCTGCCGCTCGAGAATGTACGTGTCCATCGCCAGCCCGATGTCGAAGAAGACGAGTTTCAGCAGCGAGAGCATCGCCTGCAGCGTGGAGCGATCGGCGGCGCCGCGAGTGTCCCAGAGACGGGAGAACAGCAGGCCCAGGTACGCGCTGTAGCCGCCGACGTACCACTTCGGCTCCAGGCCGATGCGCTGGTGGGCGATGCCGACGCGCAGCCGGTCGCGCACGTAGGGAGCGCCGTACTCGCCGCCGGTCAAGAGCTCGAAGTAGGCGCTTTGCTTGCGCTTCAGGCGCATGAGCAAGTCCTCGTCGCCGAGCAGCGCGCTGGCTTCCTCGAACGAGAGCAGGTGCGCGTAAAACTCGTTGATGATCTCGGCGCGGGCCCGCTCGAGCGGCCGATGCAGCGCCTTCAGGCACGCAACGTCGTCGTCGCCGAAGGCCAGAAAGGCCTTGCGCGCGGCGATCTCGCCCTCAGTGAGGCCGAGCTCACGCGCGATTTCCTCGATTCTCGCCTGGTCGAGATCCAAGCCGATGCTCCCCAATGCAGACCCATGCCGCACGAGGGCATTCTAGTGCGGCCGCGTGCCTGATGACCATGGCAGGAACGGCTCGCCCGCGTATTTGCGCGCGCCGGCCGAGGCCTGCAGGCTCACCGGGCGGTCGCATTCCTCGGCGGCCTGCATGATCGACTGGATCCGCTCAAAAGATAGCGCGGCTCACATCTTCCAGCCGTACGCGATGCCGAACGAGTCCTGGTACATCGTGAGCGATTCGGTGCCGAAATTCGCGCCGCCCGCGAAGGTCGTGATCGCCGACGGGCCGGTCACGGTCTTGGCGAACGCGTGTATATAAGCGAAAGTCAGCTCGCCGCCGCCGCTCGTCCTGTACGTCAGGCCGAGCGTAAAGTGTTTCTCGACGACACCCGGCGCGATGATGTTGAACGATATGTCGTCGGCGGTGTTGCCGATCGGCGACTTGCCGTAGTTGAAGCCCGTGCGCCAAGTCCATTCCTTGTTGTACTCGTACTCCATGCCGAGCTTGTATACGGTCTGATTCTGCCAGCGGAATCCCGAACCGCAGGCTGATCCGAGGGGACAGCCGGCAGGATCTTGCAGGCTGTTCAGCACGCCGTTGGCGATCGAGGTGATCTTCCCATAGTTGATCTGCTGGACGTCGAACGCCACAGTCGTCTTGGGATTGGCCTTGAACGCAATTCCGACATTGTAGTTTTCGGGAATGTCGAACATGCCCCCATCGGCGAACAGCCCCCGGTACTTGTCGAATTTGCTCATCTGCATCTTCGACGAGTAGGCGGCTCCCACTGTCATGCTGTCCGAGAGCTTGCCCATCCAGCCGACGCGCACGCCCCAACCGGTCGAGGTGTCATAGCCGACGTTGGTCACCGCAGTCGGAGCGGAGCTGATGGCCGTGAACGCCTGCAGGCCGTCCACCTTGAAGCGCTGATAGCCAAGCAACGGCGAGATGCCAAGGCTGTTGCGTTCGTTGATCTTGTACGCCGCGGTCGGAGCAACGATCAACTGCATCATGTCCACGCCGAGCTTGCCGCAGCCGAGGAGCATGTTCGCAGGCGCTCCCGCACATGAGGGTGCAAACGACGGACCGGCCAGCGTGGAGTTGAAATCCGTATTCATCCCGCCGTTGCCATATACCGTGACCCCGAGCGAGAGGTTCGGGTTGATCATCCTGTTGTAGCCAAGCTCGGGAATCAGGAAGTAATTGCTGTCGCTGTCGTCGCTGCCGTTGTAGAGGCCGCCGAACCCCGTTTCGCCTTGCCGCGACACCGAACGCCGCGGACTGAACAAGTCGACACCGAGATCGACGCGGTCTCCGACGAAAACCATTTTTGCGGGATTCACGGCGCCGCCGAAGGCGTCGCTCGTGGTAGCTGTAGCCGCCCCCGCCATGCCCTTCGCCTTCATGCCGTAGCCGATCGAGAAATAGCCGTTGGTCGCAGCCGCGACCCCCGGCACGAGCGCGGCGGCGACCGCCGCGCAGACAGCGAGCTTCCTCATGAACTCTCTCCCCCTGGGTTCAACTAGATGAACAGGCTCACGTCCGCGTCGCGCGCCATGGGCAGGAAAGTCGCGGCGCCGCAGTATTCCTTCACTTCAACGATGAAATCCTCCGGCTTGTAGCCGAACAGGTCGACGGTCATCTGGCAGCCGATCAGGTTGACGCCGCCCTCGATGCACGAGCTGCGCAGTTCTTCCACGCCAGCCACGCCCTTGTCGTGGATGGTCTGCTTCATGAGCATGGTGGCCATGCTCTCGAACCCCGGCACGATGGCCTGCACCGCGTTCGGGATGTTCCAGTTGATGGCCTTGAACCATTCCGGGCCGAACGGCATCTTCATCGGCATGCCCGGGTTGCCGAGCGGGCTCACTTTCAGGTCGCTGATGTCCTTTCTCAGCAGGCCGAGGCCGTAGAAGGTGAAGAACATCGACACGTTCCAGCCGAGCGCGGCCGCAGTCGAGGCCAGGATGAACGGCGGATACGCCCAATCGAGCGTGCCCTTGGTAGCGATGATGGTCATCGACGGCGTCTGCTTCTCGCGCAACTCGGCGAGTTTCTTCGGCAGGAGCGCTTCGAGGCGCTCGTTGATGAGGCGGTCGAGATCGGATGCGTCGGACATGGTCGACTCCTTGTCGGGGACACTAATACTGTGCGGGAGTATGCGCCAAATATTTCCTCTGATGGGCATGCCGCATTTTCCTTATGCGGCATCGCACCATAGGGGAAATTGGTCGACGCATACCCTGCGGTGTATATTCGCGGCATGAGCGAACCCACGATGCATGACGCCGAATCAAAGAAGGCGATGGATGCGCGCCTGGCGCGCATCGAAGGCCAGGTGCGCGCGGTGCGGCGCATGATCGGCGAGGACGAGGTCTGCGAGGACATCGCGCAGCAGCTCGCCGCCGCGCGCAAGGCGCTCGACCGGGCGTTCTACGAGATGGTGTCGTGCATGATCCGGCAGGAACCGCCGGCTGGAAACCAGGGGCGCACCGAGCGCGCCGGCAGAGTCGCCGAGTTGCTGGCGCGTTTCGGTTGATGGCTCTCACTTACTTTCCACTCTGGACTCCCATATGAACTTCGACAAAGAACTCGACGCCCGCGGGCTCAACTGCCCGCTGCCCATCCTGCGCGCGAAAAAGGCGCTCAACGACATGCAGTCCGGGCAGGTGCTGAAGATCCTCGCCACCGACCCCGGCTCGGTGAAGGACTTCCAGGCGTTCGCCAAGCAGACCGGCAACGACCTCCTGTCGCAGGCCGCGGCGGAAAAGGAATTCACTTTCTTTCTCAAGCGCAAGTAACCGCAATGCGCCCGGGCGGCTAGGCGACGCTGCCGAAGCCCTTGTCGGTGGCGCCCGCCGGCGCCTTGAGCCCCGCGATCCGGCAGCCTTGCGCCACCGGCCCGCCGGGGAAAAGCCGATACAGGTGCCGGATGCTGCCCTGGCGATGAAATTTCTCGCCGAGGGCGTCGTGCAGCTCGCGCAGATTGACGGCGGTCGCTTGGTGCCTTGCGTAGTACTCCTGCAGGGCGCGCAGCGCCTCCCAGTGGTTCTCGCCGAGTTCCAGGCCTTCCCGCCGCGCGGACTCCACCGCGAGCGCAGGCGTCCAGCCCGCCGTCGCATGAGGGAACCGGGGGTTCCCGCCGGCGTCGCCGCCCCCGATGATCTCGTCCATCAGGCTCATCATTCAGCGCTTGCGGATGTGGAACACGTATTCGCCGGGCGCGCTTTCCCGCGCATCGGCCAATTCCAGGCCGGTCGCCTTCACCCAGCTGCGCACGTCCGCTCGGATGCCGGGGCAATCGCTGACCAGCTGCAGCACTTCGCCCGAGCGCATGCCGTTGAGCAGCTTCTTCGCCTCGACGACGGGGCCGGGGCAGGTGGCGCCGCGCATGTCGAGCACGGCGTTGGGAGAGACGCGCTGCGCTTTGCCCCTGCGAATGTAGTACCCGGTCCCGCCGCGCGGCAGTTTCTCGGTTTTCAGGATGTCGACGTCGGCGTACTTGGGCCAGGAATACAGGTCGTCCTTGGTCGCGGGACAATCGGAGATCAGCAGCAGCACTTCTCCCGCGAGCAGCTCGTCGAGCACTCTCTTGGCGCCGAGCAGCGGCCCGGGGCAGGCCGCACCCTTCATGTCGAGCGTGACGTGGGGCTTGGGACGGGTTGTCTTGGCCATGCCGGCGAGCGAGCCATGCGATGCTAGAGTGAGTATATACGCCTCGGCATGATGCGCAATCTTCCGCAACTCGCGAACGCGGTGCAACGCAACTGCGACATCTCCGATGCGCGCCATGCGGGGGACTACGGCCTTTGCACCTTCCTGCTCAAGATGCGCGAGTACTACCGCTGGGAGAACGAGTTGCCGTTCGCGCGCGCCCTGCCGAGGGACGACCTGGGCGATTGGCTGAAGGCGCGCGAGCAGGCGTGGCACCGCATCGAGGCCGACGAGTTCGCGCCGCTGCCGCTCGCGCGCGGAGAGCTGGACCCGTTCGACGCCGAAGCCGCCAACCGCGAGCTGCTGCCGCAGGGCTGCGTCTACAGCGCCGGCTACGGACGCTGGCACAAGCCGGTGTTTTTCCTCGGCCGGCTGCTGCGCGTCGAGCAGCGCGCGGGCCTCACGATCCGGATTTCCTCCTGCGAATACGCGCGCGAGCTGGCCGCGCCCCCGGCGATGCTGCAGGGACGGACCATCTTCGTGCGCCTGGAGTCGGTGCGCCGCACCCTGTGGGAGAAGATCGAGGAATACCAGTGGCGCAAGCAGGGCAACGCCATGGCGCGCGCCCTGGCGAGCTACGACTTCATCGCCGACACGGAAGGCGCGCTGCAGCGCATGGCCGACAACGAGATGGAAACCATGATCCTGCACGAGCTCGGCGAGGCGAGGGCCGGCGAGCTGCTTGGCGAGGCGTGGGGCGCAATGGCGCTGCAGCTGTCGCGCACCCGCGGCGAGCCGGTGGCGCGCGCGGTGCGCGACCTCCTTGCCGACTGCCTGTCGACGCTGCCGGGGCTGCTCGAGCGGGACAACCAGCCGGCGCTGCATTTCTATTTCGCCACCTTCGATGCCCCGCGCCGCGAGTTGTTCCCGCAGGCGCTGGAGGCCTACGAGCATTTCCTGCGCTGCGGCGCCCTGGACCGGCTGTGGCAGGTGGTGCGCGAAGGCAAAGAGCGCTGGCTGGCGAGCGCCCGGGAGCTGCTCGGGCTCAACCCTGCGGCGCGTGAGGCGGCGATGCAGGCCCTGCTTGCACCGTCTGCTCGATGAGCTTGCCGACGAGGCGCACCATCTCCGGCGCCTCGATGTCCATCATCTGCTCGACCACCCACTTGTTGTCGCCGCTCGCCATGGCGTCGGACACCTTGGTGGCGAAAAAGCGCAGGCAGGGATAGCCCGGCTCCACGCCGGCGTACTCGAAGCCGGCGTACTCCCCGAAGCGAGCGTTGAGCAGGTCGATGAAAGGCTTGCGATACTCCCCGGGCCCGAGGAGGTCCCGCTGGTTGTTCTCCATGGTCGAGGCCAGGTGGCCGGCCACCTCGCCGATGAGCGCGGCGCGATCGGCCTCGCTCAGCTTTCGGTACACCGCGCGGTCGGCGAGCTGCACCAGGAAAGCGATGAACTCGGCGAGCACGTCGGTTACCAACCGGTCCGAGCCGAAGCGAAAGCCTTCCTTTTCCATGTGCTTGAAGACCTCGCTCGAGATCTTCCACACGTTGGTCCCGATCACGCCCGCGCGCTCGGCGAGGGTGCGCTCGCCCTTCTTGCGCCAGCGGGTCTTGACGAGCGCTATCGTAGGGCGGCTGCTGAGGATGGCCATGTCAAGGATAATAGACGCGGGAGCACGACATGTCAGGACTGGATATGGAGCTGGCGAGCGGCATTGCCGCCTTCGAGGCGAAGGAATTCGCGCGGGCCATGCAGCTGCTGCAGCCGCTGGCGGAACGAGGCGATCCGCAGGCGCAATACCGCGTCGCGATCATGGCCCAGGTGGGGCTGGGCATGGTGAAGAACTGCGCGATCGCGGTCCAATGGATGCGCGCCGCCGCCGAGCAGGGCCATGCGCTCGCGCAGCACGGCCTGGGCTTCATGTACTTCCAGGGCGAATGCACCAGGGCCGACGCCGCCGAGGCGGCGAGGTGGTTCAGGCTCGCCGCCGACCAGGGCATGGCGGGATCGCAGGCGACGCTCGCGACGATGTACGAGAAAGGCGTGGGCGTCGGGCGCGACGCCGCAGAGGCCGCGAAATGGCGCGCGCTGGCCGAGAAGGGCCCGGGCGCGCCACCGGCTACTTCCTGATCCAGGCGTCGAAGCCGCCGGTGTTCTTCTCCAGGCCGTGCACGTAGCCGGCTGCGTAGGCTTCGCTGACGCGTTGCTCTTCGCGCTTCGGGTTGTGCAGGAAGCCGGAAGCCCAGCCGTTGATGTACTCGGGGTCGACCTTTTTCTTCTCCATGCGGTCGATGGCGTCGTAGTAGGCGGTGCCCATGACTCGTGCTCCTGTGGATTGCGGACCGGTTTATATTAAGTCGGGAATGCAGTTCAACGTCAACGGCAAGATCATCGAGACGGACGAGCAAGGGTTTCTGCTCGATCCCGATGACTGGAACGAGGACTTCGCGCGCGCCCTGGCGCAGCGCGACGGGGTCGAGCTCTACGTGGACCACTGGGAACTGATCTGGTACTTCCGCGACTACTACCAGGAGACGCGGAGCCTCCCGACCATGCGCAAGATGGTATTGGAGCTGGGAAAGCACCGCGGCCCGCACTTCAGCGACCGCAAGGCCTACGAGAAGCACATCTACGGCCTGTTCCCGGCCGGTCCCGTTTACGTGATCTGCAAGCTCGCCGGCCTGCCGATGCCGCAGCCCGATACATGAAACAATGGAGGCGCACCCGATGAGCGATCCGGAACTTTCCATGGAGGAGCGCATCCTGCAGGCGGTGAAGCTGACGCTCGCCGGCGTGATCAGGGACACCGCCACGCCTCACGGCATGCGCCACCCGCTGTCGGACGCGACCATCCAGGACCTGCGCCAGTGCCTGGCGCTCATCAGCGCGCGCGAACGCGAGCTCGCCGAGGCGGCGGGCAAGGCGAACGAGGCGCGGCCGCGCTATGCCGACGAGCCAGGGCGCGAGGACACGGTGATCGGCTTTTACAAGAAAAAGCCCTAATGGCTCAGGACAGCTGCAGCGCGCTCGAACCGTACGCCCTGCGCGTGCTGGGCGACAGCATGGAGCCCGAATTCGCGGATGGCTGCGTCGTCATCATCGACCCGGGCTACGCGCCGCGCGACGGCGCCTACGTGGTGGTGGAATTCGCGGGCGACGTGTTCTTCCGCCAGCTCGTCTTCGACGGCGAGCGCCGCTTCCTGAAGCCCCTCAATCCGAAGTACGGCGGCTTCGAGCTGACGCCGCCTTACACCATACGCGGGGGCGTGGTGCAGCAGGCGGGCAGAAGGCGCTCGCAGCGCAAGCACTACGAGTAGGCGCGCCTCGGGACTTAGAGTTTCTCCCCTTTGGCAGGCTGGCTTCGGAGCAGGAACGTCTTCGGAAGCTGTCTTTCGCCGCAGATCTTGAACGAACCGAAGTCCTTGTACCAAGGTCCATCTGGCGCCTCGGGCTCAGACTCCCTCCACGCCTTCAGCTGGTAGAGGTCCTCGGCGGTGATCTTGCGCTCGCGCAGCCTCTCGAACAGGTGGTCGCGAAGCGCCGGAGGAAGGCCGCTCCACTGGATCTTCGGCATCACTCACCGAAGGTCATGCGGGCGAGTTCTTCCTTGAGACGTTTCTGCTCCTCCGGGTCGCGGGAGCGCGAGAGGCGGTCGGCGCATTCGAAGAAGCGCTTTTTTTCCTGCTCCCGGGCATCCAGCCCGGACTCGATAAGACCGGCGATGACGCGGCTGGTGCTCGTATTGCTGGTTTGCGCCAGCGCCTTCACGCGGCGAGCGACGCGCGCGGGAAGACTGACGCTTTGACGGACGGACTTATCCGCTATCGACATGGCGTCAGGGTACACCACGTTGCACCACGATGCACCAGGCAGGCTTATGGCACGCGCGAACCCCTCAATAACCGCCCTTGCGCATGCTCTCGGGCAGCCCGGCGATCTTGCCCGCCTGCTTGGAGGGGTTGCCCGGGTAAAGGTCGAACAGGGTCTTGTTGTCCACCTTGCGGCCCGGCCACTTGTCCTGCATGACCTTGAGGATGGCGCGGTTGTTCGGCTGCTCGCCGTTGTGGTTGAAGTACGCGTCGCGCAGGTACTCGATCACGTCCCAGTGGTCCTGCGTGAGGCTGAGCCCCTCCGCGGCCGCGATCACCCCCGCGACGTTCTTGTCCCAGTCGTCCTGCGACACCAGGTAGCCGTTTTCCGTCGCCTCGAGCACCTTCCCGTTCACGTCGTATGCCATGGTCTCCTCGATTGCGCTCAGTTGCGTCTCAATCCGACCTGGACTGCGGGTCGCCGATATCCTTGTGGGGGATGAACAGGCCGCAGCCGAGCTTGCGCCCGGCGCCGAGGCCGCTTTGCTGCAGCAGCAGGGATTGCTCGCGCGTAAGGCCGGCGAGCATCAGGCTGTGGGCCTGGTAAGTGCGCTCCGGGGTCGCGATCGGCGTCACGCGGCCGCACACCATGCTTGCCGGTTTGATGCCGAGCGCGCCGAGCTCGCCGGTGGCGGCGATGACGAACGCTGCTTCGTCGAGCGCATCGAGCACCACGCAGCGCGAAAACAGGGTCGTGATCCGCGACAGCGGCCGCAGCGCCATTCCTTCCACGCGCAGCGGCCAGCCGGCCACCTGCAGGGTGCGCCCAAGCAGCGCGGCGGCGTCCTCCAGGCGGTGCCTGGGCAGGCGCAGCGCGAGCCTGGCGCGATGGGACAGCTGCAACAGCGCGTCCGCGCCCTCGGGCCGCATCCAGCCGCTGCCCGAAGCCGCGCCATGCACGGTATGCAGGCCGGCGCGCGGCTCCTGCGCGAACCAGGGCAGCGCATCCTGGATCGCCTGCTGCAGCGCGTACGCGTGATCGACCGGCAGGCACCGGCAGGCAATCGCGAACACTGCGTCGACGATGTCGCCGTGTTCCTGGGGCATCGCCTTCAGTCCGCGGGCAGCGCCGCCTGCAGGGTGTCGCGGTCGAACCACCACTCGTCCTGCACCAGCACGTCGACGACGTTGCGCAGGCGCGGCAGGAACAGCGCCGGGTCGTTCAGCTCCATGTCCTCGATCCACTTGTTGAAAGTCTGCTGTCCGTCGACGCCGCTGTGCCGGCGCGCCACGGTGGCGAGCACCTGGTTGGCGTAGAGGAGCAGGTGTTCGCGCTGCGGATCGCGGGCGCGCAGGTCTGCGAGGTAGTACGCCGTGACGGCCGCTACCGCTGCGCCGTCGGCGTCCGGCGGTGTCTCCTCGACCACGTGCTGCAGCAGCGCGACGCTCAGCTCCGGATCGACAGGGTAGGTCACCGCGAGCCAGATGCCCTGTCCGAGCGCGGCGAGCGACTGCGGCTGGTCGGCGAGGAACAGGATGTCGCAGGCCTGCGCCGCGCCTTCCCAGGCCTGCTCGGCCAGGTAGAGGTCGAACGCCTCGCGCGCCGCCGCCCACGCTGCGGGCCCCTGCTCGAGCCGCACCAGGGCGCGGCCGAGCTGCAGCTGCAAGTCGGCGCGCCGCAGCGGTTCCGCGCCGGCGGAAAGCTCCGCCAGCTGGCCCCGCAGGTCGGCGACCAGGCGTTCCAGCATGCCGGTCGATTCCTTCGCGTCCGAGCTGTCGTCGGCGCTGCCGACGCCGGGGTCTTCCTTGATGAACTTGAGCGGGATGGTCTTCATGCCGAGCCGACGCGATCGCCATACCGGGCGCGATAGTCGAGCCGCCCCGACTTGGCGTCGTCAACGAAGGCGCTGCGGTCATGCAGCACGTTGTTGCATACCAGGCCCTGACCGGCGGCCAGCCGGAGCGTGAACACGTAGGGCGAGCCGGTGTCAAGGAGCTGCTGCAGAAACCGCGCCGCGGCGCGGGTCGCCTCGTCCGGCCGCCATTCGATGCTGCGCGTGCGCGCGGTGTAGCGCATGTGCAGCGCGCTGCCGTCGGTGGAGAACACCGGGCCGGTTTGCGCGGGACGCATCGCGGCGCTGCCCTCCTCGTTGGCCGGAACGGTCATGGCGTCCGGCGCCGACAGCGCCCTGACATATTCCGGATCGGCGTCGCGCAGCAGGATGTAGGCGATCTCAGGATCGAGCAGGCGGTTCTCGCCGCCCGCGGCGGCTGGCCGGACGCAGTGCAGGATGAATGCCCGGATGCGCTGCTGTGGGGCGTTGTAATAGCCGTCGGTGTGCCACAGCAGGCGCCGGTTCGAATAAGGGATATAGCCGCGGCCCGATTTCTCCGGCGTCACCTCGAGCGAGCTGATGCCGTCCTCGTCCGCGAGCGGGTTGGCGTGCAGGCGCACAAGGCCCAGGCGCGCGCCTAGGCGCCGCGCCATGTCCTTGTCCGCCACCTCGGCGAGCGGGCTGGCGTAGACGGCCATGTTCGCCGCGCCGCACACGCGCCGGATTTCCCCGGCCTCGCTGTCGCTGAGGTTGCGCGGGTCGCGCACCTCCACGATCAGGTCCTCGGCGCGGCGCGGATAGCGCGCGAGCTTGCGCTCGCGCCAGCGCAGGTAGTCCTGCGGCCGCTCGAGTGCGAACGGGTGTTCGATGGCGGTTTGCAGGACGGCGTTCAAGGCGCGTGGGCCGGAATCGAGGGACAACAACGTACCGCATTTGCGGCTGCCTTAGTCATCAGCAAGCCGTATATCCCCAAAGGGAGGGGTGCTCGCGCCCGGCCTATCCCCAAAAACCGCTGAAGCACCGCGATAGGGCGTCATTACACTGGCGGGGCTCGATTTCGCACATCTGGAGGGATCGCGATGTCTGACGCCCGCAAGCAGCCCAAGGATCCGCAACGGCACAGCACTTTCGTGCCGAAGGAAAAGAAGTCCACCAAGGCGTTCCATGCGACGCCCATGCTCGACCAGCTCGAAAGCGGTCCATGGCCGAGCTTCGTCACCGGGCTGAAGCGCCTGGCGCACGAGAACAACATGATGGTCGACCTGCTCGGCCAGCTCGAGCATTCCTACAAGACGCGCCTGGGCTACTGGAAGGGCGGCACGGTCTCGGTGTTCGGCTATGGCGGGGGCATCATCCCGCGCTTCTCCGAAGTCGCCGCCATGTTCCCGGCGTCCAAGGAGTTCCACACGCTGCGCGTGCAGCCCCCGGCGGGCAACCACTACACCACCAAGCTGCTGCGCCAGCTGTCGGACTCCTGGAACAAGTGGGGCTCCGGGCTGATCGCGTTCCACGGCCAGACCGGCAACATCATGTTCATCGGCTCGACGAGTGAGAACACGCAGCATTTCTTCGACGAGATCAACGAGTACGGCTTCGACCTGGGCGGCGCGGGCCCGTGCGTGCGCACCGCCATGTCCTGCGTCGGCGCGGCGCGCTGCGAGCAGTCGTGCGCCAACGAGCAGCGCATCCACCGCACGCTGGTCAACAACTTCATCGACGACATGCACCGCCCGGCGCTGCCCTACAAGTTCAAGTTCAAGATCTCGGGCTGCCCGAACGACTGCACGAACTCCATCCAGCGCGCCGACTTCGCCGTGATCGGCACCTGGCGCGACGACATGCAGGTCGACCAGCAGGGCGTGAAGGCTTACGTCGAGGGCCACGGCCGCAAGTACACGATCGACAACGTGATCGCACGCTGCCCGACCAAGGCGCTCTCGCTGAACGACGACGACACCCTCGAGGTCGACAACCGCAGCTGCGTGCGCTGCATGCACTGCATCAACGTCATGACCAAGGCGCTCAAGCCCGGCAAGGACCGCGGCATCACGCTGCTCATCGGCGGCAAGCGCACCCTCAAGATCGGCGACACCATGGGTACGGTGATCGTGCCGTTCATGAAGATGGACACGGACGAGGACTACGAGAAGCTGCGCAGCCTCGCCGCCACGGTGATCGATTTCTGGGCGGAGAACGGCCTGGAGCACGAGCGCTGCGGCGAGATGATCGAGCGCATCGGCCTCGCGAACTTCCTGGAAGGCATCGGCATCGAGGTCGACCCGAACATGATCGCCCATCCGCGCACCAGTTCCTACGTGCGCCTGGACGACTGGGACCAGGAAGCGCAGAAGTGGATCGACCGCCACAAGCAGCCGGCGGCCTGAGTCAGAACCGAGGAGATCGCGGTGGCACAAGCACAGGTGGTGCAGAAGAAGCAGATGCGTACGCCGATCGAGAGCGGTTGTCCCGACGGCATGCAGTACATGCATCCGCTGATGGTCAAGAACTTCGGCAACTGGAAGTACCACGACCGGCCCCGGCCGGGCGTGCTGCATCACGTCGCCTACTCGGGCGACGAGATCTGGACGGTGCGCGTCGGCACCCAGCGCCAGCTCGGGCCCTACGAGATCAACCTGCTGTGCGACATCGTCGACAAGTACGGCGAGGGCCACGTGCGCTTCACCATCCGCTCGAACCTGGAGGTGATGGTCTCCAAGTGGGAGAAGGTCGGCCCGCTGATCCAGGCCTTCAACGACGCGGGCTATCCGGTCGGCGGCACCGGCAACTCGGTGACCATGATCTCGCACACGCAGGGCTGGCTGCACTGCGACATCCCCGCCACCGACGCCTCCGGCGTGGTGAAGTCCCTGATGGACGAGCTGTACGAGGAGTTCATCAAGGAGGAAATGCCCAACCGCGTGCACATCACCACCTCGTGCTGCCAGATCAACTGCGGCGGCCAGGGCGACATCGCGATCAATATTCAGCACACCAAGCCGCCGAAGATCAACCACGACCTGGTGGCCAACGTGTGCGAGCGTCCCTCGGTGGTGGCGCGCTGCCCGGTGGCGGCGATCCGTCCGGCGATCGTCAACGGCAAGCCCTCGCTCGAAGTGGACGAGAAGAAATGCATCTGCTGCGGCGCCTGCTACCCGCCGTGCCCGCCGATGCAGATCAACGATCCGGAGCACTCCAAGCTCGCCATCTGGGTGGGCGGCAAGAACTCCAACGCCCGCTCCAAGCCGATGTTCCAGAAGCTGGTGGCGGCCGGCCTGCCCAACAATCCGCCGCGCTGGCCCGAGGTCGCCGTGGTGGTGAAGAAGATCCTCTATACCTACAAGAAGGACGCGCGCGACTGGGAGCGCGTCGGCGACTGGGTGGAGCGCATCGGCTGGCCGAGGTTCTTCGAGCTGACCGGGCTGCCGTTCACCAAGTTCCATATCGACAACTGGCGCGGGGCGCGCAACAGCCTCAACGCCTCGGCGCACATCCGCTTCTAGGGGCGGGCAGGCATGAAATTCAGCATCCTGGTCAATGAAGGGCCGTACACCCACGAGGCCTCGGACACGGCCTACCAGTTCGTCAAGGCCGCGCTGGCGAAGGGGCACGAAATCTACCGCGTGTTTTTCTATCACGACGGCGTGAACAACGGCACGCGGCTCACGGTGCCGCCGCAGGACGAACGCAACGTCGTCAAGCGCTGGAGCGAGCTCGCCGCGCAGCACAAGCTCGACCTGGTGCTGTGCATCGCCGCCGCGCAGCGTCGCGGACTGATGGACGCCGCCGAGGCCAAGCGCAACGGCAAGGACGCCGACAATCTCGCGCCGGGGTTCCGCATTTCGGGCCTCGGCCAGCTCATCGAAGCCGGCATCCAGGCCGATCGCCTGGTGGTTTTCGGCGATTGAGCGTGGAGCAGCGATGACGGAGGAAAGCGCAGGCGGCGTCGCCAAGAGGTTCCTGTACGTGAACCGCCGGGCGCCCTACGGCAGCATCTACGCGCTCGAATCGCTCGAAGTGGTGCTCATCGGCGCGGCGTTCGAGCAGGACGTGAGCCTCGCGTTCCTGGGCGACGGCGTCTACCAGCTGACCAAGGGCCAGGACACCAAGGGGCTGGAAATGAAGAACTTCTCGCCGACCTTCCGCGCCCTGGAAGACTACGACGTCACCAAGCTGTACGTGGAAGAGGAAGCGCTGCAGGCGCGCGGCCTGAGCGAGGCCGACCTGGTGGTGCCCGTCGAGGTGGTGAGCGCGCAGCGCATGGGCGAGATCATGGAAGCCCAGGACGTGATCCTGAGCTTCTGAGGACGAGAGAAATGCTGCATACCGTCAACAAGTCGCCGTTCGAGCACAAGGCCCTGGAGACCTGCCTGAAGTTCGCCCGGCGGGGCAGCGCGGTGCTGCTGATCGAGGATGGCGTATACGCGGCGGCCAGGGATACGGCCGTCTCGCAGCAGGTGCAGGAGGCTCTGAAAAGCGTGTCGGTTTACGCGCTCAAGCCCGACGTCGAGGCGCGCGGCATGCAACACCGGGTGATGGACGGCATTCGCCTGGTGGACTACGGGGGGTTCGTGGACCTCGTGGCGGAGCATAACGCCGTGCAATCCTGGCTTTGACCTTGAAGGAACACACGACATGCCCATCGAATTGAACGGACGGACCATCGAAACCGACGAGGAAGGCTATCTCGCCAACCGCACCGACTGGACCGAGGAGGTGGCCAAGGTGATGGCGGGCGTCGACGGCTGCGAACTGAGCGAAAACCACTGGGAAGTGATCAACTTCCTGCGCGAGTACTACGAGGAGTACCAGATCGCCCCCGCCGTGCGGGTGCTGACCAAGGCGATCGGCAAGAAGCTCGGCGCGGACAAGGGCAACAGCAAGTACCTGTACGAGTTGTTCCCCTACGGCCCGGCCAAGCAGGCCTGCAAGTACGCGGGGCTGCCCAAGCCGACCGGCTGCGTGTAGGGACAGTATCCCTTGTCGGCGCTGACAGTCCTCTACGCGCTCCTGTTCTACGGCGCGACGGCGATACTCGTCGTCGGCGTGGCTTACAAGTGCTGGGTGTACGCGCGCACGCCGCAGCCGCTGAAGATCCCGATCCCGCCGGCGCCGACCACGCGCCGCGGCGTCGTGCTGCGCATGCTGCTCGAGGTCACGCTGTTCCGCAGCCTGTTCCGCGCCAACAAGTGGATCTGGCTGTTCGGCTGGCTGTTCCACGTCGCGCTGCTGGCGGTGCTGTTGCGCCACCTGCGCTATTTCACCGAGCCGGTCTGGGGCTGGGTGGCCCTCATCCAGCCCTTGGGCCTGTACGCGGGATTCGCCATGCTCGCCGGCCTCGCGGGGCCTGAAGTTCTTTACGAACGCAGCAGTGCGGAAGTCATTGGCAAAGCCGCTCACGATATTCTTTACAAGGAAGATTCGGCCCAGCTCCGGAATGCCATTCGAGATTTTTCCACCCACGGCGAATGGACCGGCGAGTTATTCCAGATCACTAAAAATGGGCGGGAAGTCACTGTTCAAAGCCGGTGGAGCCTGATACGCGATGAAAAAGGCGCTTTGAAATCAATTCTCATACTGAACACCGACATCACCGAACGTAAACGGCTGGAGGCCCAATTTCTGCGAGCTCAAAGAATGGAGAGCATCGGGACTTTGGCCG
>JANMSV010000241.1:0-13511 GCA_031389685.1 Betaproteobacteria bacterium
ATGGCCGTGGCTGGCGCTGCTCGCGCCCGCGGCGCAGGCCTGCGAGCTGCCGGGTGGCGCGGCGCAGAGAATCGACTCCCCCAAGCACACGATCCTGTATCGCACCGCGCCACTGCGCGTGGGCGAGCATTTCGTAATGGAGTTCGCCGTGTGCCCGGCGCCGGAAGCGGTGCGCGTGGACGCCTGGATGCCGGCGCACCGCCACGGTATGAACTACAAGGCGGGCGTCACCGCGCTCGGCGGCGGGCGCTATCGCGCCGAGGGGCTGATGTTCCACATGGCGGGGCGCTGGGAGTTCGTGTTCGAGCTGCGCTCGGGCGGCGCCACCGAGCGCCTCGCGCACGGCGTGCGCGTCGAGTGATGCGCTGGATTGGACTGTGCCTTGCGGCGCTGGCGCAGGGCGCATTTGCGTTTACCGAAGCGGAGGTGCGCGCCATCTCGTCGCACGGACCCTGGCCGCCGGCGTTCAAGGCGGATCCCTCCAACCGTGTGTCGGGCAATGCTGGGGCAATCGAGTTGGGCGAGCGGCTGTTCTTCGAGCGGCGCTTGTCGGCGAACGGGGAAATCTCCTGCTCGCGCTGCCACCTGCCCGAGAGAAACTGGACCGACGGCGAGGCGCGGGCGCTCGGGCTGGCGCGGGTGGATCGCAACACGCCGGGCCTCAACAACGTGCGCCTGCAGCGCTGGTTCGGCTGGGACGGCGCGAACGACAGCCTCTGGGCGCAGAGCATCCGGCCGATCCTCGATGCGCGGGAACTTGGACTGAGCGCGAGGCAGGTAGCAAAGCTGGTTCGCGGGGATCGGGATTTAGCGTGCCGCACCACGAAGGTGTTCGGGGCGCTGCCCGCGGAGGATGAGAAGCTGCTGGTGGATGTTGCGAAAGCGCTCGCCGCGTTCCAGGAGACGCTGGCGAGCGGGCGGACGGCGTTCGATGAGTTTCGCGATGCACTGGTGAAAGGGGATCAGGCAGGCGTGGAGAAGTATCCGGAAGCGGCAAAGCGTGGATTGAGCATTTTTGTCGGGAAGGGTTCGTGCAATGTCTGCCACGTCGGTGCGGCGTTCACCAACGGCGAGTTCCACGACACCGGGATCCCGTTCTTCATCGAGCCGGGGAGGGTGGATCCGGGGCGGCATGAGGGAATCAAGAAATTGCGCGCGAGCCAGTTCAATCTGCTCGGGCACTACAACGATGACCCGAAGCGCGCCACGGCGACGAGCACCCGGCACGTGGTGCTTGAGCACCGGAATTTTGGCGAGTTCAGGACGCCCTCGTTGAGGAATCTCGCCCTGACGGCGCCCTACATGCACAACGGGCGCCTGGCGACGCTGCGCGACGTGGTGAACCACTACTCGACCATCAGCCCGGACCGGCTGCACTCGGACGGCGAGGCGATCCTCAAAGCGCTGAAGCTGACGGAACGGGAGTCTCAGGACCTGGTGGCGTTCCTCGAGTCCTTGCAGGACGGCGGGGGGAACTACCGGCGACGGGCGTTTGCCGAGGATTGCCGTTGATGAAGATGGTGGGTCGTACTGGGATCGAACCAGTGGCCCCTGCTGTGTGAGAGCAGTGCTCTACCGCTGAGCTAACGACCCTTCCGGAGAGGGGCGCAATTTTACGTGTTCCCGGGGGCCACGGGCAACCCGCGCGGCACTGTGGCCCGGTGCAGAATTCCTCCCAAGGCCATCGCGGCGACGAACACGAACACCTCGACGGTCAGGTTGGAGATTGCCGTGAGCGCGGGGCCCGGGCAGTAACCGCCGACACCCCAACCCCGGGCCGAAGAGCGCCGCGCCGATGAGCAGTGGGGCATCGATGACGTTCGACGTCGGCACCAGGAAGCGCGGCGCGGCGAGCGGTTTGGGGCGCTTCGTGACCCTGCGGAACGCGACCATCGTCACCGCCACCGCACCGCCCATGACAAGCAGCAGGCTCGGATCCCAGTTGCCCGTAAAATCCAGGAAGTCGAGCACCTTGCGCGGGTTCGCCATGCCCGAGAGCCACAGGCCGATGCCGAACGGCAGCCCCGCGCCGAACGCGGAAACGTGGGCGATCACGACGCCACCCCGAACACGTGGCGCACGAAGTACACCGCGATGCCGCCGGTCAGCATGAACGTGACCACTGCCGCGAGCGAACGCACGGACAATCGGCCCAGGCCGCACACGCCGTGGCCGCTGGTACAAAAGCGTTCCTCGAGTTCCCCGACCGATTTCTGCTCGGCACCGACACGTTCACGCCGGAGCGTTGGCACTACGTGATCGAGCACGCGCGCTGGTCGCGCGAGTGGCTTGCCGACCTGCCGATGGATGTCGCCGAGCGTATCGCCTGGAAAAACGGCGAGGCGCTGTTCGCGCCGGAGAAATGACGCGCTGGCTGTGGCTGGCGCTGCTCGCGCCCGCGGCGCAGGCCTGCGAGCTGCCGGGTGGCGCGGCGCAGAGAATCGAATCTCCGCAGCACATCGTCCTCTACCGCACCGCGCCGCTGCGCGACGTGGTGAACCACTACTCGACCATCAGCCCGGACCGGCTGCACTCGGACGGCGAGGCGATCCTCAAGGCGCTCAAGCTGTCGGAGCAGGAGACGCAGGACCTGGTGGCGTTCCTCGAGTCATTGCAGGATGGCGGGGGAAACTATCGGCGGAAGGCGTTTGCGGGGGATTGCCGCTAAGCGCGTCCTAAGCCGAGCGCGGCGGCACCCACGAAGACCGTGACCGAATTCAGCGAGGCGATCTGCAGCTGGACTTCCCAGAAGTAGTAGTGCAGGTAGGCAACGGCCAGGCCCAGTTGCCAAAGCGTTTGCCTAAGCAGTGGGCGACGCACGGCGGACGTCGCGGTGCCAGAGTCTGACGGTGGCGCGCGGAATAAGGTACGCGGGACCACAGTGCGCCAACCGTGGCGCAGAACGATGAGCGCGACGACCGCGGCGATGATCAGGACCGCACGCTCGAATTCGGAAACCGGCCCTTCGTGCAGCAGCAGAAAGACAACAATTCCGATGCATGCCCACAGCGGCACGGAAATCAGGGCGCCGATCACCAGGCCCCGGATCAGCCTGCCGTTTACGTTGTCGTCCGAATTTGAGTCCCGCCGCCACATTCGTCCATGCTATGTGGCATGCGAACGTCGCTCCGCCGCATTTCTCACGTTGTCTAACAAAAAACAGCGCCACCGTCGTGACCGCTCGACGGTCAGGCGCCGGGCACCCCGAAATTCGTGAACTTTGTCACCGAATTGATCGCTGGGATCGAATAGGAGGGTATCCGGTGGGTCGTACTGGGATCGAACCAGTGGCCCCTGCTGTGTGAGAGCAGTGCTCTACCGCTGAGCTAACGACCCTTCCGGAGAGGGGCGCAATTTTACGTGTTCCCGGGGGTTGCGGGCAACCCGCCGGCGCGGGCACTGGAACGACGGTCTCCACGCGGCCATACAATGCGCCGATGCTCATCTTCCGGCAGCTGTTCGACCCGCAGTCCTCGACCTACACTTACCTGCTGGGCGACGCCGGCACGCGCCAGGCGCTGCTCATCGACCCGGTGTTCGAGCAGGCGCGGCGCGATGTCGCGCTGGTGGAAGAGCTGGGATTGAAGCTCGCCTGGGCGCTGGAGACGCACGTGCACGCCGACCACGTCACCGGCGCATGGCTGCTGCGCGAGCGGCTGGGCAGCCGCATCGCGATCGGCAAGGCGAGCGGCGCGGAAGGCGCGGATCGCTATCTCGAGCCGGGCGAGCGCGTCGAGTTCGGCAAGCGCCACCTGGAAGCGCGTGCCACGCCGGGGCACACCAATGGCTGCCTCAGCTACCTGCTCGACGACCGCTCCATCGTGTTCACCGGCGACGCGGTGCTGATCCGCGGCTGCGGCCGCACCGATTTCCAGCAGGGCAGCGCGCGCACGCTCTTTCGTTCGGTGCGCGAGCAGATTTTTCCACTGCCCGACGATTGCCTCATTTATCCGGCGCACGACTACCGCGGGCTCACCGCTTCCAGCGTGGGCGAGGAAAAGCTCTACAACCCGCGCCTCGCGGAAAGCGTGGGCGAGGGCGATTTCGTCGGTTACATGGAAAACCTCGGGCTCGCGCACCCGAAGCAGATGGATGCGGCGGTGCCAGCCAACCTGAAATGCGGCAAGCCGGCGGTGGAACGCGCATCTGCGGACGAGCCGGATTGGGCGCCACTCACCTACACCTTCGCCGGCATCTGGGAACTGCAGCCCAACTGGCTGGAAGAGAACCGGCGCCAGGTGCAGATCGTGGACGTGCGCGAGGCCGACGAGTTCAGCGGGCCCCTGGGCCACATCGACGGCGCGCGCTTGCTGCCGCTCGGCATGCTCGCCGCGCGCGCAAAGGATTTGGATACGCTGATCCCGATCGTCACGGTGTGCCGCTCCGGCGCGCGCTCGGCGCAGGCCACGGTGCTGCTGAAAAAGGCCGGCTTCGAGCGGGTCGCCAACCTCTCCGGCGGCATGCTGCGCTGGCGCGCGCAGCGCTATCCGGTGGAAGGCGGCAAAGATTAACATCCATGACCGTGCGCACGCGCTTCGCTCCCAGCCCGACCGGTTACCTGCACATCGGTGGCGCGCGCACCGCGCTTTTTTCCTGGGCCTATGCGCGCCGCCACGGCGGTAAATTCGTGCTGCGCATCGAGGACACCGACCTCGAGCGCTCGACGCAGGTTTCCGTGGTCGCGATTCTCGACAGCCTGCAATGGCTCGGCATCGACTGGGACGAAGGGCCGTTCTTCCAGATGCAGCGCCTTCCGCGCTACAAGGAAGCCGCCGAGAAACTCATCGGCGCGGGCCACGCCTACCGTTGCTGGGCCAGCAAGGAAGAGCTCGACACCATGCGCGAGGCGCAGCGCGCGCGCGGCGACAAGCCGCGCTACGACGGTCGCTGGCGCCCGGAGCGCTCCAAGGCCGCCGGTCTCAAGCCGCCCGCGGACCGGCCGCCGGTGGTCCGATTCCGCACGCCGGAGGAAGGTTCGGTCGGCTGGAACGACCTGGTGAAAGGGCCGATCGAGTTTCCCAACGCAGAGCTCGACGACCTGGTGATCCTGCGCGCCGACGGCGTGCCGACCTACAACTTTGGCGTGGTGGTGGACGACCTGGACATGGCCATCACGCAGGTGATCCGGGGCGACGACCACGTCAACAACACACCGCGCCAGATCCACATGTTCCGCGCCCTGGGCGGGCAGCTGCCCGAGTTCGCCCACGTGCCGATGATCCTCGGCGCCGACGGCGAGCGCCTGTCCAAGCGCCACGGCGCGGTGAGCATCACCCAGTACCGCGACGAGGGATTCCTGCCCGAGGCGCTGGTGAATTACCTCGCGCGCCTGGGCTGGTCGCACGGCGACGCGGAGATGTTCTCCATGGCCCAGCTCGTCGAGTGGTTCGACCTTGCGCACGTGAGCCGCTCGCCCGCCAGGTTCGACGTCGAAAAACTTTCCTGGCTCAACCAGCAGTACCTGAAGACGGCGCCCGACGAGCGGCTCGCGCGCCTGGTGACGCCGCTGCTCACGCAAGGGGCGGGGCCGCCGCTCGAGCGCGTGGTCGCGCTGCTCAAGGAGCGCGCCGCGACGGTGAACGAGCTTGCCGCGCAGGCCGGGATGTTCTACGCCGAACCCGGCGCGCAAGTGGTGCCGCCGGAATCCAGGCCGGCGCTCGCGGCGCTCGCGCGCGAACTCGCGGGCATGGCGTGGGAGCGCAAGGCGCTGGGCGCCGCCGTGTCCGCGTCGGCCAAGGCGCACAACCTGAAAATGCCGCAACTGGCAATGCCGCTGCGGCGCATCCTCACCGGGCGCGAGCAGACGCCCTCGATCGACGCCGTGCTCGAGCTGCTCGGGCGCGACAGGGTGCTCGCGCGCATGGCGAAAGCACTCCAATGAGAGCGTTCTTTGCGTTCGTTATCGCCGTCTTTGCGGCCGGGGCCCAGGCCCAGCAGTTGGAGCCCGGCGAATGGGAATTCAGCACCAGCCTGAACGCGCCCGGCATGCCGCGGCCGACCCCCACGGGCTATCGCAGTTGCGTCACCCGGGAGCAAGCGAAGGACCCGATGCGCTGGGGTGCAAACCCCAACCAGCCCGCCGACTGCAGGGCGACGACGCTCAAGCTCGGACCCGACTCGGTCTCCTGGGAGATGGAGTGCCCTTCCTCGGGCATGCGCGGCACGGGCAAGGCGCGCATCGGGCGCGGCAGCATGGAGAGCGAAACGCAGATCGGCACCGGGCAAAGCGTCGAGCTGCGCACCCGGACGCAGGGCCGCAGGCTCGGGCCCTGCCAGCCGTAGCAAGTCGCGGATTTGCTTGTCGATTCCGGCGGCGCGCGGCTATAATTCGCGCCCTGTGTCGGGGGTATAGCTCAGCTGGGAGAGCGCTTGCATGGCATGCAAGAGGTCACCGGTTCGATCCCGGTTACCTCCACCAGGCCCGACTCGAATTTTGCAACGAGTCCCCATCGTCTAGAGGCCTAGGACATCGCCCTTTCACGGCGGTAACCGGGGTTCGAATCCCCGTGGGGACGCCACATCCGCGGCTCAGTAGGGTGCGGAGGCGCCGCTGTTCAAGGCAAGGGCGGCCTGGCGCCGCCCGAGCCACAGGCTGTTCGCAAGCCACAGCGCCGAGAGCGGCACCGCAACCAGCGCCACGCCCGCGATGCCCAGGCCGAAGGTCGAGAGCAGGAGGTAGGACCAGCTGCCGATCTGGTCGCCGGCCCGGTAGATCACGGTGTCGATGAAGGTTTTCGCCTTGTACTTGTCCTCGCGCGCGATCACGGTGTAGAGCAGCTCGCGCGTGGGCCGCGCGAGCGCGAAGTTGGCGGCGCGCCGCAGCACCTGGAACGCCACCAGCGCCGCGATCGTCGGCGCCGCGGCGAGCGCCGCGAAGCCGAGCGCGCTGAACAGCGGCAGGATGGCGAGCGTGAGCGCCACGCCGAGCCGGCGCAGGATGCGCGCGGTCAGGAACAGCTGCACGCCGAGGGTCAGGAGGTTCACCATCACATCCACCCTGGCGAAGAAGGCAGTGCGCGAGGCCCGGTCGGGAAAGTAGTCGCGCGCGATGGTCGCCTGCTGGAAATACAAAAAGGTGGAGGTGACCGTGAACAGCACGATGAACAGGCACACGTTGAGCAGGTAGGGCGAGCGGATCGTATGCGAGATCCCGGCGAGCACGCCGCCGCCGATCGGCGCTTCCGGCGCGCCCGGCGCCCGCGGGTGCTGCGTCAGCTTCTCCGAGAGGCGCGAGAGCCGCCGCACCGCCAGCACCGCCAGTTCCAGCAGCGCGATGGAGGCGAAAAAAAGCGCCGTCGCGCCCACCTCCTGCACCAGCGACGCGGTGAGCGTCGAGCCTGCGATCGCGCCGAGCGTCGCGCCCGCGGCGAGGAAGCCGAACAGGCGCTTGCCCTGCTCCGAGTCAAATACGTCGACCATCAGCGCCCAGAACACCGACACCACGAACAGATTGAACACCGACACCCAGATGAAGAACGCGCGTCCCAGCCACACGTTCTGCTCCGCAGTGGCAAGCGCGAACAGCGCCGCGAAAACAAGCAGGTTCGCGCCGAGGAAGCGGTAGCTCCACGCGATGAAGCGCGCCCGCTGCAGGCGCTGCACGGCGAGCGCGAACAGCGGGTTGATCGCGATCATGGCCAGCAGCGTGCCGGTGAACAGCCACGGCAGGTTCTCTACCCCGGCGTGCACGCCCATCTCGTCGCGTATCGGCCGCAGCACGTAGTACGCGGACAGGACGGCAAAAACGTACAGCAGCGACCAGCCGAGCACGCGGCGCTCCGCCGGCCGTACGTCAAAGCGCATCGATGAAGCTTTCCATCCTGTGGCGCAGCGCCGCGCCGGGCAGACGCCCGAGCGCCCCGAAGCGCCGCAGCGTCTCCCTCAGCGTCGCCCGCTCCGCCTCCGTCCCCGCGCTCTCGTAGCGTCTCGCCGTCCCGAGCCCGATGATCGGGATCGCCTCCCCGCTCGAAGGAATCTTCTTGCGCAGGAGCGCAGCGGCCTGGGCGAACGCGCGGGTCGGCAGCCAGCCCGCGGCCAACACAGCCGGGGCCAGGCTGGCGCTGGCAAGCACCAGGCGACGGCGTTTCTGTTCCATGCTCTTGTCCGCGAGATTAGGGCCGGTTCACGATTGAGTTTAGACCACTGTTCCTTCCCCTCATCTGGCCCGAAAATGAAAACAGGAACTTGGCCCGGAGGCGCAGTCCCTGTTCGCAATCGGAAATAAAGCCTTCCGACGCAGATCTCGTAAACAGATACGAACCAATGAGGCTCGCGCTTGGAGGCCCTTGGATCGGGCCGGGGGGGCGCAAGAGCGGGGTAGCTCTCCCGGCCTAAAGGTCACGCCCGGCGCCTCAGGTAAGGCACTAAAATCGGGTAGTTAGGCAGCTTTTTCGAGGTCGCCGAATGGTATCTGTACCGATGCTGCGAAGGTGTCGAATCCCCGTGGGGACGCCATCAAGATGATCTGGCTTGCTTTCAGCGTGGCAGTAATCGCCGCCATCGGCTGCTTGTGGTGGTTCGCCTGGCTGCGCAGAAACCGCAAGGCGCCCAAGCCGACGCGGCCCTACCGGGAGTGGAAGGACTAAGTCACTCGACCGGCAGAAAACCCTCGACCGACAGGTAGCGCTCGCCGGAATCGTAATTGAAGCCGAGCACCTTTGCGCCCTTGGGCAGCTCGGTGAGCTTCTGCGCGATCGCGGCAAGCGTCGCGCCCGAGGAAATGCCGACCAGCATGCCTTCCTCGCGCGCCGCGCGGCGCGCCATCTCCTTGGCCGCCTCGGCGTCGACCTTGATCACGCCGTCGAGCAGGTCGACGTGCAGGTTCTTCGGGATGAAGCCGGCGCCGATGCCCTGGATCGGGTGCGGCGTGTGCTTGCCGCCGGAGATCACCGGCGAAGCGGCCGGCTCGACCGCGAACACCTTGAGCTTCGGCCAGGCCTTCTTCAGCACCTGCGCGCAGCCGGTGATGTGCCCGCCGGTGCCCACGCCGGTAATGAGCGCGTCCACGCCCTGTGGGAAGTCTGCCAGGATCTCCTGCGCCGTGGTGCGCGCGTGCACCTCGATGTTGGCCGGGTTCTCGAACTGTTGCGGAATCCAGCCGCCGGGGGTCTGCGCGAGGATCTCCTGCGCGCGCGCGATGGAGCCCGGCATGCCTTTCTCGCGCGGCGTCAGCACGAGCTTGGCGCCGTAGGCGAGGATCAGGCGGCGGCGCTCGACCGACATGCTGTCGGGCATTACCAGCACCAGCTTGTAGCCCTTCACGGCGGCGACGATGGCGAGACCGATGCCGGTGTTGCCCGAGGTCGGCTCGATGATCGTGCCGCCGCGCTTGAGCTGGCCGCTCTTTTCCGCGGCCTCGACCATCGACAGGCCGATGCGGTCCTTGATCGAGCCGCCGGGGTTGGCGCGCTCCGACTTGATCCACACCTCGTGCGTGTTGCCGAACAGGCACTGCATGCGGATGTGCGGCGTATTGCCGATGGTGGCAAGGATGGTGTCGGCTTTCATGGCGTCTCCATGGGGGATGGTCGAACAGCGGCGGAACGGCGCAGCCGCATCATCACCTTTGTGCGCACGATTTTCAAACCACGGCTGCCGGGGACGGGCCGGCGATCCGCTCGCTTACCGGTAATGCTGCGCCGCATCGCCTGCGGAATCGGAGGCTGGGTCCGCTCGCAGCCTTGCGGATTCCGAATGGCCGGTTACAATTTTTTGGTCTCTGAATAGTTCTCGACCCCACCGATAGTTGGAGGCGCCATGAGAAAAATCGTCCTGGTTTTCGCTGCCCTGATGTTCGCGTCGCTCGGGGCGATGGCGGCCCCGCCGCCGAAATATTTCGTGGACTCGGCCAAGCTCCCGTTCACCGAAACCGCGGGCATCCCCACCCAGCGTGCGTGGGGGACGCACAACGGCGCGGGCTACAGGATCGAAGTGCCGTACAACTGGAACGGGTCGCTGGTGATGTGGGCCCACGGCTATCGCGGCACCGGGCTGGAACTCACGGTGGACGATCATCCGCTGCGGGTATTCCTGATCGCCAACGGGTACGCCTGGGCGGCTTCGAGCTACAGCAGGAACAGCTACGATCCGGCGCAAGGCGCGAAAGATACCCACGCGCTGACCAAATTCTTCAACGGCAAGTTCGGCAAGCCGACCCGGACCTATATCACCGGTGCGTCGATGGGCGGCCACATCACCGGCATCGTCGCCGAGCAGTGGCCGCAGTCGTACGACGGGGCGATGCCGATCTGCGGGGTGTTGGGCGACTATGAGCTGTTCGACTATTTCCTCGATTTCAATCTTGCGGCGCAAACGCTGTCGGGCGTAAAGAAGCCCTTTCCCTTTGCAGCGGATTACCTGAGCGCGACGGTACCCGCGACGAAGACAGGGCTCGGACCGGCGTTTCCGTTCGCGCTGAATGCGCAAGGCCAGAACTTCAAGTCGCTCGTCCAGTTGCGCTCCGGCGGCGTCAGGCCCGTGTTCGAGCAGGGTTTCCTGTTCTGGAACGGAATCGTCCCGGGGGATTTCCTGTTCGGACTCGGGGTCGGCGACGGCACGCTGCCTCGCCAGCCGGGGGTCGCCGTGCAGAACTCCGACGTGGTGTACCAGTTCGACACCAATTCCGTTCTGACGACTGGCGAGAAAGATTTCAACGCCGCCATCCAGCGTGTCACGGCGGACCCGCAGGCCAGGCATACCAACGGCATTTCCAACGTGCCGCCCACCACCGGGGACCTCAAGATTCCGATGCTGAGCCTGCATACGCTGGGAGACCTGTTCGTGCCGTTCCTGATGGAGCAGGTCTACGCCGAGCGTGTTGCCGCGCACCATGCCTCGCACCTGCTGGTGCAGCGCGCGACCAGGGATTTCGGGCATTGCAGTTTCACCGCGCCAGAACTCCTCACCACCTTCGTGGATCTGATCCAGTGGGTGGAAGCGGGCCTGAAACCCGCGGGCGACAAGGTGCGCGATCCGGCCGCGGTTGCGCATCCGAACTTCGGCTGCACGTTTACCGACAAGGTTTCGCCGCGGTTTTGGGATCAGCCCAACCTCGGGTTCCTGAAGCCGCCCGCCTGTCCCGCGCAGTAAAGTGAACGCCACGGTCCCGAGGCCGCGTTGCGGCGCAGCGTAGCGAACAACACCCGCGCAGGCGAGCAGCCCTAACGACCGCTGCGGTGGCCAATCACGCATATCTGCTTCCACTCGCCTACGGCGTTGCGCTGTAGCAGTGGGATTTGACATCGTCCATATTTGGGATTATTATCCCAAATATGGACGGATCCCCTAATCACGGACAGATACTTACGGCGGCGGTAACCCGGCTGTTGCGTCCGCTGGTCCGCGTTCTTTTTCGTAACGGCATGTCTTTTAACGCTTTTTCAGACTTGGCCAAGCGGGTGTTCGTGGATGTCGGGATGAACGAGTCTGGCATACCGGGCAAGAAGCAGACCATCTCCAGGGTTTCCATTCTTTCCGGGCTCTCCCGCAAGGAGGTGCAGCGGATCGTCGGGGAACGGGACGATGGCGGCGCAAGTGATGTGCGGGAACGCTATAACCGCGCCGCCCGGGTCATCGCCGGCTGGGTCAGGGACACGGATTTCGCGGACGCCGCAGGCGATCCGATCGCGCTCAGCCCTGAAGGAGCCCGCGCCAGTTTCAGCCTGCTCGTCAAGCGCTACAGCGGCGACGTGCCGGCGCGCGCGGTGCTGGATGAGCTGCTGCGCGTCGGCGCGGTGGAAAAGCTGGGCGATGGCCGCATCCGCCTGCTGTCGCGCGCCTACATTCCGAGCACCAGCGATGTCGACAAGCTGGACATCCTGGGCGCGGACGTGGCCGACCTTATCGCGACGATAGACCACAACCTGCAGCGCAGCGGGACCGATGCGCGCTTCCAGCGCAAGGTGATGTACGACAACGTGCCGGAAGAAGCCATCGCCGAATTCCGCGCACTCAGTGCTGCCCAAGCTCAATCGCTCCTCGAAGCGATGGACAAGTGGCTCTCGCAGCACGACCGCGACGTGAGTCCGGCCCAGGAGGGCACGGGACGCGTGCGTGCCGGGATCGGCATCTATTACTTCGAGGAAAACCTGGAACAACGGTCAGAGGACAAATGACATGAACACAAACTTTTTTCGCAACATCGCGCTGGTGGCATCGATCGCTCTGACGGTTTCGGCCTGCGGAGGAGGGGGAGGAGATACGACCGCGAGCGGTGGTACCGGGGGCACCGGCATCAGCTTTGGTTCGGTGACCGGTTTTGGCAGCATCTTCGTCAACGGCGTGGAGTTCTCCACCGGCGGCGCGACCATTACGCGCGATGACGTACCCATCATCGAGACCGAGCTGCGCAGGGGCATGGTGGTGGAGGTTCGGGGTTCGTTCGCGAGCGGCACCAGCGGCACGGCGAACAGCGTGGCGGTCGAGGAGGCGGTGCGCGGGCCGGTGGAAGCGGCGCCGAACGGCACACCAGACACGGGGGCGACGCTGGTCGTGCTCGGCCAGACTGTGCGCGTGGACGACGCGACCTTGTTCGACAACACCATTTTCGCGGCGATTACGATGGGCATGTTGCTGGAAGTGCATGGCCAGCGCAGGGCCGATGGAACCATCGCGGCGACCTTCATCGAGCGCAAGACCGCGCCCGCGGTGTTCGTGGTGCGCGGCTCGGCGGCAGGCCACATCGCCGGGGCGCAGACCTTTACGGTGGGCGCGCTGACCGTAAATTACGGCGGTGCCATCATCAACGACATGCCTTCGCCCAGCGGCAACAACTGGGATGGCTTGTTCGTCGAGGTGAAGGGTGCGAGCACGGGCTGTACCACTGTGCCCGTCTGCGAAACACTCACTGCCACCAAGGTCGAGCCCGAAGGGCTGGGTGTTGCGGATGCCAATCAGGCCGAGATCGAGGGATTCGTCACCGCGCGTGCAACGATGTCGGATTTCACGGTCAATACCCAGCGCGTGGTGACCACCGGGTCGACAATTTTCTCAGGTGGTCTGCAGGATGAAATCGTCCTGGGCGTCAAGCTCGAGGTGGAGGGTAGCCTCGCGGGCGGCGTGCTCACGGCGAGCAAGGTCAAGTTCAAGGAGAGCGTCAAGCTCGAATCGAACGCGACCGCGACGACCTCGACCATCACACTGGAAGGTCTGCCGGGCATCACGGTGACGGCGAATGCCTTTACGGAGGTTAAGAGCATCACCGGCGATGCCACGGCTTCTAATCTCGCGCCTTTGAACGGACGCAATGTGCGCATCCGCGGCCGCGCTTCCGGCGCCAGCTCGGTGATCGCGACCGAGATTGAGGATCGCGGGCTCGCTGTTGCTAGTGCGGACGTGATCCTGCAGGGCCTGGTGGCCAATGTGGGCAACCCGATGTTCACGATTCTTGGGGTCCCCGTGGACACGCGCATGCTCATCGACCCGGCGGACTTCAAGGGCGTGAACGACAGCCCGATTGGTCGCGCGGCGTTCTTCAGCGCGCTCGCGCCCAACGGCGGGCTCGTGAAGGCGAA
>JANMSV010000248.1:0-4681 GCA_031389685.1 Betaproteobacteria bacterium
GGCAGCCGGTGCCCACGCTCTCGGGGGGCGAAGCGCAGCGGCTGAAGCTGGCGAAGTACTTGGGGACAGACCCCGGAAAGGGGTCTGTCCCCACACTCTTCTTGTTCGACGAACCCACCACCGGCCTGCACTTCGAGGACATCTCGAAACTCCTGCGCGCCTTGCGCAAGCTGCTGGCCGCCGGCCACTCTGTGGTGGTGATCGAGCACAACCTCGACGTGATCCGCGCCGCCGACTGGATCCTCGACCTAGGCCCCGAGGGCGGCGACGCCGGCGGTGAACTGGTGTGCGCGGGAACGCCGGATGAGGTAATGAAGCATGCGACTTCGCATACTGGGCGCGCGCTAAAGGGGACAGACCCCATTATTTCGCATGGCAAAAAAATAGGGTCTGTCCCCAATTCCATTCGCATCCACAACGCGCGCGAGCACAACCTCAAGTCGGTCGATGTCGAGATCCCGCGCCAGAGATTCACGGTGGTGACGGGGGTGTCCGGTTCGGGCAAGTCGACGCTCGCCTTCGACATCCTGTTCGCCGAGGGCCAGCGGCGCTACCTCGAGTCGCTCAATGCCTACGCGCGCCAGTTCGTGCAGGTGGCGGCGCGTCCGGACGTCGACGCGATCTTCGGCATTCCGCCCACCGTGGCGATCGAGCAGCGCACCAGCCGCGGCGGCAGGAAGAGCACGGTGGGCACGCTCACCGAGATCCACCATTTCCTGCGGCTGCTGTTCGTCAAGCTCGGCACCCCGCACTGCCCGGACTGCGACCTGCCGATCGAGCCGCAGAGCGAGGACGCGATCGCGGCCCGCTTGCTGCGCGAGTACAGCGGACAGAAAATCCGGCTACTTGCGCCGCTGGTGGTGAACCGCAAGGGCGTGTACACCGACCTCGCCAAATGGGCGCGCGCCAAGGGCTACCGCCATTTGCGCGTGGACGGAACGCTCCTGCCCGTGCAGCCCTTTCCGAGGATCGAGCGCTTCAAGGAACACAGCATCGAGCTGCCGGTGGGCGAACTTGCGGTCTCGCCGAAGGCGGAGCGCGAGTTGCGCGAGCTGTTGTCGAAGGCGCTCGAATTCGGCAAAGGCAGCGTGCTCGTCAGCGCCGGCGGCAAATCGCAGGGCTACTCCACCAAACGCGCCTGCCCCTCCTGCGCCCGCAGCTTCCAGGAACTGGACCCGCGGCTGTTCTCCTACAACTCGCGCCACGGCTGGTGCAAGAGCTGCGTCGGCACCGGACTGCAGCTGAAGGACGTGGGCTGGGACGCGGAGCGTTCGCGCACCGGCCAGGAGGACCACGTGCTCGACTCGTGGATCGAGTGGCTGGAAGTGGACGAGGCCTGTCCCGAGTGCAGCGGCAAGCGGCTCAACCCCGAGGCGCTTGCCGTGCGCTGGCGCGGCCTGAGCATCGCCGACTACGGCGCGCAGCCGGTGGCGCAGCTCGCCCGGTTGTTTGCGGCAGTAAAGCTCGAAGGCCGTGCCGCCGAGATTGCCCGCGACCTGCTGGCCGAATTGCAAAGCCGCCTCAGCTTCCTCAAGGAAGTGGGGCTCGACTACCTCGCGCTTGACCGTTCCGCGCCCACGCTCTCCGGCGGGGAGGCGCAGCGCATCCGGCTCGCGGCGCAACTCGGTTCCAACCTGCGCGGCGTGTGCTACATCCTGGATGAGCCCACGATCGGCTTGCACCACCGCGACAACCGCATCCTGCTCGACGTGCTGGAGAAGCTCGAAGCCAAGGGCAATACTTTGGTGGTGGTGGAGCACGACGAGGACACCATCCGCCGCGCGCACCACGTCATCGACCTCGGCCCCGGCGCCGGCAAGGCGGGCGGCAGGGTCATCGCCGCAGGCACGGCGGAAGAACTGGAGCTGGCGCCCGAGTCCGTCACCGGACGCTTCCTCGCCAACCCCTTGCGCCACCCGCTGCAGCCGCGGCGTGCAGTGCCGAAATCTGCGGCGGCCCTCGAGATCGCCGGCGCCTCGATGCACAATCTGAAGAAAATCGATCTCCGAATTCCGCTCGGCAGGCTGGTGGCGATCACCGGCGTGTCCGGCTCCGGCAAATCGACGCTGGCGCGCGACGTGCTGCACGACAGCCTGAAGGCCGGCGGGCCGATCGGCTGCAAGGCGCTCAAAGGCCGCAAACTCGTCGAGCGCGTGCTGGAGGTGGACCAGGCGCCGATCGGCAAGACCCCGCGCTCCTGCCCCGCCACCTACGTCGGCTTCTGGGACGCGATCCGGCGCCTGTTCGCCGACACCAGCGAGGCGCGCATCCGCGGCTGGAGCGCGAGCCGCTTCTCCTTCAATACCAAGGGCGGCCGCTGCGACGCCTGCGAGGGCCAGGGCCAGAAGAAAATCGAGATGAGCTTCCTGCCGGACGTGAAGGTGGGCTGCGAGGCCTGCGGTGGGCTGCGCTTCAATCCGCAGACGCTGACCGTGCAGCTGCGCGGCAAGACGGTCGGCGAAGTACTGGCGATGAGCGTGGACGAGGCGGTGGAATTTTTCGCGGCGCACGCGTCGATCCATCACGCCCTGCGCGTGCTGCAGGATGTGGGTCTGGGTTACCTGACGCTCGGACAGCAGAGCCCGACGCTGTCCGGGGGTGAAGCCCAGAGAATCAAGCTCGTCACCGAGCTCGCGAAGGTCCGGGTTTCTCCAGATCTCCCGTCTTCCGCTCGCGGAAGACGGGAGACCGCCTTTCAAGGCCCCCAAACCCTCTACGTCCTCGACGAACCCACCGTCGGCCTGCACATGGCCGACGTGGAAAGACTCATCCGCGTCCTGCACCGTCTGGTGGACGCCGGCAATACTGTTGTCGTCATCGAGCACAACCTCGACATCATTGCGGAAGCCGACTGGCTCATCGACCTCGGCCCCGAAGGCGGCGACGCCGGCGGCAAAGTGGTCTACCAGGGCCCACCCGAGCGTGCGTCGCGCGGCCACACCGCGCAGGCGCTCGGCGAATTCCTCTTGCAGCGCGCGGCAGCATGAGCCCGCTCACCCCGCCCAGGCGCGCGGTGGCGCTGGCGCTGATGGTCGTCGCGCCGGTGCTGTGGAGCCTCGCCGGCGTGCTCACGCGCCAGATCCAGTCCGCCGGCGCTTTCGAGATTGCCTTCTGGCGCTCTAGCTTTGCCGCGGCCTTTGTCTTTATCGCCCTGCTCTTCCTGCAGGACAAGCGCCCCTGGGAAACACTGCGCGCCGCGGGGCTGCCGGGTCTGGTATCGGGCGCGATGTGGGCGATCATGTTCACCTGCTTCATCGTCGCCCTCACCCTCACCACCACCGCCAACGTGCTGGTGGTGTCGAGCCTGGGGCCCCTGTGCACCGCGTTGCTCGCCTGGTTCGTGCTGCTCGAATCGATCCCGGCGCGCAGCTGGCTGGCGATCGCCGCCGCGAGCATCGGCATGGGCGCGATGTTCGGCGCCAGCTTCGCCGCCGAGGAACCACGCCACCTCGCGGGAATGGCGCTCGCCCTGACGATCCCGATCGCCGGCGCGGTGAATATCGTGACCCTGCGCAAAAGCGCGGCGCATCTGGACCTGATGCCGGCGGTGATGCTCGGTGCGCTCCTGTCGATGGCAGTGACGCTGCCCTGGGCTCTGCCGTTCACCGCCAGCGGACGCGATCTCCTGGTGCTCGCGACGCTCGGCGTGTTCCAGCTCGGCCTGCCGTGCATGCTGCTGGTGCTCGTCAGCCGCACGCTCACCGCGCCGGAGATCGCGCTGCTCGCGCTGCTGGAGGTGGTGCTGGGGCCGCTGTGGGCGTGGCTGGGCGCGGGCGAAGTGCCGGCGGGAACCACGCTGCTCGGGGGCGCGACCGTGCTCGCCGCGCTGGCCGGCAATGAGGCCGCCGCACTCGCGGAGCGCAAACATGTATAATGCGCGTCGGGTTTCTGTTTCGCATACATCCGGTTAGCGTCTCAGTCGTTTCACGGTCCATTCCGGACCGTCGATTCACCAGCCTGGAATTGCATCAGCCTGAACCGGTCGGAAGTGTTTCTTCCCAGGCCGTGCTCAGGAGAATGTCATTAGCAACTTCAATACACTCGGCCTTCAGGCCGAGCTGCTCCGTGCTGTCGCCGAGCAGGGCTACACGATCCCCACCCCGATCCAGGCGCAAGCCATCCCCGTGGTGCTCGCCGGTCGCGACTTGCTCGGCGCGGCGCAAACCGGCACCGGCAAGACCGCCGGCTTCACCCTGCCGCTGCTGCAGCGGCTCAACGCCGCCGGGCCGCAGCATCCGCGCCGCGTGCGCACGCTGGTGCTGACACCGACGCGCGAACTCGCCGCGCAGGTGCATGAAAGCATCCGCACTTACGGCAAGTACCTCAGCCTGCGCGCCACCTGCGTGTTCGGCGGCGTCGGCATCCACCCGCAGATCGCGGAACTCAAGCGCGGCGTCGACATCGTGGTGGCGACGCCGGGGCGGCTGCTCGACCACGTACAGCAGCGCACCGTGGACCTGCGTTACGTGGAGATCCTGGTGCTGGACGAAGGCGACCGCATGCTCGACATGGGCTTCATCCCCGATATCCGGCGCATCCTCAAGCTCCTGCCCGCCAAGCGCCAGAACCTGCTGTTCTCGGCCACCTTTCCCGATGAGGTGCGCACGCTGGCGGCCACCTTCATGCACGATCCGGTTACCGTCGAAGTCGCGCGCCGCAATACGCCGGTCGAACTCATCGA
>JANMSV010000254.1:0-3616 GCA_031389685.1 Betaproteobacteria bacterium
GTTCGCCAAGGTGCGCAAGGACGGCGCCTACCTGCTGCCGATCGCCACGCAACTGGAGACCGAAGGCTCGGTCACCGCCTCCAACCGTTCGCTCCAGTGTCGCGAGAAGGTGATCGACCCGCTGTTCGAGTCGCGCACCGACCAGATGGTGATGTACCAGCTGGCGCAGAAGCTGGGCTTCGCCGACCAGCTCGTCGGCAAGAAGGACGGCAAGCAGAACATCGGGCTGGTCAAGGGCAAGGGCGGCGAGGAGCCCTCGATGGAGGACACGCTGCGCGAGATCAACCGCGGGGCGTGGACCATCGGCTACACCGGCCAGTCGCCCGAGCGCTTGCAGGCGCACATGAGGAACATGCACGTGTTCGACGTGAAGACGCTGCGCGCGCGCGGCGGCAAGGACGCGAAGACCGGCTACGACCTCACCGGGGACTACTTCGGCCTGCCGTGGCCCTGCTACGGCACCGCCGCGCTCAAGCATCCCGGATCGCCGAACCTCTACGACACCTCCAAGCACATGATGGACGGCGGCGGCAATTTCCGCGCGCTGTTCGGCGTGGAGAGGGACGGCGTGAACCTGCTGGCCGAAGATGGCGTGCACCCCAAGGGCGCCGACATCACCACCGGTCACCCGCAGTTCGACCACGTGCTGCTGAAGAAACTCGGCTGGTGGGACGAACTGACGGACGTGGAGAAGGCGGAGGCCGAAGGCAAGACCTGGGCCAACGACCTGTCGGGCGGCATCCAGCGCGTCGCCATGAAGCACGGCAACCACCCCTTCGGCAACGCCAAGGCGCGCGCCATCGTGTGGAACTTCCCCGACGGCATCCCGCAGCATCGCGAGCCGCTGTACAGCCCGCGGCCGGACCTGGTCGAGAAGTATCCGACGCATGACGACGTCAAGGTCCTATGGCGCCTGCCGACGATGTTCAAATCGGTGCAGCAGAAGGCGGTCGCCGACAAGATGCACGAGAAATACCCGCTGATCCTGACCAGCGGCCGCCTGGTCGAGTACGAGGGCGGGGGCGAGGAGACGCGCTCCAATCCGTGGCTTGCCGAGCTGCAGCAGGACTGCTTCGTCGAGATCAATCCGAAGGCGGCCGCCGACCGCAGCATCCGCAACGGCGAGTACGTCTGGGTGAGCTCGCCCTCGGGCGCGAGGCTCAAGGTGAAGGCGCAGGTCACCGAGCGCGTGGGTCCCGACACCTGCTTCATCCCGTTCCACTTCTCGGGCTGGTGGCAGGGCGAGGACATGCTGCCCTACTACCCGGAGGGCGCGGCGCCGATCGTGCGCGGCGAGGCGGTCAACACCGCCACCACCTACGGTTACGACCGGGTGACCATGATGCAGGAAACCAAGACGACCCTCTGTCAGGTCGCGAAGGCATAAGGAGAACGCCATGGCCAGAATGAAGTTCCTCTGCGATGCCGAGCGCTGCATCGAGTGCAACGGCTGCGTCACCGCCTGCAAGAACGAGAACGAGGTGCCCTGGGGCGTGAACCGGCGCCGCGTGGTGACCATCAACGACGGCGTCATCGGTGCCGAAAAGTCGATCTCGGTCGCCTGCATGCACTGTTCCGACGCGCCCTGCATGGCCGTCTGCCCGGTGGATTGCTTTTACCGGACGGATGACGGTGTGGTGCTGCACGACAAGGACCTGTGCATCGGCTGCGGCTACTGCTTCTACGCCTGCCCGTTCGGCGCGCCGCAGTTTCCGCAGGCGGGCGCCTTCGGCTTGCGCGGCAAGATGGACAAGTGCACGTTCTGCGCCGGCGGCCCCGAGGCCGACAAGTCGGAGGCCGAATTCAAGAAGTACGGCAGGAACCGTTTGGCCGAGGGCAAGCTCCCGGCCTGCGCCGAGATGTGCTCGACCAAGGCGCTGCTCGGCGGCGACGGCGACGTGATTGCGGACATCTACCGCGAGCGCGTGCTGCGCCGGGGCAAGGGCTCCGAGGTGTGGGGCTGGGGCACGGCCTACGGTCCGGGCAAGCCGGGCGCGCAACCGCCCGCGGGAGCCAAGTCGTGAAGCGCGCGGCGCTCGCATTTGCGGTGCTCGCTGCCTTGGGGCTCGCCGGCTGTGGCGAGTCCGAGCAGGTGGTGGTCTACAAGCAGGGCAAGTACCAGGGCAAGCCCGACGGGCGCGCCTGGGAAAATGCGCCGCTTGCGGCGGAACAGGGCGGCGGCAAGTGGAGCAAGGGCGACCGCGCGAGCTGGGAAGAGCAGATCAAGAACCGGCAGCTCGCCCAGCACGAGCACAAGCGCATCTACCAGTAAGAGGTAGGGCGCCACAACCAGGAGGGGAGAATGTCCAAGCTGTTCAAGGTTTGCTTGGCACTGGCGGTGCTCGCCACCGCCGGGCTTGCACAGGCGCAGACCGAGGCGCAACAGCAACAGCAGCGCCGGCTCGACCAGCCGGGCAACAACGCGCCGGTCTGGCGCGACGTGCGCAAGGAAGGCAGTCAGGAGAACACCACCAGCATCAAGGGCCGGGAAGCCAACGTGCTGGTGCAGTCGGCCGGCAACACCTGGCGGCAGATCCGCAATGGCCCGATCACCTTCTACGGCGGATGGCTGGTGGTGCTGGTGGTGGTCGTGCTCGCGGCGATCTATTTCGCCATGGGACCGGTGAAGCTGCACGACAAGCCCACCGGACGGCTCATCGCGCGCTTCACGCTCGCCGAGCGCTGGGCGCACTGGGTGATGGGCATCAGCTTCGTGGTGCTGGGCATCACGGGCCTGATCATCCTGTTCGGCAAGTTCGTCCTGCTGCCGGTCATCGGTTACACGCTGTTCGCCTGGCTGAGCGCGCTCGCCAAGAACCTGCACAATTTCGTCGCGCCGTTGTTCGCCGTGAGCCTGGTGGTGTTCATCCTCATGTACCTCAAGGACAACCTGCCGAAGGCGCACGATTTCAGCTGGTTCGCCAAGGCGCCCGGTTTCTTCGCCGGCAAGCACATTCCGTCCGGGCGTTTCAACGGCGGCGAGAAAGCCTGGTTCTGGGGCGGCGTGGTGGTGCTCAGCCTGGCGCTGGTGGGCTCGGGCGCGGTGCTGCTATTCCCGAATTTCGACCAGGTGCGCTCGACCATGCAGCAGGCGAGCATCATCCACATGGTCACCGCGCTGCTGGTGATCGCGGCGGCGATCGGCCACATCTACATGGGCACGATCGGCGTCGAAGGGGCCTACCAGGCGATGCGCGCCGGCACCGTGGACGAAGTCTGGGCCAAGGAGCACCACGAGTACTGGTACAACGAGGTCAAGTCCGGCGCCAAGGGCGCTGCGGGCGGCGCGGTCCCCGCCGGCGCACCGCACATGAAGGAGAAGCTATGAAAAAGATCTTGCTCGCGCTTGCCGGCGGCCTGATGGCCGGCGTGATCGCGGCCTCCCACGCCAAGCTGCCGGCCGCGCCGCCCAAGAGCGATGCCGAGAAGGCGGTCGAAGCCGACAAGGCCGCAGCAGCGAAGGCGAAGGAAGCGGATCAGAACGGTACGGCCCAGGACCGTGCGGTCGCCAATTACAAGAAGAACAAGGGCATCGCCATGGATTCCAAGCCCGCCGCGGCCACGGCGACCAAGGCGGCGAAGAAGAAGTAGCAGTACGCTCGCCGGATGTGCAGGC
>JANMSV010000259.1:0-22790 GCA_031389685.1 Betaproteobacteria bacterium
CCGTAAACCTTCGCCCCGCTCAGCCCGAAGATCTTCGAGCGCAGCGCCGGAGTGATCTCGGGATAGCCGTGCTTCGCGCGCAGCTCCGCAGAAATCTGGAACGTGCGGAACGCCTGGATCTGGTCCTGCGGCGATCCGTACCAGATGGAATCCGTGCCCCACAGAACGTTGTCCTCGCCGCAATGCTTCAATAGTTTTCCCAGGGCGTGCGCCGCCTGTTCCGGGTCACGCATCAGGAAGCGCCAGGTACTCCCCAGCTCGGCGTAGACGTTCGACCCCGGCTTCACACCATTCTCGACCAGCGAGCGGATCAGGGTGTCGATGCCATCGCGCTTCGCGCCAAGCTCAAAAGCCTCTTCGCGCACGGAGGACACGAAGCCGGAGTGGTAGATGAGGAACTTGACGTCCGGAAAACGCTTCGCCACGGGGCCGATGTCGGAGCACTGGCTGTGTTCGTAGGAGCGCGGCCCGAAGGGCAGTCCCTTGTGCACGCAGATAACCTTCACGCCCAGGGAACGCGCCTTCTCGACGAAGCGGATTCCCACCTCGTCGGTCAGGAAGTAGCCCTTCCCGCCGGGGCCGAACTGGGTATAGGTCTTCCACGCGGAAACGCCCCAGCGCTCCTTCAGCTCGTCCATGCCTTCGAGGTCGCCCGCCTGGTTGGGGTTGACTCGCCCATGGAGCAGGAGGCGATGGGTGCCTTCCAGCCGGTCGACGATCTTGCGCACGGAGTCCGCCAGCTGGATCGAGAGCGGCTCGGCGTCGCGCGCGGAAGGCACGAAGGAGAGCACCATCATGTCGGTGTCGGAGTCGAGGAACACGTCCTTGACGAAGATCTCCGGCCCGCGGGAATTCCCTTTGGGAACGCCCACGAAGTGGCCCTGCACGTCGAGGATGAACTCGTTCCGGGCCGCGCCGACCTGCGCGCGCGCGAGCTGCAGGTCGAGCGCGGATTCGGCAGGCAGGTCGAAGAAGCCGCCGGTCTTCCCCGCGGCGGCGTTCGCCGCGTTGAAGGCGAGGAGGGTGGACGCCGCACCACAGGCGGAGACCAGGAATTGTCTTTTCGAGAGTTCAAGCCGCTTCGCGTTGTGCGCCGCGGCATCGTGCGCCCGCCGGTTCGCCTCGCGATTGGCTGCCGACAAAGGCACCGGCTCGAACTCCCCGTTCGAGGTCGAATCAAGCTTCACCGGCAGGCGCCGGCCTCCCGGGTCGACAGAACTCCTCGTTTCCATGTGCACCTCCTTGCCCAATCAGTATAGGCCGGGCCTATACTGGTCCGGGCACAAACGAGGAGGCAGTCCATGAAACTCAAGATCACGCGCAGCGAGATGTGGAAGGCGACGATCGACGACCGGCCCGGGGGCGCGGCAGCGGTCCTCGACCCCGTGGCGCAGGCGGGCGCCAATCTGGAGTTCGCGTTCGCGCGCCGCGCGGCCGAGATGCCGGGCAAGGGACTGCTGTTCGTCCTGCCGGTGAAAGGCAAGAAGGTGGTCGCGGCCGCGCAGGCCGCCGGCCTCGGCGTGGCACCGGACATGCACATGCTGCGCATCGAAGGCGGCGACAAGCCTGGCACGACGGCGGCGATCGCGCGCGCGCTGGCGGACGCGGGCATCAACTTCCGTGCGTTCTCGGCGACCGCGGTCGGCCGCAGTTTCAAGGGCTTTCTCGCGCTCGACTCGGCCGAGGATGCCGCGCGCGCGGCGGCCGTGCTGAAAAAGCTCTAGCGCGCCGGCGAAGGAGATCGACGCCGTATGGAATACGTGAAAGTCACGTTTCCTACGGATCGCCTGGTCTACATCGACGACCAGGCAGCCGGCAACACCAACGAAGTCCTGCGCGTGGATGCCGGCACGCACGTGTTCGCGCTCGGCAACCTCGACAACTTCCGCCCCGCCACACGCACGCTGACGGTGCAGGACACGACGGTGCTCGAGCCGCTGCAAGTCGCGTTCTTCCGCAAGGACGACGCATGACGCGCGTGCGGCACGCGCTGCTCGGCGGCCTGCTGCTGGCCGCCTCCTGCGCATCGTTCACGCCGGGAAATCCGCCGCTGCAAAAGTACGCGCCGGATCAAGGCTACCGCTTCGAGCGGCTGGAGCGCGGCGACAACAGCGACCAGCTGTTCGTGATCGTGACGTTCTCCGGAGGTGGCACCCGTGCGGCGGCGCTTGCCTACGGCGTGCTCGAGGCGCTGCGCGACACAACGATCGAGTGGCAGGGACGAAAGGGTTCGCTGCTCGACGAGGTGGACGTGATCTCCTCGATCTCCGGCGGCAGCTTCCCCGCCGCGTACTACGCGCTGCGCGGCAAGCAGATCTTCGACGAATTCCCGGACCGGTTCCTCTACCGCCCGATCCAGAGCGAGCTCATCAACCTCGCCCTGTCCCCTGCCAATTGGTTGAAGCTTGCCGCATCGGCCTACGGGCGCAGCGACCTCGCCGCTGAGTTCTATGGCCGCGAGGTGTTCCAGGGCGGAACCTACGCCGACGTGATCGCGCGCAACCGGCGCCCGTTCGTGGTCCTGAACGCCACCGACATGAGCACCGGCGCGCAGTTTCCGTTCATCCAGGACCAGTTCGACCTGCTGTGCTCGGACCTTGCGGGCGTGCCGCTCGCGCGCGCCGCGGCCTCGTCCTCGGCGTTCCCCGGCGGGTTGAGCGCGCTCACCTTCCAGAATTACGCCGGCAGCTGCGACTACCGCCAGCCGGCGTGGGTCAAGCTCGCCTCCGAAGACCACGCCTCGCGCGTCAATGCGCGCCGCACCGCGCGCGCGGAGATCCGGCTGTCGCTCGCCGCCGAAGGGTCGGTGCGGCCGTACATTCACCTCACGGACGGCGGGGTCGCCGACAACCTCGGCCTGCGCGGGCCGCTCGAGGCGATCGCCTCCACCAACCACCCGTGGAGCCTGCTGCAGAGGATGAACAAAAAGCAGGTGGACAAGCTGGTCGTGCTGGTGGTGAACGCCGCCACCAACCCGGCGACCGGGCGCGACCGGAGCGCGAGCGTCCCGGGCCTGATCGACACGCTCACCACCGCGGCCACCGTGCCGCTGGACAACTACTCCTTCGATACGCTCGAGCTGGTGCAACAGACCATGAGGGAGTTCAACACCGACGCCCGCCTGGTGGAGGGCTGCAACCGGCGCTCGGCTGCCAAAGGCGAACAATGTGCGCTCCGGCTCCCGGCGCCCCACAAGGTTGACCTCTATGCGATCCAGGTGGCCTTCGACTACCTCCCTTCGCGCGAAGAGCGCAGCTGGTTCAAGAATCTGCCGACCAGTTTCGAGCTGCCGCGGGAAACCATCGACAAGCTGCGCGCCGTCGGGCGACGGCTCCTGAGCGAGGACCCGCAGTTCCAGAACCTGCTGAAAGAGCTGAACGGCTGTCTCGCCGGCGGCGGGCGGGCTTGCTGAATCCGCTTATCCGGCGCGGCTAGTGATACTGTAGCCGCGCAGCAATCTGCACCCCAACCGCAGGATCAAGGAGGGAAGGACGCATGAAACCAGAACTTACGTTGCTCGCATGGTCGGTAATCCTCGCCATCGTCCACATGCTGATCGCCGTGCAGGCGCTGGTGAGCACCAGGGGACTCATGACCGCGGTCGGCAACCGCGAGAACCTGCCCGAGCTGCCCGGCTGGGCCGGGCGCGCGGTGCGCGCCAACCGCAACATGGCGGCGAACCTGCCGCTGTTCGCGGCGATGGTGCTCGCGGCGGTGGTGATCGGCAAGACCAACGCCATGACGCTGCTTGGCGCACAGCTGTTCTTCTATGGGCGCATCGCCTACGCGGTGTGCTACCTCGGCGGCATCCAGTGGCTGCGCACGGCGAGCTGGCTGGTTTCCATCGCCGGCATCGTGCTGATCCTCTGGCAGCTGCTGTAGCCGCATCCGGCGCGGGCGCGATGTTCAAGTACACCTTCAGAATCCGCGCCCGCACCGGCATGCTGGTGGAGAACCTCAACGTGCACGGGCGCGATCGCGCCGAGGCGGAGAAAAAGCTCGAGCAGGTCTACCGCAACTGCGAAATTCTCGATTGCCGCGAGGCGGCGGGCCCGGCGGCGGGGGACGGCGTGGATTTCGAGAGCGTGCTCTCGATGATCAGCAAGCAGGAAACGCCGAAATAGGCGCGCGCGCCTAGCGCATGAAGCCGCAGGCGGTGAGTTCTTCGAGCAGCGCCGTGTAGTCTGCCGCGCCGCGGCTCTCCGGCGCGTGTGCGAACACGTCGATCTGGTGCGCCGGGCTCTCGGCAATGCTCACGGTTTCGTTGATGCGCGTCTCGCACAGCTCCGCGCCGAAGCGCTCGCGCAGTTTGTTCTCGACGTCCCAGGACATCTTGCGCCGGCCATCGAAGCGCGTGAGCACGTAGCGGCGCTCGACGCGCTTTTTCAGCACGTGCTCGAGCGCGCGCAGCGTGCGCTCCATCTGGCCCGCGCCCTTCACCGCCAGGTAGTCGGCCGAGATCGGCACCAGCACCCGGTCGGCGGCGAACACGCCGTTCAGCGACAGAACGCCCAGCATCGGGCAGGCGTCCATCAGGATCGGGCGGTCGGTGTTCAGGTTCTCTTTCGCGATGCCGGTGGCGAGACGATTCAGCGCCTGCGGCCCCTTGCCGAGCTGCGCGTCCACCTTGGAAAGATCCAGGTGCGAGGGAATGACTTTCCAGCCCCCCGGGGCGAACTTGATCAGTCCCGCGAGCGTCGCGCCGCGGCTGTAAAAGCCGTACAGGCTGCGCTCGGAGGCCTCCACCGAGGCGTTGCAGATGCCGGTGAGGTGGGCCTGCGGGTCGAGATCGATGACCAGCGGATCCGCGCCGCGCTTGGCCAGCAGGGCGGTAAGGTTCAGCGTCGTCGTGGTCTTGCCGACGCCGCCCTTCTGGTTGAACACCGCGATGCGCGCCATCTGTTCCGAAGCTCTGCGAGGACCCACAGGTTAGTCCGCGCATCAGGCAGTTGGCAAGGTCAAAGGCGACAGCAAATCGCCCGCGGCGTGAACTTGTTCCGCATTGGACAGCCCGTGCACGCCGACGCCCAGCAGCCGCACCGGGCGCGTCGCCGCGTCGGTGCGCTCCAGCAGCGCCAGCGCGCGCTCTGCGATGCGTGTCGCGTCCTGCGTCGCGAGCTCCTCCGTGTGGCTGCGCGTGACGGTGGTGAAGTTCGCGTAGCGCACCTTGAGGGTCACGGTGCGCGCGTAAAGGCCCTTGTTCGCCACCGAGGCCGCCACCCGCCGCGCGAGCCGCTCGATCTCGGCGCGCATCTCGCGCACGCTGCTCAGGTCCTCGGGATAGGTGTCTTCGGCGGAGATCGACTTCCACGGCCGGTCTGGCGTCACGCGGCGCGGATCGTCGCCGTGCGAGAGGCGCCGGAGCCATTCCGCAAGGCTCCCCACCGTGCGCCGCAGTCGTTCCTCGTCCGCCGCACGTACATCCACCAGCTTCTCGATGCCGATGGCGCGCAGTTTTTTCGCGGTGACCGGCCCGACGCCCCACAGCGCCTCCACCGGGAGCTTGTGCAGGAAGGCTTCCACCCGCTCGGGCGCGATTACCGTCAGGCCGTCCGGTTTGTTCCAGCCCGAGGCGATCTTGGCGAGGAACTTGTTCGGCGCCACGCCCGCGGAGGCGGTGAGCGAGGTCGCCTCGCGGATGCGCGCTTTGAGGTGCTTCGCGACTTCCATCGCCAGCGGCTCGTTCAACAGGTTCTCGGTGACGTCCAGGTAGGCTTCGTCCAGGGACAGCGGCTCCACCAACGCTGTGGCGCAGCGCAGGATGGTCATCACTTTGTGCGAAGCCTCCCGGTACTTGGAAAAATCCGGCCGCACGATCACCAGCTCGGGGCAGGCGCGCAGCGCACGCGCCATCGGCATCGCCGAGTGAATGCCGAACTTGCGCGCCTCGTAGCTGCAGGCGGCGACCACCCCGCGGCCCTGCGGCGAGCCGCCCACGGCGACCGGTTTGCCGCGCAACGTTGGATCGTCGCGCTGCTCGACGGAGGCGTAGAACGCGTCCATGTCGAGGTGGATGATTTTGCGGGGCACGTCGGACACGGCGTGAGTGTAACGTTGCGAGAAGTGGGTTTAGAATCCCGTCAACGGCAATCGACCCGGAGACCAACGCGATGACAGAGGCCACCAAGACGCTGAGCGTGCAGGCGCGCAAACTGTCCGCGGAGGAGCGCATTGAACTCGTGGACGATATTCTGACGAGTCTCGACGAACCGGACCCTGCCATCGATCGGCTGTGGGCCAAAGAGGCGGAGGACCGCCTCGCGGCATACCGGCGTGGAGAAATAAAGGCATTGCGCCTGGAAGAGGTGCTGGCGAAGTACCGCGCGAAGTGAATGTCCGGGTACTCGCGGTTGCACAGCGCGAGCTGGACGAGACGGTGCAGTACTACAACCAGCAATCGGCGGGTTTAGGCGACGCGTTTCTACTGGAAACAATCGCCGCGATCGACCGCATCCGGCGCTTTCCGCTGGCCTGGCATCCACTGGGGTCGACGCTTCGCCGCTGTCTCCTGCGAAGGTTTCAGTACGGGTTGATCTACGTACGCGAGGGCAACGATATTCTGATCGTCGCGGTGGCGCACACGCATCGACGACCGGGGTACTGGCGCGACAGAATCTAGCAAGATCTGGTTGGCGGGGGCGGGCGACGATGGCAAAAGCGATGCGAAGCTAGACCGCAATATGCGGGTGGTGGTGATCGGCGGTTTTGGCAACTTCGGTGCACGCATTTGCCGTGCGCTCGAAGGGAATCCGGGCATCGAGGTCATTGCGAGCAGCCGCAGCGCGGGCGCCCAGCTGGATATCGGGGCGGACGGGTTCGCCGATGCGTTGCGCCAGCTCTCGCCCGATCTGGTGATCCACTGAAAGGCGCGGTCGGCCTGCTCACCGGCAAGAAGGCCTACGTGTTCGCCGCCCGAGGCGGCCTGTACGCCGGTACCCCGGCGGATACGCAGACCCCGTACCTGCGCAATTTCCTCGCGTTTATCGGTATCACGGACCTGGAGCTGGTGTACGCCGAAGGTCTCGCCATCGGCGAAGCGCAGAAAAAGGCATCCGTCGCCGCCGCGCAGCGCAGCTTGCGCAAGCTCGCGCAGCCGGAAAGAATCGCAGCCTGAGAAAGGAACAACGGCCATGACCACCCGCAGCCTGCAAAAAATCATCCCCTCGATCCCGGCCTCGGACGGCGCCGGCGTGAAGCTGCGCCGCAGCCTCGGCGCAAGCCAGCTCGCGCGCCACGACCCGTTCCTGATGCTCGACGAGTTCTACTCGGACGACCCGAACGACTACCTCGCCGGCTTTCCTTCGCACCCGCACCGCGGCTTCGAGACCGTGACCTACATGCTCGACGGCCACATGCAGCACCGGGACAACGGCGGCAACACCGGCGACCTGGGGCCCGGCGACGTGCAGTGGATGACCGCCGCGCGCGGCATCATCCACTCCGAGATGCCGCAGCAGACCGAAGGCCGCATGCGCGGCTTCCAGCTCTGGCTCAACCTGCCGGCGAAGGAGAAGATGAAGCCCGCGGCCTACCGCGATATTCCGGCCAATTCGATTCCGGTGGTGGCGCTCGACAAAGGCACGGTGAAAGTCATCGCCGGCACCTTCAACGGCAAAGCCGGCGCGGTGCAGGGTGGCTCGACCGACCCGCATTACTGGGACCTGCACCTCGAGCCGGGTGCCGTGTTCGAAGCGCCGCTACCGGCGGGCCACAACGCCTTCCTCTACGCCTACGAAGGCGAAGCCGCGGTGGGCGAGGACAAGAAGTCCCTGGCGCACCGCGCCGCGGGATTGCTCTCCGACGGCGACTCAGTGCGCATCGAAGCGGGCGAACAGGGCGCGCGCGTGCTGCTCCTGGCGGGCAAGCCGATCCGCGAGCCGGTGGTGCAGTACGGCCCCTTCGTGATGAACACGCGCGAGGAGATCGAGCAGGCGGTCGCCGACTACCAGACCGGCGCGCTGGCGAAGGAACAGGTGCGGCGCATCAGGGTCGCCGCGCCCTGAGCCGGGGCGTTGCTACTGCGCCGTCACCCCCGCGGTCTTGACGATTTTGGCGTACTTGGCGACGCCCTCGCGGATCATCGCCGCGAGTTCCGCGGGCGTGCTGGTGAGCACCTCGGCGCCGTTCTTGTCGAGCAGGTCGCGCGTTTCGGGCGCGCTCACCGCTGCCACCACCTCTTTGTGCAGGCGCTCGATCACCGGCGCGGGCGTGCCCGCCGGCGCCATGATCGCGAGCCATAAGGACGCATCGAATCCCGGGTAGCCGGATTCGGCCACGGTCGGCACCTCGGGCAGGGAAGGCGAGCGCTTCAGGGTGCCGACCGCGAGCGCGCGCACGCGCCCCGACTTGGCGTGCGGCAGCACCGCCGGCAGGCTGCCAAAGAGGATCTCCACCTGCCCCGCGATGGTCGCCGCGCCCGCGGGCCCGTTGCCGTTGTAGGGAATATGCAAGGCAAAGGTCCCGGACGCGGACTTGAGCATCTCCATCGCGAGGTGGGTGGTGGAGCCGATGCCCGCCGAGGCGTAGTTCAGCCGGCCGGGCTGCGCGCGCATCAGGTCCACGAGTTCCTTCACCGTCTTCGCCTGCACCGCCGGATTCACCACCAGCAGGTAGGGCGTCACGGCCATCAGGCTGACCGGCGTGAAGTCCTTCACCGGGTCGTACTCGAGCTTCGCATACACGCTCGGCGCGACGACGTGCGTGCTCGTGGTACCCACCATCAGCGAGTAGCCGTCCGGGGCGGCTTTCGCCGCCACGGCAGTGCCGATGGTGCCTCCGGCACCGCCGCGGTTTTCGACCACCACGGGCTGGCCGAGCTGCGCCGAAAGCTTCTGCGCCACGATGCGCCCAATGATGTCGGTCGAGCCCCCGGGCGGGAACGGCACCATGAGGCGGATCGGCTTCGAGGGATAGGCCTGGGCGGCGGCGCTGCCGGTGTGCAGTGCAGCGGCGGCAAGCAGGGCGGCGGCGATGCGGACTAGGGTCATGGCGGAGTCTCGGGTTGCGGTGGTGTGGATTCTAGGTCATCAGGGCCGCAGGCACCGCCGGACGCGGCGGCTTCTTCGCCAGCAGGAAGAACACCGACCCCAGGCCGGCCAGCAGCGCGAGCACCGTGAACCCGGCACGGTAGTTCCCCGTCGCGTCGGCCAGCACCCCTGCGATCATCGGCCCGCCGATCTGGCCCACCACGATGACCATGAACGACAGGCCGAGGATCATGCCGATGGCGCTGACGCCGAAGTAGTCCGCGCGGATCGCCTGCATGAACGGCCCGCGCAGGCCCCAGGCGGTGCCGTGCAGCACGGCGAAGGCCACGATCATCGCGGCGTTGCTGGCGTAGGTAAGGAACAGCAGCCCGCCCATGTGCATCACCATGCAGCAGGCGCAGATCAGGCGCTTTTCGAACCGGTCGCCGGTGAGCGCGCCGATGCCGATGCCGCCGATCTGCGCCAGCGTCATCAGCATGATGAACAGCGCCGCCGTCTCCACCGGATAGCCAAGGCCTTCCTTCATGTGGGTGATGGCGTGCACGTTCACCGCGGTGACCACGAACAGCGCGAAGCCGTGCCCCAGCGACAGCAGCCAGAACGCGGGCGTGCGCAGCGCTTCGCGCGCGGTGAAATCGCGCGTGGAGCCCTTCGTCTGCATCGCCTGCAGCCTGCTCGGCGTCTCCGGCAGCGGCACGCCGTCCACGCACTCGCCGTAGAGCTCGGGCCGGCCGCGGATCACGAAGGACAGCGGCAGGCCGGCGAGCAGGATGATCACGCCCGAGCCGAAGGCGGTGGCGCGCCAGCCGTAGGTGGCGATGAACCAGGCCACCAGCGGCACGGCGATGCCGCCGAGCGCCAGGCCGAGGCCGAGGGTGGACAGTGCGCGCGCGCGTTTCCTGTCGAACCAGTAGATGAGCGCGACGTTGAGCGGCATGAAGCCGCACAGGCTGGAGCCCAGCGCGACGACGATGAAAGCGCCGTAGAAGGCGAACAGCGACTCGATCTGGCTCAAAAGCATGAAGCCGATGCCCAGCACCACCACGCCGGTGCGCACGACCCCTTGCGCGCCGAAGCGGTCGATGATCCAACCGAGCAAGGGGCCGAGAATCGCGGCTTCCATCTGGTGCAGCGCCGCGGCGAAGGACAGCTCGGTTTTCGACCAGCCGCGGTCGTCGCGCAGCACCGCGACGTAGGCGCCGAAGGACTGCAGCAGCAGGCAGGACTGCAGGAACTGGATGCCCGAGCCGGCGGCCACCATCTTCCAGCCGTAGAAGACTTGTTTCAATGTTCTACGGCCGCGTCACCGGCAGCGGGCTCAGCTTGCGCGGTCCGGGCCGGAGGCTAGGACTTGCCGACCGCGCCGAAGTCGATCTGCACCGAGTCGATCTGGACCGAGGACTTCTCCTTCGCCGCGCGTGCCGCGATGGCGCTGGGGTTGAATTCGTAGTTCGCCGCCTGGAACACCTCGGCCAGCTTGAAACTCAGCTGCGCCACCGCTTTGGGCTGCGGTTTTTCACCGCCGCTCACGCTGTACACATTGCCGCAAAGCTGCACGAAGATTTTCTCCGCCAGTTCCTGGATCGGATCCTGGTGCGCTGCGGGGGCGGGCTTTTGCGGGGCGCTCATGTCGGTCCTCGGTCTGTGGCCAGGCGCCCATCCTACCGCGGCTGTGTCAACCGCCGCCGCGCCCGGGCCGTTGCATGGCGCATGGCCCGCCTTGCCTGTCCCGAGGACCCCGGGGTTGCTCTGCACCTGGTGCAGCGCGGCTGCGCGCTCGAGCGGCCGGACTACCTCGAGCACCTGCGAGTGGCAGCGGACGGGTGCGAGTGTTCCGTGCATGCCTATGCGCTGATGGGCAGCCATGTGCACCTGCTGGCCACGCCCGCGCGCCGCAATGCGGCAACTCGAATGATGCTCGAGCTCGGCGCTCGCATGGACGCGCTCGACGCGACGCCGGTAGTTGCGGCACGCTACCTGCTCGCTTGCATGCGCTACATCGAACTGAACCCGGTGCGCGCCGGAATCGTCACGCGGCCTTCGGCGTACCGCTGGTCGAGCCACCATGCAAACGCGCTGGGCGTGGCCGATCCGGTGGTGACACCGCACGCGATCTATTGCGCGCTGGGGCGCACGCCCGGGGAAAGGCGCGCGGCCTACCTCGGCACGTTTCGGGCCGCGCGCAGCGCGGCTACGACCCGCGCACGATGACCAGCTTGTTCACCACCGAGCGCACGCCTTCGATGCCGCCGACGAACGCGGCGATTTTCCGGCTTTCGTCGCCGGCGGGCGCGGTGCCGTAGAGCGTGACCACACCCTCGGCGACCTTGATGCCGACGCCCTGGCCATCCACTTTGCGCGTGTCGCGCAGCGCGGATTTGACCCTGGCGGTGAGCTGCTCATCGGCGGAGGGCTTCGGCTCCACCGCCGCCGGTACCGGCTGTGGCGCGGGCGCCTGCTCGGGCAGCGGTTTGATGGCGACGGGCACCGGCGCGACGGCGGTCCCGGATTGCGGCTGGTCGCAGGCGGCAACACCGAGCGCGGCCAGGAGGGCGATGAGGACATGGCGCATGATCTGGATCTCCCGTGCGGGTTCAGGTTTCGACCTGCGCGGCACGATTCGGTTCCGACGCGGAGCGTCGTCGCGCGGCGACGTTCAGTTCAGCCTTGCCGTGAGCAGCCGCAGCCGCTCGGCGAGCGAGGCCAGCATGCGCTCGGCGAACACCGGGCTGACCTTCACCAGCTCGAGGAATGCGGCGCGGCCGACCGGCTGCAGCGCACAATCGGTCTCGGCCTGCACGCTCGCCAGCCGGGTCGTCTGGTCCACCAGGGCGGCCTCGCCGAACACGCCGCCGGGGCCGATGCGCTCGACCATGCTGCCCGAGATGCTCACCGCGACGCGCCCTTCGAGCACCGCGTACATGCGCGCCCCCATGGCGCCTTCCTTGATCACCATCGCGCCGCGGTCGTAGTAGATCTGCGGATCGTTGGTCAGGCCCTGCACCAGGTCGGCGAGCTGGCGGCGGTCGAACACGGCGGCCTCCTTCCAGGCGCCGGCCACCGAGAGCTTGCCCTCCGCGTGTAGTGCGGCGATGGTCTGGCGCAAGCGCGCCACCATCACGCTCATCAGCATCAGCGCGAAGGCGGGTTTGTTCATCAGCGCGCCCTGGAACTCGCGCTCGTCCAGCGCAATCACGCGGCAGGCGGTCTTCGCCACCGCAGCCGCACTGCGCGGCGCGTGCGCCAGCGGCGCCAGCTCGCCGAACACCTCGCCCTTGTTCGCGCTGCCGATGACTTTCTTTTTCACCACCAGGTTCACTTCGCCTTCGTACACGTAATACATCTTGGCGCGTTGCAGCAGGATGGGCCGCGCCTTCTCGTTCTCGGCGAAGATGGTCGCGCCGGGCGCGAATTTCTCCGGCTTGCCGGCGGACTTGAAAAACTGCAGCGCGATCGCGGGGTCGTACAGCGGTCTCATGCGGCCTCCTGGGACGCGCATTGTGCGGGGCGGGGATAGAATGCGCCGTTCACTTGTGCACACTTTCCGGGAATCCCATGACCATTTCGATGTACCAGGCGAGCGCGCCGCGCTTCGCCAACATGCTCAACAACCTGTTCACGCTGCTCGACAAGGCGCAGGCGCACTGCGAGGCGAAGAAAATCGACCCGCTGGTGCTCGCCACATTCCGGCTCTACCCCGACATGCTGCCCTTCACGCGCCAGATCACCATCGCCTGCGACACGGCGAAAGGCGCGGTGGCGCGCCTCGCCGGGATCGAGAATCCGAAGCACGAGGACACGGAAAAAACCCTCGAAGAGCTGAAGGCGCGCATCGCCAAGACCGTGGAGTTCATCGGCACCATCAAGCCGGCGCAGGTGGACGGCAGCGAGGAAAAGACCATCGAGCTCAAGTTCGGCGCGCGCGAGGTGACCTTCAAGGGCATGCAGTACCTGCTCGGCTCCGCGCTGCCCAACTTCTACTTCCACGTCACCACCGCCTACGCCATCCTGCGTCACAACGGCGTGGAGCTGGTCAAGCGCGACTACGTCGGCACGCCGTAGGCGAAAATTCAGTCGGCGCGGATGCCGGCCTGCTTGAACAGCGCCGCGTAGCGCGCGAGCTGCTCGCGCGTGAAGCGCGCCAGTTCCTCGGGCGAAGTGGCGTTCACCGTGAAGCCCTGCGCGACGAGCTTCTCGCGCACCTCGGGCGCGCTGGTGGCCTTCACGATCTCGGCGTTCAGGCGTGCGACGATGTCCTTCGGCGTGCCCGCGGGCGCCACCACGCTGAAATTGGAGGTGAAGACGAAGCCGGGCAGCGCCTCGCCGACCGCGGGCGCATCGGGGAACAGCGCGGAGCGCGAGGGGCCGGCGACGCCGAGCAGCTTCACCTTGCCGCCCTTGATCATCGAGAACACCGTCGGCATGCCGGAGAAGCTCGCGTCCACCTGGCCCGAGGCGGTGTCCACCGCGGCGGCGGCCGCGCCGCGGTACGGGATGTGGGTCATGAAGATCCCGGCGCGCGATTTGAACAGTTCCATGGCCACGTGCTGGGGGCTGCCGTTGCCGCCCGAGGAATAATTGAGCGCGCCCGGCTTGGCTTTCGCCGCGGCGATGAGGTCCGCTGCGCTCCTGTAGGGCGAGGCGGGCGGCGCGACCAGCGCCCACTCCATCGTTGCCACCAGCGACACCGGCACGAAGTCGCGCAGGATGTCCCAGGGCATTTTCGCGTGCACGTTGGGCAGCATGGTCATGATGCTGTCGTTGAAGCCGCCGATGACGTAGCCGTCGGGCGCCGCCTTGGCCACGCGCTCGGCGCCGATCAGGCCGGCGGCGCCGGGCTGGTTCTCGATGACGATCGCCTGGCCCATGTTCTCGGACATCTTGTGCGCGACGATGCGCGCGGCGTTGTCCACGGCGCTCGCCGCCTGCAGCGGCACCAGCATGAGGATCGGCTTGCGCGGGTAGCCGGACTGCGCGAGCGCCGCAAGCGGCAGCGCCAGCGCTGCGAAGGTGCAAAGCAGGCGATTCAGCACGTTCCGGATCTCCTCATTGATCGGCGCGGTAGTTCTTGACGAAGCCCGCCGCGTCGAGCGGCGCGCCGACGAACGATCCCTGCAGGATGTCGCAGCGCAGCGCCTTCAGCAGCGCCGCGGTGGCCTGGTCCTCGACGCCCGACACCACGACCTCCAGTTTCAGCCGGTGCCCGAATTCTATCAGCGACTGCACCAGGGCGAGCTTCTGCGGCACTTCGGCGATGTTGCCCACCGACGCGAGGTCGATCTTCAGTTCGTGGAACGGCAGCGTGGCGAGCCACGAGAGCGAGGCATAGCCGGCGCCGGCGTCGTCCAGGCACAGGCGCACGCCGGCCGCGCGCAGGCGCTGCAGCGTCTCCACCGATTCGAGGCTGCGCGCGAGGAGCGCCGTTTCCGTGATCTCCAGCGTGAGGCGGCTGGGGCGCAGGTTCCAGGTCTGCAGTGCGCTGGCGACGAATTCCGGCAGGTCGGGCTGGCGCAGGCTGCGGGCGGAAAGATTCACGCCCACGCGCAGGTCGAGGCCGGCGGAATCGCGGAACTCGCGGCAGTTGCGCAGCGCGCCGTTCACCAGCCACAACGTCAATTCATTCACCAGGCCGGCGGACTCGGCCGCGGCAATCGCTTTTTCCACCGGCACCGCGCCCAGGCTCGCATCGCGCCAGCGCAGCTGGCTCTCGGCGCCCACGATCAGGCCGGAGCGCAGGTCCCTCTGCGGCTGGAACACGATGTGCAGTGCGTCCTGCGCGATCGCCGCCCGCAACCGGTTTTCGTACACCAGCAGCTCCGCTTCGTCGCGCTCCTGTTCCGCGGCATACAGCGCGAAGCGCTCGGGGCGCTCGCGCGCTGCGCGGCTGGCGACCCGCGCACGCTGCAGGAGTGCCACGGCGCCCTGGGCGTGGTCGGGGAACACCGCGATGCCGACTGCCGGGCGCGCGTAGACCTCATCCGCGTCGACCCACACGGGTGCATCCAGCGTACGCAGGATCTTCTCCGCGGCGAGCAGCGCCACGCCTCCGCTTTGCACGGACGCGAGCGCGCAGGCGAACTCGTCGCGCCCCGGATCGCCGAGCAGGTCCTGCTCGCGCAACACTTCGCTGCGCAACCGCGCGCTCAGGCGGTCGCGCACGCCGTCACCCACCGTATAACCCCACACGCCGTCGATGCGGCCGATAATGCCGCAATCCACGAACAGCAGCGCCAGCTGGCGGCCGTCGGCGCGGCGTGCCTCGACGCAGTCGCCCAGCTGCTGCATGAATGCGCCCAGGCCGGAGATCCTGGCCGGCCGTGCGTGCGCGCCGCGCGCCGCCACCTCGGCCATCATTGCGAGCTGCACGGCGCCCAGGCGCTCGGCGGCGGCCAGCGCCGCCTCGCAGCGCGCGGCGCTGCCGGCGTACACGCGTAGCGCGCCCGCGCGCAGCAAGTCCTGCAGCGGCCGGCAGTCGCGCTGCGCGCGCTCGGTAGGTTCCTCGGGATTGAGCGTGGCCGCCCACTCCTGCAGCAGGCGCTGCAGCGACTCGCGCCCCAGGGCGCCGAGCGACAGCGCGGTGACCAGCGCGCGCTGGGGCTCGGACATGCCGGCGGGCAGCAGCGGCAGGAAGAAGGGCGAGGTGGCGCTCGACAGCGCGCTTTCGCCGCGTGCCGCCTGCAGGGCTTCGGGCGTCTGTTCGTTCAGCGCCGTGCCGAGGCCGTCCAGCGCGGCGATGGCGCCGGCGTCCAGGCCGAACTGGTCGAGCAGATGCTGTATCGCGGCGACGTCCACGGCGCTCGTGCGCTTACAGGAACAGCTCGCGCGAGTCGATTTTCACCGTGGCCTGGTCGAGCGTGCGCCGGATGCGGTAGGGCTCGTCGGGCGTCGCCATCGGCTCGTTGACCAGGTCGAGGATCTTGTGCGGGTGGATGGGATTGCCCTTGGCGTCCTGCACCACCATGACGCGGGGCTGCAGGCGCTTGACCAGGTTCTGCGTGATCACCACGCCGACCTCGCCGCTGTTCAGCTCCACCACGCTGCCCACCGGGAAGGCGCCCACGCACTGGATGAACTGCTCGATGAGCGCGGCGTGAAATTGCGTGCCGCGGTTCCGGAACAGCACGTTCAGCGCATTGGAGGGCGGCATCTGCAAGCCGTAGGGCGTTGGCGCGGTCAGCATGTCGAAGGTGTCGACGATGCCGGCGATGGCGCCCATCTGCGAGATGGCGCTGCCTTTCAGGCCGCGTGCGTAGCCGCTGCCGTCGTAGCGCTCGTGGTGCAGCGAGGCGAGGCCGGGCAGCTCGGTCGGCAGCCCCGGCGTCTGGCTGAGGATTTCCACGCTGCGCGTGACATGGGACTTGAAGGTCTCCTCCTCCGCGGCGCTCAGGTCGCTGCGCCGGGCGGGCATGCCGGGGGGGAGTCTCAGCATGCCGACATCCTGCAGCAGGCCCATCAGGCCCAGCAGCTCAAGGCGCTCGCGCTCCAGCTGCAGGAAGCGGCCGAACACGGTCATGTACACCGACACCTGGGTTGCGCGGTTGAGTGTTTCTTCCGCCTTGTCGCGCATGGTGACCAGCAGCATCATGGCATCGGGATTGCGCACCACCGAGTCGGTGATCTCGGCGACCGCCTGCTTGGCGCGGTTGCCGTCCAGCACGTTGCCGCTCACCACGGCGCGCGCCATGGTCTGCACGATGGCGTTGGTCTGCGTGAAGACGCTGCGCGCGCGCGGCAGCTCCTCCTCGACGCTGGCGAGTTCCTTGTACACCACGGCGCCACGCACCTTTTCCCTGGCTTGCTCGGCGATCACCGTGCGCGTCGAGGCCGGCAGGGTGAGCAGATGGGGCGCCACCACCACCTGCATCTTCTCCGGGTCGACGTACACCTTCTTGCAGTATTTCTTCAGGGCGGTCAGCTGCTGCTCGGTGTTCAGCACGAAGCCCTGGAACACGAACGGCGTCTCGGTCCACGGCCGGTCGAGCTTGGCGACGAACATGCCAAACTCGAGAAACTCGACCGGAACTTCCTTGTGGGCCATGCGCGCCTGGGATTGGACGATTGGAGTAGCGGATTTTCAGCCCTCGACGCGCGCTCGGCAAGCGCGTCATGCAGTAACATCCCGGTCCGGGAGGCAATGTGGGAGTCAATGTGGCGGTGCCGGAAGCCATCGATCTCGGCCTGAGCCTTCAGGTCGGCAAGTACGACGTGCACAAGATGCTCGGCAAGGGCGCGACCGGGACGGTGTACCTGGCCAGGGACACCTTTTCGGGCAACGAAGTGGCGCTTAAAACCATCGAACCCGAGGTGTTCCGCGACCCGGAATTCGGCACGGTATACCGCTCCCAGTTCCTGAACGAGGCCTCGCTTGCCGGCAAGCTGAAGCATCCGCACATCGTGGGCATCCTCGATGCCGCGGTGGGCGAGGATTCCGGCTATATCGCCATGGAGCTGGTGACCGGCGGGGACCTGGCGGCCCATACGAAGCCCGAGACCCTGCTGCCGGTGGCCGACGTACTGCAGATCGGCTTCAAGTGCTGCGGCGCGCTCGACTACGCTTTCAAGGAAGGCATCGTGCACCGCGACATCAAACCGGCCAACCTGATGATCGCGCACGGCACCGACGTGAAGATCGCCGATTTCGGCGCCGCCTGCCTCAGGAAAGCCCAGGCGGTGCAGACGGCGACGATGGGTTCGCCCTATTACATGTCGCCCGAGCAGATCGCCGGGCGGACGCTGACCCACCACAGCGACATGTACGCGCTGGGCGTGGTGCTCTACGAGCTGCTCACCGGCCAGCGGCCGCTGCGCGCCGAGAATCTGGACGCGCTGCTGAAGAAAATCCGGGAACTGGATCCGTTGCCGCCCAGCGAGATCCGCAAGGACCTGCCGAAGGAGCTCGACGCGGTGATCCTGCGCGCGCTGCGCAAGAGGCCCGACGCGCGTTACCCGACCTGGGCCGAGTTCGCGCTCGAACTCTCCAGGGTGGTGCGCCTGGTACTGCCGGCGAACGCAATCCCCGACACCGAGCGCTACATGGCGCTCAAGCGCGTGGCGATGCTCGCCAACCTCGCCGATGCCGAGATCTGGGAGCTGGTGAAGGCGGGCAAGTGGTCGCGCGTGGACCAGGCCAAGACCATCGTGCGCGAGAACGACCAGGGCACCAGCTTTTTCTTCCTCGCCGAGGGCGAGGTCAAGGTCACGCGCGGCGGGCGGTTGCTGAATGTCGTCAACCACGGCGAGTGCTTCGGCGAGATGGCCTACATCTGGGGCGGCGAATTGCCGCGCCACGCGACCGTGGAATCGATGACCCGGCTGCTGCTCGCCGAATTCGACCCTGCGGCGCTGGCACGCATGAGCGGCGGCGCGCAGCTGCAGCTCACGCGGGCGCTGGTGCGCAACCTGGTGGACCGCCTGGTGCTCTCCAATCTGCGTGTCACCGCCCTACGCTAGCGCGCGCCATGCCACGCATCACCGCCTCCCTGGCATTGCAGCACCTGCGCATCCTGGACCTCACTCGCGTGCGCGCCGGCCCGACCTGCGTGCGCCAGTTCGCCGACTTCGGCGCCGATGTGATCAAGATCGAGTCCCCCCCGGGGTTGGATCCGAACGAGGGCATGGGTGGGGCGCGCAGCGGATCGGACTTCCAGAACCTGCAGCGCAACAAGCGCGCCATGACGCTGAATCTGAAATTGCCGGAGGCGCGCGCGGTATTCGAGCGCCTGCTGAAAAGCGCCGACGTGGTGGTGGAGAACTACCGCCCGGACGTGAAGTTCCGCCTGGGCATCGACTACGAGTCGCTGGTGAAGATCAACCCGCGCATCATCCTCGCCAGCATTTCCGGTTTCGGCCAGGACGGGCCGTACCGCGACCGGCCGGGCTTCGACCAGATCGCGCAGGGCATGAGCGGCTTCATGTCGGTGACCGGCTTCCCGGGCCAGGGTCCGGTGCGCGCCGGCGCCGCGATCGCGGACGTCTCGGCGGGCCTGCTGGCGGCGCTCGGCATCATGACCGCGCTGCTCGAGCGCGAGCGCTCCGGCAAAGGCCAGTGGGTGCAATCGTCGCTGCTGCAGGCGGGCATCACGCTGCTCGATTTCCAGGCCGCGCGCTACCTGAAGGAGGGCGAGGTAGCGGAGCAGGTCGGCAACGACCATCCGACCAGCATGCCGACCTCCGCCTACAAGACGGCGGACGGGCACATCAACGTCGCCGCTTCCGGCGAGGGCATGTGGCGGCGTTTGTGCGCGACGATCGGGCGCGAGGACCTGCTCGCGCGCCCCGAGTTCGCCGACCCGACCGGGCGGGCGCAGCACCGCGCGCAGTTGAACGAGGCGATCAACGCGGCGCTGGCGGCGAAGAACAGCGCCGAATGGATCGAGGCGCTCAATGCGGCGGGCGTGCCCTGCGGCCCGATCTACTCGATCGACCAGATGTTCGCGGATCCGCAGGTGCGGCACGTCGAAGCGTCGGGCGAAGTCGAGCATCGCTCGCTCGGCCGGTTCCGGGTGGTGAGCCAGGCGGTGAAACTGTCGCGCACGCCGGCGAGCCTGCAGGCGGCGGCGCCCGAGATTGGCCAGCACACCGACGAGGTGCTGGCGGAACTTGGCTACGGCAAGGGCGAGATCGCGCAATTGCGCGCGGCAAAGGCGATCTGAGGATGAGCGAGCGGCTGCTGACGGAAAAGCAGGGCGCGGTGGGCTGGATCGTGTTCAACAATCCGCAGCGGCGCAACGCCGTGTCGGTGGACATGTGGGAGGCGATGCCGGCGGCGCTCGACCGGTTCGAGGCCGATGCGCAGGTGCGCCTGATCGCGCTGCGCGGCGCCGGCGACATGGCCTTCGTATCCGGCGCCGACATCTCGCAGTTCGAGCAGCAGCGCTCCGGGCCCGAGGCCGTGCAGCGCTACGAGGAGATTGCGGAAGGCGCGCAGCTGCGCCTGGTCCGGAGCGACAAGCCGACGCTCGCCGTGATCCGCGGCTATTGCCTTGGGGCCGGGGTCAACATCGCGCTCGCCTGCGACTTGCGGCTGGCCGCGGAGGACGCGCGCTTCGGCATCCCGGCGGCACGCATCGGTCTGGGCTACCGCGCGTCGGCGACCAAGAACCTGCTGGACACCGTCGGCCCGGCCTATGCGCGCGAGATTCTGATCACCGGGCGCCAGTTCGGCGCGCAGGAGGCGCGCGAGATGGGCCTGGTGCAGCGCGTGGTACCGGTGGCGGACCTGGAGGCGTGCGCCGCGGAGCTGTGCGCACAGATCGCAGCCAATGCGCCGCTCAGCATGCGCACCGGCAAGCGCATCATCCGCGAGCTGCTCAGGACTCCGCGCGAATTCGACGCTGCGCTCGCCACGGGCTGGGTGAAGGAGTGCTTCGAGAGCGCGGACTACCAGGAGGGCCGGCGCGCCTTCATGGAAAAGCGCAAACCGGTATTCAAGGGGGGATGACCATGCATCGACCGTTGCTAGCGTTGGCCGCACTGTTCACGGCCTGCAGCGTATTTGCGCAGGGCGGTTTTCCGAGCCGTCCGATCACCATGGTAGTGGGCTTCGCGCCGGGCGGGGGCACCGACACGGCCGCGCGCATCATTGCCAAGGCAGTTGCGGAGTCCCTCGGCCAGCCGGTGCAGGTCGACAACCGCGCCGGTGCGGGCGGCAACATTGCGCACGATTATGTGGCGAAGAGCACGCCCGACGGGCACATGATCCTGCTCGGTTCGGTCGGGCCGCTCACCGTGGCGCCGCACATGATCAAGAACCTGCCCTACGACCCGTTGAAGGACCTGGCGCCGGTCACCATGGCGGTGAGCTTCGCCAACGTGCTGGTCGTGCACAGCGAGGTGCCCGCGCGCACGCTTGCCGAATACGTGAAGCTCGCCAACGAGAAAGCCGGCACGCTCACCTACGGTTCCTCGGGCATTGGCGGCGCGGGCCACCTCTCGGGCGAACTGTTCCGCATGATGTCCAAGGTGGACATCGTGCACGTGCCCTACAAGGGGGGTGGGCCGGCGATGCAGGATTTGCTCGGCAAGCAGATCGCCTCGATCTTCGCCACGCCGATCTCGGCTGGGCCGCACATCAAATCGGGCCGCATCCGCGCCATCGCGGTCACCAGCGCGACCCGCACCGAATTCATGCCCGAGGTGCCGACCATCGCCGAGTCCGGCTACCCCGGCTTCGAGGCCACCAACTGGTATGCCTACGTCCTGCCGTCGAAAACGCCGGCGGAGATCGTCGAGCGCTGGAACCGGGAGCTGGTGAAGGTGCTCAACGCGCCGGTGGTGCGCACGGCACTGCTGGCGCAGGGCATGGAGCCGGTCCCCGGGACGCGCGCCCAGCTTGCCGACTACATCAAGCGCGAGTACGACACCTGGGGCCGCGTGGTCCGCGAAGCCAACATCACCGCCAACTAAGCTGTAACTCTTACGACGATCTTGCCGACGTGCGCGTTGGCTTGCATGCGCGCCGTGGCCGCCGGGAGCTCGTCGAAGGCGTAGACGCGGTCGATGAGCGGCTTGATGCGTCCGTCGGCGAGCAGGGGCAGCAGGCTGGCGGCGAAGCCGCGCACTGTCGTGCTGCGTTGTGCGGAATTGCGCAGCTTGTTGGAGACGCCGAACAGCGTGAGGCGCTTGGAATGCAGCGCGTCCAGGTCCATCTGCGCCGTGAGGGCGCCGTCCATGGTGCCGACCACCGCGAGCCGCCCCTCGAAGCCGAGCGCACGCACGCATTCTGCGAATACCGTGCCGCCGACGTTGTTGATGCACAGGTCGGCGCCTTTGCCGCCCGTGGCCTGCAGCACCGCGGCGCTGAAGTCCGGCTTGCGGGTGACGAGCGCGAGATCGAGGCCGAGGGGTTTGAGCTGCTCCAGCTTTTGCGCCGAACCCGAGGTGCCGATCACCCGCGCGCCGAGCGCCTTGGCGACCTGCAGCGCGATCACGCCCACGCCGGAAGTCACGCCGGTGACGAGGAGCCATTCACCCGCCTTGAGCCGGCCTTGCGCGAGCAGCATGTCGTACACCACCAGGAACGCGATCGGCACTGACGCGGCCTCCTCCCAGGAGAGCTTCTCCGGCACCGGCAGCGTCTCGCGGGCATCCATCAGCGCGTACTCGGCGAACGCGCCCGGGCAGCGGCCCATCACCCGGTCGCCCGGCTTGAATTGCGTGACGCCCGCGCCGAGCTGCGCCACTTCGCCCGCGGCATCCATGCCGGCTGCCTTGGGGGTTTTGGGCGCGCTGATGAGCTCGCCCCGGTTCAGGCCCGCGGCATGCACGCGCACCAGCATCTGGCCGGGGCCGGGCTCGGGCGGCGCGGTGTCGCGCGCTTCGAGGATCGCCGGGCCGTCGCCGGCCCGGATAAAGTACGCGCGCATGGTCAGCCCGGCACGCCGATCGCCACCGGCCGCACCGGCGAGCCTGCCGCGCCCCGATCCCTCAGCGGCAGGATCATGGTGCAGGACGTCCAAACCTTGTCGCGCGCCAGTTCGTCCAGTTTAGCGTTTTCGATGTGGTGGATGCCCATCTGCGTGAGCAGGTGGTGGTGCACGGCGAACGGCAGCCCCGCCGGCGTGCCCTCCGCCGGCCCGGCCTTGCCCGTCAGCATGCCTTCGGGCACCGGGTCGACGAACGGCGTATCCAGGCCGATGGCGACCACGCGCCGCTCGCCGAGGTACCTGGCGGCGTCGTAGGACAGGCCCGGCGCCTTGGTGTAGTAGACCTTCTCGGTATCCGGGTCGCGCCAGTGCTCGCCCCATCCGGTGCGCACGTAGACCACGTCGCCCGGCTGGATACCGCGCTTGTCGAGACCCTGCG